>NZ_JBHVYZ010000064.1:0-6443 GCF_042880295.1 Streptomyces sp. NPDC058307
GTACCGCGCCAAGACGGTCGAGCTGCAGGAGGAGGCCCGCCGGCTGCGCGGCGAGGCCGAGCAGCTGCGCTCCGAGGCGGTCGCCGAGGGCGAGAAGATCCGCGCGGAGGCCCGCAAGGAGGCCGTCCAGCAGATCGAGGAGGCGGCCAAGACCGCCGAGGAACTGCTCTCCAAGGCCAAGGCGGACGCCGACGAGCTGCGCCAGAGCGCCACCACGGACAGCGAGAAGGTCCGCACCGAGGCCATCGAGCGCGCCACCACGCTGCGCCGGCAGGCCGAGGAGACCCTGGAGCGCACCCGCAACGAGGCCGAGCGGCAGCGCGCCGAGGCCGTCGAACTGTCCGAGGAGATCACAGCCGCCGCCGAGCGGGCCGCGGGCGAGCTGCGCGAGGAGACCGAGCGGGCCATAGAGGCACGCCGTGCCGAGGCCGCCGACGAGCTGGCCCGGCTGCGCACCGAGGCCGAGGAGCGTCTCGCCGCCGCCGAGCAGGCCCTGACCGAGGCGCGCGCGCAGGCCGAGCTGATCCGCCGCGAGGCCGCCGAGGAGACCGACCGGCTGCGCGGCGAGGCCGCCGAGCGGATCCGCACCCTTCAGCAGCAGGCCGAGGCGGAGGCCGACCGGCTGCGCACCGAGGCCGCGTCCGACGCGTCCGCCTCCCGCGCCGAGGGCGAGGCCGTCGCCGTACGGCTGCGCACCGAGGCCGCCACCGAGGCGGAGCGGCTGAAGACCGAGGCGCAGGACACCGCGGACCGGGTCCGGGCGGAGGCGCAGACCGCCGCCGAGCGGATCACCACCGAGGCGTCCGAGACGCTGGCCGCCGCCCAGGAGGAGGCCAACCGGCGCCGCCGCGAGGCCGAGGAGTACCTCGGCTCGGCGCGCCAGGAGGCCGACCAGGAGCGTCAGCGGGCCCGCGAGCAGAGCGAGGAGCTCCTCGCCTCCGCCCGCAACCGGGTCGAGGAGGCCCAGGCCGAGGCCGTACGGCTGGTCGAGGAGGCGGACCGGCGGGCCACCGAGCTGGTGTCGGCCGCCGAGCTCCACGCGCAGCAGGTGCGGGACTCGGTCGCCGGGCTGCACGAGCAGGCGCAGGAGGAGATCACCGGGCTGCGCTCCGCCGCCGAGCACGTGGCCGACCGCACCCGGCGCGAGGCGCAGGAAGAGGCCGACCGGGTCCGTTCGGACGCCTACTCCGAGCGGGAGCGGGCCAGTGAGGACGCGGCCCGGATCCGGCGCGAGGCCACCGCGGAGACGGACGCCGCCAAGGCCCTCGCCGAGCGCACCGTCTCGGAGGCGATCGCGGAGGCGGAGCGGCTCAGGTCGGAGTCGGCCGAGTACGCCCAGCGGGCGCGCACCGAGGCCTCGGACGCCGTCGCCCAGGCCGAGCAGGACGCCTCACGCACCCGGGCGGACGCCCGTGAGGACGCCAACCGCATCCGCTCGGACGCGGCGCGGCAGGCCGACACCCTCATCACCGAGGCGCGCAACGAAGCGGAGCGGCTCACCGAGGAGACCCTCACCGAAACCGACCGGCTGCGCACGGAGACGGTCGCCGAGGCGGAGCGGGTCCGCGCGGAGTCGGTCGCCAGGGCCGAGCAGTTGATCGGCGAGGCCACCGGCGACGCGGAGCGGCTGCGGGCCGAGGCCGCCGACACGGTCGGGCAGGCGCAGCAGCACGCGGAGCGGATCCGCAGCGAGGCCGAGCGGGTCAGGGCGGAGGCGGCGGCCGCGGCCGAGGAGCTGGTCAACTCCGCGCGCGAGGAGGCCGACCGCACCCTCGACGAGGCCCGCAAGGACGCCAACAAGCGGCGTTCCGAGGCGGCCGAACAGGTCGACACGCTCATCACGGAGACCGCCGCCGAGGCGGACAAGCTGCTCACCGAGGCGCAGCAGCAGGCGCTCAAGACCACCACGGACGCGGAGGCGCAGGCCGACACCATGGTGGGCGCGGCCCGCGCGGAGGCCGACCGGCTGGTGTCGGAGGCGACGGTCGAGGGCAACGCGCGCGTGGAGAAGGCCCGTACGGACGCGGACGAGCTGCTCGTCGGTGCCCGCCGGGACGCCACCGCTATAAGGGAGCGGGCCGAGGAGCTGCGCGACCGGATCACCGGCGAGATCGAGGCGCTGCACGAGCGGGCCCGCCGGGAGGCCGCGGAGACCATGAAGTCGACCGGCGACCGCTGCGACGCGCTCATCAAGGCCGCGGAGGAGCAGCTCGCGAAGGCGCAGGCGAAGGCCAGGGAGCTGGTCTCGGAGGCCAATTCGGAAGCCGGCAAGGTGCGCATCGCCGCGGTCAAGAAGGCCGAGGGGCTTCTCAAGGAGGCCGAGCAGAAGAAGGCCACGCTGGTCCGGGAGGCCGAGGAGCTCAAGGCCGAGGCGATCCGCGAGGCCAGGCGCACGGTCGAGGAGGGCAAGCGCGAGCTCGAGGTCCTCGTCCGCCGCCGCGAGGACATCAACACCGAGATCTCCCGTGTCCAGGACGTCCTGGAGGCGTTGGAATCCTTCGAGGCTCCATCGGCGGGCAAGGACGGCGGCGTCAAGGCGGGCGCCGCGGTCGGCGCCCCTCGTTCGGGTAAGCCGTCGGACAGCTGACCGACTGGTCGGAATCCGGTGCCGTCTGGGGCCTTTGACCAAGTTTTTGGCAAGCCGTCCCGGGGTTAGCCACTCAAAAGGGGTGTCATTCTCCAGATCAAACACGTATCCGCTCGATGACACACCGCTTCGGCCCCTAGGATTCCCCCTATCACCTCACCGGTCTCATTTGACAGGAACCCCATGAGCGACACTTCCCCCTACGGCTTCGAGCTTGTGCGGCGTGGGTACGACCGCGCTCAGGTGGACGAACGGATCTCCAAGCTCGTCTCCGACCGTGACAGCGCTCTCTCCCGCATCACCGCCCTGGAAAAGCGCATCGAGGAGCTCCACCTCGAGACGCAGAACGCCCAGGCCCAGGTGTCCGACGCCGAGCCGTCGTACGCCGGCCTCGGCGCGCGTGTCGAGAAGATCCTCCGCCTCGCCGAGGAGGAGGCAAAGGACCTGCGCGAGGAGGCCCGTCGCGCGGCCGAGCAGCACCGCGAACTCGCCGAGTCGTCGGCCCAGCAGGTCCGCAACGACGCAGAATCGTTCGCTGCGGAGCGCAAGTCCAAGGCGGAGGACGAGGGCGTCCGGATCGTCGAGAAGGCCAAGAGCGACGCGTCCCAGCTGCGTTCCGAGGCCCAGAAGGACGCGCAGTCCAAGCGTGAGGAGGCGGACGCCCTCTTCGAGGAGACCCGCGCCAAGGCCGCGCAGGCCGCCGCCGACTTCGAGACGAACCTCGCCAAGCGCCGGGAGCAGTCCGAGCGCGACCTGGCCTCGCGTCAGCAGAAGGCGGAGAAGCGTCTGGCGGAGATCGAGCACCGCGCGGAGCAGCTGCGCCTGGAGGCCGAGAAGCTGCGCACCGACGCCGAGCGCCGCGCCCGCCAGACGGTGGAGACCGCGCAGCGCCAGGCCGAGGACATCGTGGCCGACGCCAACGCCAAGGCCGACCGCATCCGTTCGGAATCCGAGCGGGAGCTGGCGGCTCTGACGAACCGTCGCGACTCGATCAACGCCCAGCTGACGAACGTCCGCGAGATGCTCGCCACGCTGACGGGCGCCGCGGTGGCCGCCGCGAGCACCCCGGCCGACGACGAGCCGATCTCCCGTGGGGTTCCGGCCCAGCAGTCCCGGTAACACCGCCTGACGGCACCAAGGGCCCGCACCTTCTCCCCCGACAGGTGCGGGCCTTCGGCGTGTCCGGGGCCGGATATTCACCTTTCCCGTCGCCTCCGTTTGCCCATACGGTTGGCATCTGCCGGACGCCGCACCTAGCGTGGTCCGCATGATCGAGCTGGCGGGACTGACGAAGCGGTACGGCGAGAAGGTGGCGGTCAACAATCTGACCTTCACCGTCAGACCCGGCATCGTCACGGGCTTCCTCGGTCCCAACGGCGCCGGCAAGTCGACCACCATGCGCATGATGCTGGGCCTGGACCGGCCCACCGCCGGGGACGTCCGCATCGACGGCAAGCACTACGACCAGCTCAAGGACCCGCTCACGTACATCGGCGCCCTGCTGGACGCCAAGGCCACGCACGGCGGGCGCAGCGCCTTCAACCACCTGCTGTGCCTCGCGCAGAGCAACGGCATCCCGAAGAAGCGGGTGCACGAGGTCCTCGACACGGTCGGTCTCACCGCCGTCGCGAGGAAGAAGGCCAAGGGCTTCTCGCTCGGCATGGGCCAGCGGCTCGGCATCGCGGGCGCGCTGCTCGGTGATCCGCGGATCCTGATGTTCGACGAGCCGGTCAACGGGCTGGACCCCGAGGGCATCCACTGGATCCGCAACCTGATGAAGTCCCTTGCCGCACAGGGCCGTACGGTCTTCGTCTCCTCCCACCTCATGAGCGAGATGGCGCTGACCGCCGACCACCTCGTCGTCATCGGCCAGGGGCGGCTGCTCGCCGACACCTCCATGGCCGACTTCATCGCGCAGAACTCGCGGTCCTACGTCCGTATCCGCACCCCGCAGCGCGAGCGGCTGCTCGACGTGCTGCACGCGGCCGGGGTCACCGTCGTGGAGGCCGGCAACGGCACGCTGGAGGTCGACGGCAGCAAGTCCGAGTACATCGGTGAGCTGGCCGCGCAGCACCAGATCGTGCTGCACGAGCTGAGCCCCCAACAGGCCTCCCTGGAGGAGGCGTTCATGCAGCTGACCGCGGAGTCGGTCGAGTACCACGCCCACAGCGACGCACCCGTCGAGGCACCGCAGCAGCAGCCGTGGGGCAACGGCTGGAAGGGGAACTGACCATGGCGGCGACCCAGGTCATCCGCTCCGAGTGGACCAAGATCCGGTCGGTGGCCTCCACGGTGTGGACGCTCTCCCTCGCCGTGGTCGTCACCATCGGACTCGGCATCCTGATCTCGGCCCTGTCGAAGAACGAGTTCGACAACATGAGCCGCGAGGACAAGCTCTCCTTCGACCCGACCTTCATCAGCTTCGCCGGGATGAGCCTCGGACAGCTCGCGATGATCGTGTTCGGGGTGCTCGTCGTCTCGAACGAGTACAGCACCGGCATGATCCGCACCTCGCTTGCCGCCGTACCGCAGCGCGGCACCTTCCTGGCCAGCAAGATCGTGGTGGCCACCGGGCTCTCGCTCGCCGTCGGCCTCGTCACCAGCTTCGTCACCTTCTTCCTCGGGCAAGCGATGCTCGGCTCCCACCGGGCCGAGATCGGTGACCCGGGCGTCCTGCGGGCCGTGATCGGCGGCGGCGTCTACATGACTCTCATCGCGATGTTCTCGATGGGCGTCGCCGCGATGCTGCGCTCACCGATGCTGTCGCTGGGCATCCTGATGCCGTTCTTCTTCCTGATCTCCAACATCCTGGGCAATGTCTCGGCGACGAAGAAGATCGGCCGGTTCCTGCCCGACCAGGCCGGCAGCAGGATCATGCAGGTGGTCACGCCGATCGACGACGACACTCCCTACGGCCCCTGGGGCGGGCTCGGGATCATGGCGCTGTGGGTGGTGGCGGCGCTGATCGGCGGTTATGTCCTGTTGAAGAAGCGGGACGCGTGACGCGACAAGCCTTTGCTTTCATTTGAGCGGAACCGTCAGCGTCCCGATAAGCTCCTAACCCTTACGGGGGCGTGTGCCCCGCTGTCCTGAACCTTGCGATGGGTGCGGAGCATGATCGAGGCAGTCGGCCTGACCAAGCGCTACGGCGACAAGACCGCTGTGTACAACCTTTCCTTCCAGGTGCGTCCCGGTATCGTCACCGGCTTCCTGGGCCCCAACGGCTCGGGCAAGTCGACGACCATGCGGATGATCCTGGGCCTGGACAACCCCACCTCGGGGCGGGTGACGATCGGCGGCCACCCGTATCGCAGGCTGCCGAACGCGGCCCGGCAGGTCGGTGCGCTGATCGACGCCAAGGCCGTGCACGGCGGCCGGGCGGCCCGCAACCACCTGCTGTGTCTGGCCCAGCTGTCCGGGATCCCGGCCCGCCGGGTGGACGAGGTGCTGGGCGTGGTCGGCCTCCAGGACGTGGCCAGGAAGCGTTCCAAGGGCTTCTCGCTCGGCATGGGCCAGCGGCTCGGCATCGCGGCCGCGCTGCTCGGCGATCCGCAGGTGCTGCTCTTCGACGAGCCGGTCAACGGGCTCGACCCCGAGGGCATCCTGTGGGTGCGCAACCTGATGAAGGCGCTGGCCGCGGAGGGCCGTACGGTCTTCGTCTCCTCCCACCTGATGAGCGAGATGGCGCTGACCGCGGACCATCTCATCGTCATCGGGCGCGGGCAGCTGCTCGCCGACATGAGCATCCAGGACTTCATCGCCGCGAACTCCGCGGGCTTCGCACGCGTGCGCACGCCCGACACCGAGCCGCAGCTGCGCGAGAAGCTGTCGTCCGCGATCACGGAGGCGGGCGGGC
>NZ_JBHVYZ010000064.1:6543-49494 GCF_042880295.1 Streptomyces sp. NPDC058307
ACCGAGCCGCAGCTGCGCGAGAAGCTGTCGTCCGCGATCACGGAGGCGGGCGGGCACGTCCTGCCGGAGCAGGACGGGGCGCTGCGGGTGACGGGGCTGCCGCTCCCCCGCATCAGCGACATCGCGCACGACACGGACGTACGCCTGTGGGAGCTGTCGCCGCACCAGGCCTCGCTGGAGGAGGCGTACATGCGGATGACGCAGGGGGCGGTGGACTACCGCTCGACCATCGACCAGAAGGCGGGCCTGATGCAGCCCCTCCCGCCGGGCGCGCAGCCCCCCATGCCCGTCCCGGGGCAGGGCCAGCCGGACTGGTACGCCCCGCCGCCGCCCCAGCAGGGCGGGCAGCCGTTCGCGGGCCCGCAGGGCCAGGCGCAGCCGGGTCCCTACGGCGGCCCCGGCGCGGGTATGCCCAACCCGTACGCCCATCCCCAGCCCCCGGCCGCCCCGCCTGCGCCCGCTCCCGCGCCGCAGGCACCCGCACCGGCCGCCGCTCCTGCCCCGCAGGGATCCGCCACCACCCCGACCCAGCCCGAGGACGCCCGATGAGCACCCCGCAGCCTTCGATGCAGCAGGCCCAGGCCGCCGTGCCGAACCGGCAGGCGGGCGGGCCGTCGTACCCCGGTTACACCTCGCCGATCCCCGTCGTGCGCACGCATCTCGGGCACGCCATCGCATCGGAGTGGACGAAGATCCGCTCGGTGCGGTCGACGATCTGGACGCTGGGCGTGTTCGTGCTGCTCGTCGTCGGGATCGGGCTGGGGGCCGCCGCCCTGGTCGCGGCCAACTCCTCGCCGGAGAGCATGGCGGGCGACAGCCCGCTGCTCCTGGGCTTCTTCGGTCTGCTGCTCGGCAGCATGTGCATCATGACGCTCGGCGTGCTGACCACGGCCTCGGAGTACGGCACCGGGATGATCCGTACGACGATGGTCGCCTGCCCCTCGCGCGGCCGGGTCCTCGCGGCGAAGGCGATCGTGTTCTTCACCGTCGCCTTCGTGGCCACCCTCGTCCCGGTCGTCGTCGTCGCCCTCGCGGACGTGGCCCTGCTGGACGGCGCCCGCACCCCGACCGGCCAGGAGTGGCTGAAGGGCACCCTGGGCATCTCGCTCTACGTCGCGCTGCTCGGTCTGCTCTCGCTGATCGTCGGCTCGATCATCCGGCACTCGGCGGGCGCGGTCACCCTCATGATCGGTGTCGTGCTGGCCCCGCTGGTCCTCGCGCTGTTCATGGTCTCGCAGTCCCTGGCGGACCTGCGCCAGGCGCTGTTCGAGTACTCCATCCCGAACCAGCTCAGCGTGTTCTACTCCAATTCCCTCACCGACTCCGGCCCTTCGGGCTGGGACCCGCTGTGGATCATCCTCGGCGTGACGGCCGTCGCGTTCGCCGGCGCCTTCGCCCTGCTGGAGAAGCGGGACGTGTAGAACAGCCCTAGAACCTCGGCGCGTTACGGGACCGCTGCACCCGCGTGGTGCGGCGGTCCCGTGCGTTCCAGCACGCCTTGTGCCAGTGTCTGCGCTCGTCGACACCCGAGTGGTCCGGCCAGGCCACCACGTGCGGCACGCCGTCCGGGATCATCTGGTCGCAGCCCGGGCAGCGGTACGTCTTGCCCTGCGCGCTCGCCCCCGCCACATGCCGGATGTTCCAGTCCTCACCCTGCCAGTGCGTCGAGGACTGGAAGCCGCCGTACCGGCCGGACCGGTCGTCCTCGGCACTCCGGCCGGCCGAGTCCGACGAACCGGAACCCTTGGGTCGGTTGCGACGCGGGGACACAGGACACCTCACGGGGCTATACAGGGAGCACGGACCTTGTCCAGCCTACGCGGGACAGGGCGGGGTACGCGTAGGGCACCAACCCCCACAAGTCCCCCTCCGGGGCGACCCATTCTGCAGACAATCGGCAAATCTCTCCGCCAGGCCGTGTCCTCGGCACGTGTCAGACGGTTATGCCGTGTGGGGGAGCTCCGTGTCGGAGCCAAGGAAGCAGGAAAAGCACATGCACGTGGGAAGTTTCGTGTTGGCGGCCCAGTTCCCGGGGCAGGGCCAGGGAGAGGCACTGCACCGCGCGGTCCGCACGGCCGAGGTCGCGGAAGAGGCCGGACTCGACGCGGTCTGGCTGGCAGAACACCACTTCGTGCCGTACGGCACCTGTCCGTCGGCGATCACTTTGGCGGCCTTGCTGCTGGGCCGCACCCGCCGCATCCGTGTCGGCACCGCCGTGAGCGTGCTGCCCACGGTGCACCCGGTGGCCCTCGGGGAGCAGGCCGCACTGCTGCACCTGACGAGCGGCGGACGCTTCTCGCTGGGCGTGGGGCGCGGCGGCCCGTGGGTCGACCTGGAGGTGTTCGGGTCGGGTCTTGAGGCCTACGAGAAGGGCTTCCCGGAATCACTCGATCTGCTGGTGCGCTGGCTGCGCGAGCCGTCCGTCGGGGCGGACGGCGAGCGCTTCCGGTTCCGCGAAGTACCGGTGGTCCCACGGCCGTCGGAGGCGCTCACGGAAGTGGCGGGTCCCGAGGTGATCGTCGCCTGCACCTCCCCGGCGAGCGTCCGGCTGGCGGCCGAGCGCGGGCTGCCGATGCTGCTCGGGATGCATGTCGGGGACGAGGAGAAGGCGGAGATGGTCGCGCTGTGGCGCAGGCAGGCGCGCGCCGCCGGCCACGCGCCGGAGAAGGTCCTGGACGCGCCCCATGTCTCCGCCGGTGTCTGCCAGCTCGCGGACCGGCGCACGGACGCGGTGGAGGCCCTGGTGAAGGCGATGCCGGGCTGGCTCAGGCAGGGACTCGGCGCCCATGTCACGGTCGACGGCCGCGCGCGGCAGATGCGCGATCCGGTGGCCTACACCGAACTGCTCTGCGGACTGCACCCGGTGGGCACCCCGCGGCTCGCCGCCGACCGCCTGGCGGCGACCAGCGAACGCACGGGCGTCACCCGTTTCGCCCTGCTCGTCGAGGGCTCGGGAGACCTGGCGGCCACCGAGGAGAACGTACGGCGGCTGGGTGCGGAAGTGCTGCCGCATCTGTCCTGAATCGGAACAACCCTGTCCGGCGGGAGCTTGCCGCCCCGGTACTGATGCACCTCCCGCGTACGGAGCGGCAAGCGAGCGGCGCCGCGTCAGCAGTCCCGGAACTCCGGAGACTGGTTCAGCAGTTGGCTGCGCACCGAGGTGAAGCGGACCAGCGTCTCGTCGACCGAGGAGTCCAACGGGAACACCGCCACCCGGTGGCAGTTCTGGAAGGCCAGCCGCACACCGAAGTGCCGCTGCAGCGCGCCGCGTATCGCGTCACTCGCAAGCGCACGCAGCAGCTGACCGCGTGCCTGCTCGTCCGGCGGGGGCGTCTGGTTGTCGGCGAAGTTGCCGCCGTCGACCTTCAGCTGGGCCACCAGGGAGCTGATCATCTCCCATGCGTAGGGCAGGGAGGTCCGGACGCAGTCGACGAATTCGGCTTCGTCGACCTCGCCTCGCTCGGCCTTCTCGAGTAGGGCCGGTGAGACGTCGAGCGACATGGGTTCTCCTCTCGCACCCCTGATCGCTCAGGGGTTGCCGGACAGATGAGGGAGTTCGCGCTGCCGGACACGCTCAGTACACGCCTCGCGACCTCCCGTTTACTACGGTAGGCAACGGACGGTGACGGCACCAGGAGAATGCGAACAAAGGGCACTCCCAACAGGCCCACAATCGGCCACAAGTGAACAGGGTTTCTCCACAGCCTTACGGGCCGAATCGCGTGGACATGCGCCCGTCGAGTAGCGTTGCCGACCATGCGTCTCGTCATTGCCCGGTGTTCCGTCGACTACGCGGGCCGGCTCACCGCCCACCTGCCCTCGGCCCCCCGTCTGATCCTGGTGAAGGCCGACGGCAGCGTCTCCATCCACGCCGACGACCGGGCCTACAAGCCCCTGAACTGGATGTCGCCGCCCTGCACGCTGAAGGAGGAGACCGGGGACTTTCCCGAGGGTGCCGTGGGCGTCTGGACCGTCATCAACAAGGCGGGCGAGAAGCTCATCATCACGATGGAGGAAGTCCTCCACGACTCCTCGCACGAACTCGGCGTGGATCCTGGCCTGATCAAGGACGGCGTGGAAGCACACCTTCAAGAACTGCTCGCCGACCGCATCGAAACGCTCGGCGACGGCTACACCCTGATCCGCCGCGAGTACATGACGGCCATCGGCCCGGTCGACATCCTGTGCCGGGACGCCGAGGGCCGGACGGTCGCGGTGGAGATCAAGCGGCGCGGCGAGATCGACGGCGTCGAGCAACTCACCCGCTACCTCGAGCTGTTGAACCGCGATCCCCATCTCGCCCCGGTCCGCGGCATCTTCGCCGCCCAGGAGATCAAGCCCCAGGCCCGCGTCCTCGCGACCGACCGCGGTATCGGCTGCCACGTCATGGACTACGACGCGCTGCGGGGCATCGAGGACGACAAACTGCGGCTGTTCTGACAACGCCGCTTCTTCTACGACTTCTGCAACTTCTGCGACTTCTGCGACTTCTACGACGACGAGGGCCGGGTCCGCTTCCTGGACCCGGCCCTCTTGTGTCGCGCGCGGTGTCTAGATGACGGACCCGCTCGGTGAGCTCACCGTGCTGCTCTCCGGGGCGCCGGCCGAGCTGCTGGTCTCCACCGGGGCGGAGGAGGCGGGGCCGCTGGCCGAGGTGGAGGTGGTGGGGGCCGTCGTGCCGGTCGGGGTGGGCGTGGACGTCGGCGTGTCCGAAGGCTTCGGCGACTCGGACGCCGACGCGGTCGGTGTACTGGGACGCGTGGGTGTCGACGACGTCGAGGGCTTGGGCGACGTCGGCTTCGGGGACGTCGGCGTACCGCTGCTCCCCGGCCCCTTCGTCCCACTCGGCGTGTCCGAAGGCTCCGCCGCCCCCGTGGGCGTCGGATCGTCCGAAGTCCCGTACGTCCCGTCGGGCCCCGGGTCGGTCGGGCGGGATGTGGCCGTACCCGTGTCGCCGTTGCCGTCGTCGTTCTTCGGGACGTCCGCGCCGAGGTTGCCGTCGTCGATGCCGACGCTGGCCGACGGGTTGGGGCCCACCTCGTTGGACGGGGCGTTCGGGTCGTTGCCGGAGGTGGCGCCCAGCGTCACGACCGTGCCGAGGACCGCGACCAGCAGTGCACCCGCGCCGGCGGCGACGAGGTTGCGCTTGGCGAGGCCCTTGAGTCCGCCGCGGGCCTTGCGCGAGGGCACGGGCGTGGACGGCGAGCGATGGACGACGATCGTCTGGGAGTCGACCGGCGGCTGCAGCGTCGGGAAGGCCGCGGGGACTCCCCTGGGCGGTGAGGCGGACTCGTCGTACCGGGCGTCGGGCACCTCCTCGCCCGCCGTCGCGCCGAGGCCGACGGCCAGGCCGGGCGCGCTGCCGTCCCGGTCGGAGACCAGGGTGAGGGCGCGGCGGCCCGCGACGGTGCCGCGCTTGTCGGCGAGGGCGCCGCGCAGGCCGATGGAGGACTCCAGTTCGGCGCGGGCCCGGTCGAGCTGTCCGCCGCAGAGCGCGAGGATGCCGAGCTCGTGGTGGAAGTAGGCCTGTTCGGACACCTCACCGGCCAGCCGGGAGGCCTCGGAACCGGCCCGCAGCGCACGCTCCCAGGCGCCCCAGTGGCCGCCGGCGGCGAACGCGGGCGCCGCCGTGCGGGCCAGCTGCACGGTGACGGCCTCCTCGTCCTCGTCGGGCGCGGTGGTCGCCGGGACCAGGACGGCGAGGGCGGCGAGCAGGGCGTCGGCCTCCGCGCACACCCGCTCGGGGGTGACCGAGGGGTGTCCGGCCCACCAGGCGTAGTGCCGGGCGGCGGTGTGGGCCCGGCTCTCGGTGTCGTCGCCGTATCCGGCGGCCTCCAGCTGGGTGAGGACACCGGCGGCGAGCCGGTAGCGGGAGCCGACCGGGGAGACCAGACCGCAGTCCGCGAGCTCACCGAGGGCGGCGTCCGCGTGGGTGTCGCCGATGAGGGCGGGCAGGTGCGCCTGGTGGGGCACCTCGCCGCCGAGCGCGACGGCGAACCGCAGGGTGGCACGGGCGGACTCGCTCAGCCGGGAGGCGAGCAGCGGGGCGGGTGCCGCGGCCTCGCCGAGCGCGGGAAGGGGGACCTCCTCGCCCTCGTCGGGGGTGACCGGGGCGTCGGCCGGGGCCGCGTCCGCGAAGACACCGAACTCGTCGACGGCGTTCGCGTCGGCCCGCACCCGGTCGCGCTGCCTGAGCAGGGCGCCGGCCTGGACGAAGCGCAGGGGCAGGCCCTCGGACTCGAACCAGAGGTCGCCCGCCCAGTTCGACTCCTCCTCCGTCAGCACCCGTGCGACGGAACGCTCCAGGAGCTCCACGCCGTCGGCGCGCTCCAGGCCGCCGAGGAAGACCTCCTCGACGGCGGAGTCGGCCGAGGGCGCGGGCACGTCGGGCGTGGCACCGATCACGAAGGCGCACTCGGGGGTGGCGTCGAGCAGTTCGTCGAGGGCCGTGCCGCCGAACTCGATGTCGTCCAGGACGACGACCGCGCCGATCTCACGGACGCAGGAGAACAGTTCGTCCCGGTCCGGGCGGTGCAGGGGCGAGTCGAAGACGGCGTAGTAGAGGTCGTACAGCAGCTCGCTCGCCGTGCGGTGGAAGCCGGTGAGGCGGACCACGCCGTCGGGGGCGAGGTCCGAGCAGTCCTCGGCGACGAGGTCGAGGAGGCTGGTGCGGCCGGAGCCGGCGGGGCCGGTCAGGCGTACCGAGCGGCCGCGGGCGAGCAGCCGTACGAGTCGCTCGCGCTCGTCCTGGCGGGCCAGGAGCGGCGGCGCGGTGCGGGTCGGTCCTGGTGGGACGGGCGGGCGGGCCGCGCGGTCCACCTCGGCGCGTGCGGCGGCACCGTACTTCTCGGGCCGTCCGGGGCGCTCGCCGGGCGGGCAGGCCTCTATCTCGCTGCCGTCGACGGGGTTGACGGTGAGCAGGAAGTCACCCGCGACGAGTTGCACGGTGCGGGCGAGCGTGGGCGAGTGCTGGCCGAAGTCGGATGTGAGGGAGTCCCTGGGAGGCCGCTGACGCGGCGAGCCGCCGTCTTCGTCATGGCCGTACTCCTCGGGTCCCCGGTTGTTCGGGTCCATAGGTTCAAGCCCCCCAAAAGCGTCTCGTGTGCCGTCAGTGGCCCTCCCGGCCTGCAGCTCACCGCGCTGTCGCTTCTGGTCCGGGCCCGCTCGAAGGGAATGTGGCAGCGGGCGACCGAACCCTAAACCTTCGCACAGTATCTACGACAGCCCGGGGTACCGCGCCGTCCGAGACGTCACAGTCTCGTGAGGATTGCGCGTGACATGCGTGTCGTCACGGCGGCCGGGTCAGACGCGGGGCAGGGACTCCACGCCGATGCCGCCCTCGATCGCCAGGATCCGGTGCAGCCGGGTGGCGACCAGGAGGCGCTGCATCTGCGGCGGTACGTCGCGCAGCACCAGTCGGCGGCCGCAGCGGCCGGCCCTGCGGTGGGCCCCCATGATCACCCCGAGGCCGGTGGCGTCCCAGGAATCCAGCTCGGACAGGTCGAGCACCAGGTCGCCGGCTCCGTCGTCGACGGCCGAGTGCAGGACCGTACGGGCGTCCGCCGCGCTGCGGACGTCGAGGCGGCCCCCGACGACCAGCTCGGCGTGGTCGCCCCTGATGTACATATGCGCTCCCCGTGAGTGCGTGGAGTACTCCAACGAATGTGCATGTCCAGTGATGACACCTCTGACTGCGTTGGGCGGCCAGAGGTTGCCGTCCGTAAGCGAACCGATACCGAATTCACCCTCGGGTGTGAAACCAGAGGGGCTTGTGCGGTTACGGTGACGGAAAAACCGTCAGTGCTTGTAAAAGCCCTGCCCGCTCTTGCGCCCGATGTCACCGGCGTCCACCATCCGGCGCATCAGCTCCGGCGGGGCGAACTTCTCGTCCTGGGACTCGGTGTAGATGTTGCTGGTGGCGTGCAGCAGGATGTCGACGCCGGTCAGGTCCGCCGTGGCGAGCGGTCCCATGGCGTGGCCGAAGCCCAGCTTGCAGGCGAGGTCGATGTCCTCGGCGGTCGCGACGCCCGACTCGTAGAGCTTGGTCGCCTCGACGACGAGGGCGGAGATGAGACGGGTGGTCACGAACCCCGCCACGTCCCGGTTGACGACGATGCACGTCTTGCCGACGGACTCGGCGAACTCCCGCGCGGTGGCGAGGGTTTCGTCGCTCGTCTTGTAGCCGCGGACCAGCTCGACGAGCTGCATCATCGGCACCGGTGAGAAGAAGTGCACGCCGACGACCCGCTCCGGGCGCTCGGTGGCCGCCGCGATCTTGGTGATCGGGATCGCGGAGGTGTTGGAGGCCAGTACGGCGTCCGGACGCACGATCTTGTCGAGCGCGCGGAAGATCTCGTGCTTGACTTCGAGCTTCTCGAAGACGGCCTCGACGACGATGTCGGCGTCGGCGGCCGCGTCCAGGTCGGTGGTCGCGGTGATCCGGGCGAGGGCCGCGTCGGCGTCGTGCGCTTCCAGTTTGCCCTTGCTCACGAACTTGTCGTACGAAGCCTTGATTCCGTCGGTGCCGCGCTGCAGCGCCTCGTCGGTGACGTCTCTCAGGACCACGTCCCAGCCCGCCTGGGCGGAGACCTGGGCGATGCCGGAACCCATCAAGCCGGCGCCGATGACGGCAAGCTTCCGTGCCACTGTTGCGACTCCCCTTTGAAACGCCTTACGCCCTGTTTACGTTGCCTCTGCGGCGGACACTAGCGCTCGTGAAGGGCTGTGTGACCGGTTAGTAATGCGCGTCACGTCTCATCTGACGGACATCACACCGGTAGCTGTCACGAGTGGTCTCGTACGGCGTAGTTGAGCACCTTATCGCTCAACAGCTCCTCAATGTCGTCGAGAAGCGCGAGCGCCTCTCGTGACACTTCGTCCGGTTTGCGCCCGGCGGCCATCTCGCGTCCGATACTGCCGATGACCGTCTGGTGGAGCCAGTTGATCTGACCGGCGATCAGGGCGGGCAGCGGATCGCCGGGCGCGGCGCCGGTCTCCTCGCGCAGGGTCGCCTCCAGGTTCTCCTGGACCTCCTGCTGGATGCTCCACAGCCGGGAGCGGAGCGTCGGCGCGTCCTGGACGACCCGCATGAAACGGTCGTAGCCCGCCAGCAGGCCGACCCGCGGCGAGACCGCCTCGACCTCGGCGCGCAGCTCCCTCAGCACGGCCGCGGCCGCCGACTCCCCGACGTCCCGGCCGCGCACCCAGCGCGAGAGCCGGTCGACGATGCCTTTGCTGCGGTCGAGGAAGAGGTCCTCCTTGGCCGGGAAGTAGTTGTAGACGGTGTTGACGGAGACGTTCGCGGCCTCGGCGATCTCGGCGACGGTCACCGCGTCGAATCCCCGCTCGATGAACAGGCCGGTCGCGACGTCCGAGATGTACTGCCGGGTCTGCCGCTTCTTCCGCTCCCTGAGCCCCTCTGCCATCTCCCGATCCTAACCGTTCTTGGGCATCCTTAATTTTTGGAGTCATTGCAAAATTTCAGGGACTCTGTTTTTCTGGCTCCATGGCTACCGTCATCAGCGCGGCCGGACTGGCCCGCGCCTTCCAGACCAAGCACGGCCCCGTCGAGGCCGTCCGAGGAATCGATCTCACCGTCCGCGAGGGCGAGATCCTCGGCTTCCTGGGCCCGAACGGCGCCGGGAAGACGACCACCCTGCGGATGCTCACGACCCTGTTGGCGCCCACCGGCGGCGCGGCCACCGTCGCCGGCTGCGACCTCGCGACCGACGCCGCGGGGGTGCGGCGGGCGTGCGGGTACGTGGCCCAGTCGGGCGGGGTGGATCCGCAGATCTCCGTGCGGGAGGAGCTGATCACGCAGGGGCGGCTCTACCGGCTGCCGAAGGACCAGGCCATCGCCCGCGCCACGGAGCTGGCCCGCGACCTCGGTCTCACCGACCTGCTCGACCGCAGGTGCGGCACGCTCTCCGGCGGCCAGCGCCGCCGCCTGGACATCGCGATGGCGCTCACGCACCGGCCGAAGGTGCTGTTCCTGGACGAGCCGACCACCGGACTCGACCCCGCCAGCCGCGCCGACCTGTGGGACCTGATCCGCCGTCTGCGCGACGAGTACGGCACGACCGTCTTCCTGACCACCCACTACCTCGACGAGGCCGACGCCCTCTCCGACCGTCTGGTGATCGTCGATCAGGGCGTGGTCGTGGCGGAGGGCACACCGGCCAGGCTGAAGCTGGAGTTCGCGGGCTCGATCGACGCCTCGCTCCAGGACACCTTCCTCGCGATCACCGGCCGCAGCGCCACACCGACCGACGCCGCCCCCGTAGCCGTATAGGAACCCCATGCTGCTCCAGGACACCGCTCTCATCTACGGCCGCTACCTCCGCCAGTCGCTGCGCTCCCGCATCGCCCTGCTCTTCGGCGTGCTGACGCCGCTGCTGTATCTGCTGTTCTTCGGCCCGCTCCTCACCGATCTGCCGCTCGGCGGACAGGGCAGCTCCTGGCAGGTCCTCGTGCCCGGGCTGCTGCTCCAGCTGGGGCTGCTCGGGGCGTTGTTCGCCGGCTTCCTGATCATCATGGAGAAAGGCCAGGGCGTGGTGGAGCGGATGCGGGTCACCCCCGTCAGCCGGCTCGCCCTGCTGCTGGGCCGGGTGCTGCGCGACGCCACCGTGTTCGTCTTCCAGGCAGTGCTGCTGGTCCTCGCCGCGGTGGCGATGGGGCTCCGGGCCCCGCTCACCGGGATCCTGATCGGCTTCGCGTTCGTCGCTCTGCTGACCGTCTCGCTGGCCTCGCTGTCGTACGCGCTGGCGATGAGGGTCCGTACGCCCCAGGAGTTCGGCCCGCTGATCAACGCCGTGTCGATGCCGTCGATGCTGCTGTCCGGCCTCATGCTCCCGATGACCCTCGGCCCGGCCTGGCTGGACGTCCTCTCCCACCTCATGCCGCTGCGCTATCTGGTGGACGCCATGCGGGACGCGTACGTCGGCTCGTACACGACGCCTCACATGCTGTACGGCGTCGTGGTCGCCGTGGCCCTCGCGGGACTCGCCGTGACGGTGGGCACACGGGTCTTCCGGCCGTCCGGGGCGTAACTACGCTGGCCTCATGGTCAATCTGACGCGCATCTACACCAGGACCGGCGACCGGGGCACCACCGCACTCGGTGACATGAGCCGGGTCGCCAAGACCGATCTGCGGATCTCCGCGTACGCGGACGCCAACGAGGCGAACGCGGTGATCGGCACGGCGATCGCGCTGGGCGGCCTCGACGAGGAGGTCGTCACGGTCCTCACCCGGGTGCAGAACGACCTGTTCGATGTCGGAGCCGATCTCTCGACGCCCGTGGCCGAGAACCCCGAGTTCCCGCCCCTGCGTGTCGAGCAGTTCTACGTCGACAAGCTGGAGGCGGACTGCGACCGCTTCAACGAGCGGCTGGAGAAGCTCCGCTCCTTCATCCTCCCCGGCGGCACCCCGGGCGCGGCCCTGCTCCACCAGGCCTGCACGGTCGTACGTCGGGCCGAGCGCTCGACGTGGGCGGCGCTGGAGGTCCACGGAGACCACATGAATCCGCTCACGGCGACCTACCTGAACCGTCTGTCGGATCTGCTGTTCATCCTGGCCCGTACGGCCAACAAGGACGTCGGGGACGTGCTGTGGGTCCCGGGCGGGGAGCGTTAGCGCTCGCGCTTGGGGAACAGGGTGTAGCTGCCGGCGATGAGGATGTTCATGCCGATCAGCCACAGCATGCGCTGCTGCCAGGCGCGCAGCGAGTCGGCCTGCCCGTCGCCGACGTACCAGACCGCGGCCTGGAGCAGTGCGACGGCGACCACCGCGGCCAGGATCCAGCGGCCCGCGACCTTCCACTCGTGGAGCGCGCGGGCCGTGCCGTACTTCGGCGGCTTCACCGGCGGTGGGCCGCCCGCGAACCGGTGGGCGACCTGTGCGTCCGCCCACTTGATCGTCGAGTGACCGAGGCCCACGGTGAAGCCGATGTAGACGGCGGCCAAGCCGTGCCTCCAGTCGGGCTCGGCACCGTTCTTCAGGTCGATCGCGGTGACCGTGAACAGCACGAGCTCCAGCAGCGGCTCGCACAAAAGCAGGGCCAGTCCGACGCGGGGCATGCGCAGCCCGTAGCGGAAGGTCAGCCCGGCTGCCAGCAGCACCCAGAAGGCCACCTCGCAGGCGACGATCAGTCCGACGACCACGACCACTCCCTTCGTCTGTCCTCCAGGCTCTCGACGCGCGCGGCCGCTTGCGTCGTAGTCGGTGACGAAACCGCCGTACATCGAAAGATGCAGTCCAGGACCGTTCCCCGGGATCAGGTGGGGCGCCCTGACACCGTGTTGGATGGAGTCATGGCCCTCCCCCGCCCGCACCGCTTCGACGTGTACATCGCGGCCGGCGGGCTGCTCGGCGGCCTGCTGCTGGTCGGCATGGGCCTGGGCACCCGGCCGTCCAGCGACCCGATCACCCTCTTCGACGGCCCCTGGCCGGTCCTCGTGCCGCTCACCGTGCTGGCCGGCTGCGAGCTGCTGCGCCGGACGGCGCCCCGCACGGCCCTGCTGACCGGCACCGTGGCGATCTGCACCGACCTGGTGACCCAGGGCAATCTGGCCACGATCCTGATGTTCACCGACGTCGTCTACGCGGCCGTCCTCTACGGCCCGCTCGCCTCGGCCCGCCGCATCCAGTGGATCACCGGGCTGCTCACGGTGGCCGGGACGCTGGTGCCGTTCGCGGTGTGGCGGGTGCCGGAGGCGCTGCTGATCGGCGTGGTCGTGGGGGTGGTGGCGTACGGGCCCGCGGCCACCGGGTGGATCGTGCGCGACCACCGTGACGCCGCCGAGGCCGCCCGGCTGCGCGCCGAACAGACCGCGCTGCTCGCCGAGATGGACCGCGCCCAGGCCGTGACCGCCGAACGGGCCCGGATGGCACGGGAGTTGCACGACATGGTGGCGAACCACCTGTCCGCGATCGCCATCCACTCCACGGCCGCGCTGTCCATCGACGAGGCGGCCACCTCCCGGCAGGCGCTGGCCGTCATCAGGGAGAACAGCGTGGCCGGCCTCGCCGAGATGCGGCGGCTGATCGGCATCCTGCGTGATGCCGGCGGCGACACCGAGCCCGCCGCCTCCCCCACCCTGGACGGCCTCACCGCACTGGTCGACGGCGCCCGCGCCAACGGCCTCGACGTGCGGCTCGACACCGACGACCACGGCAGGGTTCCCGCGCCGGTCGAACTCGCCGCCTACCGCATCGTCCAGGAGTCCCTGACCAACGCCCTCAAGCACGCCTGCCCCGGCCGCGTCACCGTCGCCCTCGACCGACACGACGGTCTGCTCGACATCCGGGTGACCAGCCCCTACGGCCACCGGAACGGCCCGCGGGCCCCCGGCTCCGGTGCAGGACTGGCCGGCATGCGGGAGCGGGCCGCGCTGCTCGGCGGCACCTTCCGGGCCGGGCCGCAGGACGCCCTGTGGGTCGTACGCGCCACGCTCCCCGTGCCGGAAGGAGAATCCGCATGATCCGTGTCCTCGTCGCCGAGGACCAGTCCGCCGTACGCGCCGGGCTCGTCCTCATTCTGCGCAGCGCACCCGACATCGAGGTGGTCGGCGAGGCGGCCGACGGTGAGCAGGCGGTGGAGCGCGCCCGGGAGCTGCGACCCGATGTGGTGCTGATGGACATTCAGATGCCGCGCCTGGACGGGGTGTCGGCGACCCGGACGGTCGTGTCGGAGGGGCTCGCCGACGTCCTCGTGCTGACCACGTTCGATCTCGACGAGTACGTGTTCGGGGCACTGCGCGCGGGCGCGTCCGGGTTCCTGCTCAAGAACACCGAGGCCAGGGATCTGCTGGCGGCGGTGCGGACCGTGGCGCGCGGGGAGGGGCTGATCGCGCCCGCCGTCACCCGCCGTCTGATCGCCGAGTTCGCCGCCGGACCCGCGCGGGAGCCGTCCGCCGATCCCGCCATTCTCGACGCCCTCACCCGCAGAGAACGCGAGGTGCTCTCCTGCCTCGGCGAAGGCCTGTCCAACGCGGACATCGCACGGCGCCTCGACATGGCCGAGGCGACGGTGAAGACCCACGTCAGCCGCCTGCTGGGGAAGCTGGAGCTGCGGAGCCGGGTGCAAGCGGCAGTGCTTGCACAGGAGTTGGGCGTCTAGTTGCGTTGTGAACCAGAGTGGTCCAGACCTATTGACCTGTGGTCCAGACCTTTCTATTCTCGCGGCACCGTGGGTGTGAAGGCTCAGTCACGCCCCCAACTCCCCTAGGAGGCGCACGATGCGCTTCAGACACAGAGCCGCGGCAGGACTCGCGACACTGTTGCTCCCCTTCGCCGGTCTGGTCGGCCTCGCGAGCCCCGCCCAGGCCGCGACCTCCGCCACGGCGACCTACGCCAAGCCCCAGGACTGGGGCACCGGATTCGAAGGCAAGTGGACGGTGAAGAACACCGGTACCACCAGCCTCAGTTCCTGGACCGTCGAGTGGGACTTCCCCTCCGGCACGTCCGTCACCTCCGCCTGGGACGCCGACGTCACCTCCGCCGGCACCCACTGGACCGCCAAGAACAAGTCCTGGAACGGCACCCTCGCGCCCGGCGCCTCCGTCTCCTTCGGCTTCAACGGCACCGGCTCCGGCTCCCCGGCCAACTGCAAGCTGAACGGCGGCAGTTGTGACGGCGGCTCCACCCCCGGGGACGCGGCACCGTCCGCTCCCGGCACCCCCACCGCCTCCGGCATCACCAACACCTCGGTGAAGCTGGCCTGGAGCGCCGCCACCGACGACAAGGGCATCAAGAACTACGACGTACTGCGCGACGGTGCCAAGGTGGCCACCGTGACGACGACCTCGTACACGGACACCGGCCTGACCGCCGGCACCGACTACTCCTACACCGTGCAGGCCCGGGACACCGCCGACCAGACCGGACCGGCCAGCGGCGCGGTCGCGGTGCACACCACCGGCGGCACCACCGACCCGCCGCCCACCGGCTCCAAGGTCAAGCTCGGCTACTTCACCGAGTGGGGCGTCTACGGCCGCAACTACCACGTCAAGAACCTGGTGACCTCGGGCTCCGCCTCGAAGATCACCCACATCAACTACGCGTTCGGCAACGTCAAGGACGGCAAGTGCGTCGTCGACGACACCTACGCCGCCTACGACAAGGCGTACACCGCCGACCAGTCGGTCTCCGGCACCGCCGACACCTGGGACCAGCCGCTGCGCGGCAACTTCAACCAGCTGCGTGAGCTCAAGGCCAAGTACCCGAACATCAAGGTGCTGTACTCCTTCGGCGGCTGGACGTACTCCGGCGGCTTCGCGCAGGCCGCGGCCAACCCCGCCGCCTTCGCCGCCTCCTGCAAGTCGGTCATCGAGGACCCGCGCTGGGCGGATGTCTTCGACGGCATCGACATCGACTGGGAGTACCCGAACGCCTGCGGTCTGACCTGCGACACCAGCGGGGCCGCCGCCTTCAAGAACCTGATGGGGGCGCTGCGTTCGGAGTTCGGCCCCAACTACCTGGTCACCGCGGCCATCACCGCCGACGGCACCTCCGGCGGCAAGATCGACGCCGCCGACTACGGCGGCGCCTCCCAGTACGTCGACTGGTACAACGTGATGACGTACGACTACTTCGGTGCCTTCGACGCGGACGGCCCGACCGCCCCGCACTCCCCGCTCACCTCGTACGCCGGCATCCCGACCGCCGGCTTCGACTCCGCCGACGCGATCGCCAAGCTGAAGTCGAAGGGCGTGGCCTCCAACAAGCTGCTGCTCGGCATCGGCTTCTACGGCCGCGGCTGGACCGGTGTCACCCAGGCCGCCCCCGGCGGCTCGGCCACCGGACCCGCGCCCGGCACCTACGAACAGGGCATCGAGGACTACAAGGTCCTCAAGACGTCCTGCCCCACCACCGGCACCATCGCCGGCACGGCGTACGCGTACTGCGGCAACAACTGGTGGTCCTACGACACCCCCGCCACGATCGCCGGCAAGATGACCTGGGCCAAGAACCAGGGCCTGGGCGGCGCGTTCTTCTGGGAGTTCAGCGGCGACACCGGCAACGGAGAGCTGGTGAGCGCCATCAACAGCGGGCTGCAGTAGGGCCGTCAGGCCACGTTCACGCGCTGACCGGGCGGGGCTGCCTCCAGCCACGCGAGGAAACCGGTCAGCGCGTCTTCGCTCATGGCGAGTTCCAGACGCGTGCCCCGGTGCACACAGGTCAGGATCACGGCGTCGGAGAGCAGGGCCATCTCCTCCTCCCCGTCGGGCAGACGACGGCCGGCGACCTCGATCGCGGCCCGTTCCAGGACCCGGCGCGGGCGATAGGCGTAGGAGAAGACGCGGTACCACTCGACGCGGTCGCCGTTGTAGCGGGCGACGCCGTAGCTCCAGCCCTTGCCGCTGATGTCGGTCTTCTCCGGGACGTCCCAGCGCAGGGAACAGTCGAAGGTGCCGCCGGAGCGCTGGATGAGCCTGCGGCGCAGGCCGAAGACGAACAGCCCCAGTACCACCAGGGCCACGACGATTCCGCACACAGTCAGAGCGAGGACCATCGACACCGACCTCCTCGTCTCCTAGGTACCTTCAATAGGTAACGGAACGGAAAAAACATCCAGATCTGCCTCAGCCGCGACCGGCTCCGGATCACTCCGGTGCCGGCCGCGGCTGAGGAACGTCATACGGCTCCGCGCTGGTTCAGCGCGAAGTCGCCGCGCGCAGTCGTACGTCCGCGCGACGCTCGGCGGCGGCGTCGCCCTCCGCCTTCGCGCGCTCCAGCTCCCGCTCCGCGCGCTGGACGTCGATCTCGTCCGACAGCTCGGCGATCTCGGCCAGCAGCGACAGCTTGTTGTCGGCGAACGAGATGAAACCGCCGTGCACCGCGGCGACGACCGTCCCGCCATCGCTCGTACGGATGGTCACCGGGCCCGACTCCAGCACACCGAGCAGCGGCTGGTGACCGGGCATGACGCCGATGTCGCCGGACGTGGTGCGCGCGACGACCAGGGTGGCCTCGCCGGACCAGACCTCTCGGTCGGCCGCGACCAGCGCGACGTGCAGCTCAGCAGCCAAAGTGGCTCCTCGGGTCACCACCCGGCGGTTCTGCCGGGTGTTGGTTACAAGTCTAGTGGGCGTGCGTGAGGGGGCGGGACGTGCCCCGCCCCCTCACGCGTGAACCACAGGGTTCACTTCGAACTCAGGCCGTTCAGGAGACGCCGAGCTCCTTGGCGTTGGCCTTGAGGTCCTCCAGGCCACCGCACATGAAGAACGCCTGCTCCGGGAAGTGGTCGAACTCGCCGTCGCAGATCGCGTTGAACGCGGTGATCGACTCGTCCAGCGGCACGTCCGAGCCGTCCACGCCGGTGAACTGCTTGGCGACGTGGGTGTTCTGGGACAGGAAGCGCTCGACGCGGCGGGCACGCTGGACGACCAGCTTGTCCTCCTCGCTGAGCTCGTCGATGCCGAGGATCGCGATGATGTCCTGGAGGTCCTTGTACTTCTGGAGGATCCCCTTGACACGCATGGCGGTGTTGTAGTGGTCCGCCGTGATGTAGCGCGGGTCCAGGATCCGGGACGTGGAGTCCAGCGGGTCCACGGCCGGGTAGATGCCCTTCTCGGAGATCGGACGGGACAGAACCGTCGTCGCGTCGAGGTGGGCGAAGGTGGTGGCCGGGGCCGGGTCGGTCAGGTCGTCCGCGGGGACGTAGATCGCCTGCATCGAGGTGATCGAGTGACCGCGGGTCGAGGTGATGCGCTCCTGGAGGAGACCCATCTCGTCGGCCAGGTTCGGCTGGTAGCCCACCGCGGAGGGCATGCGGCCGAGCAGGGTCGAGACCTCGGAACCGGCCTGCGTGAAGCGGAAGATGTTGTCGATGAAGAACAGCACGTCCTGCTTCTGCACATCGCGGAAGTACTCCGCCATGGTCAGACCGGCGAGGGCCACGCGCAGACGGGTGCCCGGGGGCTCGTCCATCTGGCCGAAGACCAGCGCGGTCTTGTCGATGACGCCCGAGTCGGACATCTCCTCGATGAGGTCGTTGCCCTCACGGGTGCGCTCACCGACACCGGCGAACACGGAGACACCGTCGTGGTTGTTGGCGACGCGGTAGATCATCTCCTGGATGAGCACCGTCTTGCCGACGCCGGCACCGCCGAACAGACCGATCTTTCCACCCTTGACGTACGGGGTGAGAAGGTCGATGACCTTGACGCCGGTCTCGAACATCTCGGTCTTCGACTCGAGCTCGTCGAAGTTCGGGGCCTTGCGGTGGATGGACCAGCGCTCGCCGTCGTAGGTCTCGTCGCTGTTCAGCACCTCACCGAGGGTGTTGAACACCTTGCCCTTGGTGAAGTCGCCGACCGGGACGGTGATGCCCGTGCCGGTGTCGGTGACGGCGGCCTGGCGGACCAGACCGTCGGTGGGCTGCATCGAGATGGTGCGGACCAGGCCGTCACCCAGGTGCTGGGCGACCTCCAGGGTCAGCGTCTTCTTCTCGCCGGCGAGGGCCGGGTCGGCCACCTCGACGTGAAGGGCGTTGTAGATCTCGGGCATGGCGTCGACGGGGAACTCCACGTCGACGACCGGGCCGATGACCCGGGCGACGCGGCCCGTGGCAACGGCCGTCTCAACTGTCGTCGTCATTACCTGTCACTCCCCGCGGACGCGTCGGCCAGGGCTGCGGAGCCACCGACGATCTCGCTGATTTCCTGGGTGATTTCGGCCTGGCGGGCCGCGTTGGCAAGTCGGGAGAGCGTGGTGATGAGCTCTCCCGCGTTGTCGGTGGCCGACTTCATCGCGCGCCGCGTGGCGGCGTGCTTGGAGGCGGCCGACTGGAGCAGCGCGTTGTAGATACGGCTCTCCACGTAGCGCGGCAGCAGGGCGTCGAGGACGTCCTCCGCCGAGGGCTCGAAGTCGTAGAGCGGGAGGATCTCGCCCTGCGGCTTCGCCTCCTTGGCCACCTCTTCGAGGCTGAGCGGCAGCAGGCGGTCGTCGAGCGCCGTCTGCGTCATCATCGAGACGAACTCGGTGAAGACGATGTGGAGCTCGTCCACTCCGCCCTCGGCCGTGTCCTTCTCGATGGCCTCGATCAGCGGGCCCGCGACCTTCTTGGCGTCCGCGTACGTGGGCTCGTCGGTGAACCCGGTCCACGACTCCGAGATCTTGCGCTCACGGAAGTTGTAGTGGGCGACACCACGGCGGCCGACGACGTAGATGTCGACCTCCTGGCCCTCGCGCTCCAGCCGCTCGGTGAGCCGCTCCGCCTGCTTGATGGCGTTGGAGTTGAAGGCGCCCGCGAGACCGCGGTCGCTCGTCAGGAGCAGCACCGCGGACCGCGTGACCGTCTCGGCCTGCGTGGTCAGCGGGTGCCGCGTGTTCGAGCCGGTGCCGACCGCCGTGACCGCGCGGGTGAGCTCGGTCGCGTAGGGCGTGGAGGCCGCCACCTTGCGCTGCGCCTTGATGACGCGCGAGGCGGCGATCATCTCCATCGCCTTGGTGATCTTCTTGGTCGCGGTGACGGATCGGATGCGACGCTTGTAGACCCGGAGCTGGGCTCCCATGAGTCAGGTCCCTTCCTTACGTCACTTGGCCGTGGCCGGGGCGTCCTCGCCGAGAAGCCTGCCGTCCGAGGTCTCGAACTGCTTCTTGAAGTCGGCGATCGCGTCGGCAACAGCGGTGAGGGTGTCGTCCGACATCTTGCCGCCCTCCTTGATGGAGGTCATGAGGCCCTGCTCCTTGCGGTGCAGGTACTCCAGGAGCTCCTTCTCGAAGCGGCGGATGTCGTTGACCGGGACGTCGTCCATCTTGCCGGTGGTGCCGGCCCAGACGGAGACGACCTGGTCCTCGGTCGCCATCGGCTGGTACTGGGCCTGCTTCAGCAGCTCGACCATGCGCTGGCCGCGCTCCAGCTGCGCCTTCGACGCGGCGTCCAGGTCGGAACCGAAGGCGGCGAACGCCTCCAGCTCACGGAACTGGGCGAGGTCCACGCGCAGACGACCGGAGACCTGCTTCATCGCCTTGTGCTGCGCGGAACCACCGACTCGGGAGACGGAGATACCGACGTTCAGCGCGGGGCGCTGACCGGCGTTGAACAGGTCCGACTCCAGGAAGCACTGGCCGTCGGTGATGGAGATGACGTTGGTCGGGATGAACGCCGAGACGTCGTTGGCCTTGGTCTCGACGATCGGCAGACCGGTCATCGAGCCGGCGCCCATGTCGTCGGAGAGCTTGGCGCAGCGCTCCAGCAGACGGGAGTGCAGGTAGAAGACGTCACCCGGGTAGGCCTCACGCCCCGGCGGGCGGCGCAGCAGCAGGGACACGGCGCGGTAGGCGTCGGCCTGCTTCGAGAGGTCGTCGAAGATGATGAGGACGTGCTTGCCCTCGTACATCCACTGCTGGCCGATGGCCGAACCGGTGTACGGCGCCAGGTACTTGAAGCCGGCCGGGTCGGACGCCGGGGCGGCGACGATGGTCGTGTACTCCAGCGCGCCGGCCTCTTCGAGGGCGCCACGCACGGAGGCGATGGTCGAGCCCTTCTGGCCGATGGCGACGTAGACGCAGCGGACCTGCTTCTTCGGGTCGCCGGAGCGCCAGTTGTCACGCTGGTTGATGATCGTGTCGACGGCCAGGGCGGTCTTGCCGGTCTGACGGTCACCGATGATCAGCTGACGCTGGCCACGGCCGATCGGGGTCATCGCGTCGACGGCCTTGTAGCCGGTCTCCATCGGCTCGTGCACCGACTTACGGGCCATGACGCCCGGAGCCTGCAGCTCGAGGGCGCGACGGCCGCTGGTCTCGATCTCGCCGAGGCCGTCGATGGGGGCACCGAGCGGGTCGACGACGCGGCCGAGGTAGCCCTCGCCGACGGCCACGGAGAGGACCTCGCCGGTACGGGTGACCGGCTGCCCCTCCTCGACGCCGCTGAACTCACCGAGGATGACGCAGCCGATCTCGCGCTCTTCCAGGTTCAGCGCGAGGCCGAGGGTGCCGTCCTCGAACTTCAGCAGTTCGTTGGCCATGGCCGAGGGCAGACCCTCGACCTTCGCGATGCCGTCGCCGGCAAGGGTGACCGTACCGACCTCCTCGCGCGAGGCCGCGTCCGGCTTGTACGACTGGACGAAGTTCTCCAGCGCGTCCCGGATCTCCTCCGGCCGGATCGTGAGCTCCGCCATCTGGGTTCCCTGCTCTCCTTGTTGGGCCCGAAGTTTCACTTTGGGGGTCTGGGGGCGACCCCCAGGATTCTTCATGTACGGCCCAACCAGGGCCGTCGTCCGTACGTACTGCTGTGAAGTTGCTGCTAGCCCGCCAGGCGGCGGCCGGCGTCCTCGATGCGGTCCGCGATCGAGCCGTTGATGACCTCGTCGCCGACCTGCACCCGGATCCCGCCGAGGACCTCGGGGTCCACGTCGAGGTTGAGGTGCATCGGGCGGCCGTAGAGCTTCGCCAGGGCACCGCCCAGGCGCTGCTTCTGCTGGTCGCTCAGCGGGACCGCCGAGGTGACGACGGCCACCATGCGGTCGCGGCTCTCGGCGGCGAGCTTGGACAGGGACTCCAGTCCCGACTCCAGGCTACGTCCCCGGGGCGCGGCCACGAGGCGCGTCACCAGACGCTCGGTCACGGCGTCGGCGCGGCCGCCGAGCAGGCTGCGGAGCAGCTCGCCCTTGGCCGTGGCCGACGCGGACCGGTTGGTCAGCGCGGCACGCAGCTCGGTGGTGGAGGCGACGATCCGGCCGAACCGGAACAGCTCGTCCTCGACGTTGTCGAGCCTGCCCCGCCGCTGGGCGGCGGTGAGGTCGGCGACGGCGGCCAGCTGCTCCAGGGCGTCCACCAGGTCGCGCGACTGCGACCAGCGCGAGCGCACCATGCCGGACACCAGGTCCACGGCGGGGCCGCCGACCTGGGTGCCGATCAGGCGCTGGGCCAGTTCGGCCTTGGCCTCGCCGGGCTGCGCCGGGTCGGTCAGGACCCGACGCAGTGACACCTCGCGGTGGAGCAGCGCGGTGACGGCGGCCAGCTCGTCGGCGAGCGAGCCGGCGTCCACGGACGTGTTGTCCGTCAGCGCGTCGAGACGCTCGCGTGCGGCTGCCAGGGCCTCGCGGCTCGCTCCGTTCATCGCGCGGCCTCGGCCTTCTCCTCGAGGTCGTCGAGGAAGCGGTCGATGACGCGGCTCTGCCGGGCGTGGTCCTCGAGGGACTCGCCGACGAGCTTGCCGGCCAGGTCGGTGGCGAGCTTGCCCACGTCCTGGCGCAGCGCGGACGCGGCGGCCTTGCGGTCGGCCTCGATCTGCGCGTGACCGGCGGCGACGATCTCCTCGCGCTGCCGCTGGCCTTCCGCGCGCATCTCGGCGATGAGCGTGGCACCCTGCTCCTGAGCCTCCTGGCGCAGGCGCGCGGCCTCGTGGCGGGCCTCGGCAAGCTGTGCCTTGTACTGCTCAAGGACGCTCTGGGCCTCGGTCTGCGCGGCCTCGGCCTTCTCGATACCGCCCTCGATGGCCTCGCGGCGCTCTTCCAGAACCTTGTTGATGTTCGGGAGGAGCTTCTTGGCGAGGAAGCCGAAGACGATGACGAAGGCGATCAGGCCGATGACAAGCTCAGGGATCGGCGGGACGAGGGGGTTTTCCTTCGCCTCGGCCGCCAGAATGAGCATCTGGCTCATGTCAGTGCCTTTCGTCTAGTGGGCTGTCGATGAACGGCAGATCACTGGCCGTAGACGAACGGCATGACCAGACCGATGAGGGCGAGCGCCTCACAGAAGGCGAAGCCGAGGATCTGGTTGGCACGGATCAGGCCGGCAGCTTCGGGCTGACGGGCAAGAGCCTGGGTGCCGTTACCGAAGATGATGCCGACGCCGACGCCGGGACCGATGGCGGCGAGGCCGTAGCCGATCGAGCCGAGCGAACCGGAGACGGCAGCGAGGGTCTCAGTGGCAGCCATGCTGATTCTTCCTTATCTGTACGGACCGGCGGGGGTTGGCCGCCGGACACCAAGGGGGGTTCGGGAGGCGGTGCTCAGTGGTGCTCGGCGAGCGCGCCCTGGATGAAGGTGCAGGTCAGCAGCACGAACACATACGCCTGCAGGGCCTGGATGAAGAGCTCGAAGGCCGTCATCACGATGACCATGATGAAAGAGACACCCGCGTAGGCGATCCCGATGCCGTTGAGCAGGTACCAGCTGGCGATCGTGAAAAGCAGCAGCAGGGTGTGGCCCGCGAACATGTTCGCGAAGAGTCGCACGGCGTGGGTGAACGGCCGGACGAGCAGGTTCGAGAAGAACTCGATCGTCATGGCCAGCGGGAGAACCGGGCCGAGCGACTTGTCGTAGCCGGTGAAGTTCTTGAAGGCGCCGACGAATCCGTGCCGCTTGAACGTCAGCGATACCCAGAGGATGTACACGATCGCCGCGAGGACGATCGGGTACGCGATGATCGACGTCACCGGGAACTGGGCGACCGGGACGATCGACCAGAGGTTCATCATCCAGATGAAGAAGAAGAGCGAGACGACCAGCGGTACGTACTTCTCGCCTTCCTTCTTTCCGATGGTCTCGTAGACGACTCCGCGGCGGATGAAGTCGTAGCCGGACTCGGCGACCATCTGCAGCTTGCCGGGGACGACCTTCGGCTTACGGAAGGCGGCCCAGAAGAAGCCGACAACGATGACCGAGCCGATCAGCGCCAGCAGCATCGGCTTGTTGAAGTACACGTTGCTGTCGCCGTCCCCCAGAAGGGGCTCGAACAGGAACGAGTGCAGGCCGGGTGCCGGGAAGCCACAACCGTCGAAGATGTGGCAATCGGTCTCGAAGGCGAGCACCTGCGTCGGGTCAGCACTCACCGCGGGCTCCTTCAGCGTGGCGCATAGGTACGGCAACCTCGTTGTGTCGGCGCGGCGCGCAGCCGCGGTTCGGCACTGGACTGGTGTTACGGATGTGGGGGCGGCCGGGGGGCATCGAGCCTCGCGTTCGAGCAGGCGTCAGCTCGGATGCCCGCGCCCGCGATGCCGCAGTTGGCACCGGACGATAGCAGGGTCTCTCAGTCGCATTTATCCCGGCCCTACCTCTCACGACGAGTGCCCCGTTTTTTCGGGCTTGGTGCCCGAATCGGGTTCGACGTAGAGGATCTTGGACTTCATGTGGGCGCGTGTCTGTGCGGCGATCCAGGTGAGGGTGCCGGCGACTAGCGTGAGAGCGAAAGCCTTGGGGTGGAACAGCGTGGTGTTCTTGAACACCGCGACGAAGACGAACAGCAGCAGGATCTGAGCCGTGTAGAGCATCAGGCCCATCGCCTGGAAGAGGTGCGGAAGCGATTTGGCAGTGCGCTGCAGGATGTAGAGACCGATTCCCATGAAGAGGATCACGATCAGCGTCGCCACTCCCGCCCCGACCGCACCCTTGCCACCGGCGACCACACCACTGACGACGGCGGCGACCGCGCCGACGGCAGCCGTGGGCACGGCGGCCTGAGCCAGGATCCGGACGTCGTTGGACGGCATGGCGGCAACTCCGCTTTCAAAGGGGGGCAGGTGTCGTCATGGACGAGCGTAGTCCCGGGCTGAGGGTGACCCTCACGCCGGTGGACCGTCGCACTCACGGTCCTTCGGCTCCGCCCTGGGTTCTCGTGAACCGTATCACAAACTATTTGATGCGGTCTTTACCTAGAAGGTGTGCCCACTGTCACACATGAGAGTGAAGCTGCGCGTCTGTGCGGAAACCAGGCCGAGTTGTCTGGTATAAGGGCGATTTGTCGCCCCGCAGAACTCCCACGCGTTGGCAATGCTTTAGTCAGATTCTTACCTTGGGCGTCAGCGCGAGGTGTCCGCCGTACGCCTCTCCGGGACGTGCTGACGGGCGCTCAGCGCGGTCGCGCCGTTGACACCCGCCACCCCCACGGTCACCGGGGCGCGCTGCTCCACCTCCACGTCCACCGGCTCCGCGGCCACGGCACGCCTGCGGCGGCGGTAGCGCGGCGGCACGACGGCCTGGGCCCACACCGGGACGCGCGGGGTGAAGCGCGGCAGCAGGAGCAGGACGAGCCCGATCGCGCTGAGGAACACGACACCGAGCACGATCCACATGGACGCGGAGTTCACCGAGTAGGCGAGCGAGCCGAACGCGATCAGCGCCGACCAGAAGTACATGATCCACACCGCCCGGCTGTGCGAGTGCCCGATCTCCAGGAGCCGGTGGTGCAGGTGACCGCGGTCGGCGGCGAACGGCGACTGGCCGCGCCAGGTGCGCCGCACGATCGCGGAGATCAGGTCGGCGGCCGGCACCGCAATGATGCTCAGCGGCAGCAGCAGCGGGATGTAGACGGGGACCGTCTGGTGCACGGCCGCCTTCTCGGACCCGGCGAACAGCTTCAGCGCGTCCGGGTCGATCTGCCCGGTGATGGAGATCGCGCCCGCGGCCAGCACCAGGCCGATGAGCATCGAGCCGGAGTCGCCCATGAAGATGCGCGCGGGATGCATGTTGTGCGGCAGGAAGCCCAGGCACATGCCCATCAGGATCGCCGCGAACAGCGTCGCCGGGGCGGCCGCCTCGATGCCGTACGAGTACCAGATCCGGTAGGCGTACAGGAAGAACGCCGCCGCCGCGATGCAGACCATGCCGGCCGCGAGACCGTCGAGGCCGTCGACGAAGTTCACCGCGTTGATGGTGATGACGACGAGCGCGACCGTCAGCAGGGTGCCCTGCCACTGGGTCAGCGCGACCGAGCCGACACTGGGGATGGGCAGCCACAGGATCGTCAGACCCTGCATGACCATCACGCCGGCGGCGATCATCTGGCCGCCCAGCTTGATCAGGGCGTCGATCTCGAACTTGTCGTCCAGGACGCCGATCAGCCAGATCAGGGCCGCCCCGGAGAGCAGGGCGCGCGGTTCGTTCGACTTCTCGAAGACCTCGCTGAGGTTGGTCAGATGGTCGGCGACCAGCAGGCCCGCGCACAGTCCGAAGAACATGGCGATACCGCCGAGCCGCGGAGTCGGTTCCCGGTGCACGTCACGGGCCCGGATCTCCGGCATCGCTCCGGCCACGATCGCGAACTTCCGTACCGGCCCTGTCAGCAGATACGTCACCGCGGCCGTGATGCAGAGCGTCAGCAGGTATTCACGCACAGGCTTCCCCACAGGTCTCGCTGGCCATCTCAGCCCCACACCCTAGCGACGCACGCATATGGTTGTGGACTTCCGGGTAGGGCTGATGGTTGCACGTGCGGCTGTGCACGCAGGTGCGAATACCCTCGCTCAGGCCGGATACGGCGGAAATCCGCCGACCAGATCCCGCACTTCTTCACGAGCCCCGGCGCTCTCCACCTCACCGCGCACCACCCTCCCGAGCAGGGCGGCGATCCTCGCCATCTCCTTCTCGGCCATGCCCTGGGTGGTCACGGCGGCGGTCCCCAGGCGCAGTCCACGGGAGTTGGTGTGCGGCAGCGCACAGCAGTCGAGCACCATCCCCGCGGCCGCGAGCCGTCCCCGCGCCGTGCGCCCGTCGACGCCGAGCGGCGCCGGATCGGCCGTCACGAGGTGAGTGTCGGTCCCGCCGGTGGTGACGACGAGCCCCTCGTCGGCCAGCCCGGCGGCGAGCACCCTCGCGTTGACGACCACCTGATGGGCGTACGCGGAGAACGCCGGTGTCGCCGCCTCGCCGAACGCGACCGCCTTCGCGGCGATGGTGTGCATCTGCGCGCCGCTCTGCGTGAACGGGAAGACGGCCCGGTCGACCCGCTCGGCCAGTTCACCGCCGCACAGGATCATTCCGCCGCGGGGGCCGCGCAGCACCTTGTGCGTGGTGGCGCAGACGATGTCGGCGTACGGCACGGGACTGGGCGCCGCTCCCCCGGCGACGAGCCCGATGGGGTGGGCGGCGTCGGCGATGAGATAGGCGCCCACCTCGTCGGCGACCTCGCGGAAGAAGGCGTAGTCGATGTGCCGGGGATAGGCGATGGAGCCGCACACGATCGCCTTGGGCCGATGGGTGCGGGCCAGTGTCCGGACCTGCTCGTGGTCGATGAGCCCGGTCTCGGCGTCGACGCCGTAGGGGACGAAGTCGAACCAGCGGCCGGAGAAGTTGGCGGGCGAGCCGTGCGTGAGGTGGCCGCCGTAGGGCAGGCCGAGGGCGAGGACGGTGTCACCGGGGCGCAGGAGCGCGGCGTAGGCGGCCAGGACCGCCGAAGAGCCGGAGTGGGCCTGCACGTTGGCGTGCTCGGCGCCGAACAGGGCCTTCGCCCGGTCCACGGCGAGCCGCTCGGCGACGTCGACGATCTCGCAGCCGCCGTGGTGCCGGGAGCCCGGATAGCCCTCGGCGTACTTGTTGGCCAGCGACGAGCCCAGCGCGGCCAGCACGGCGGGCGAGCAGAAGTTCTCGGCGGCGATGAGCTGAAGCGCCGACGACTGCCGGTAGAGCTCCCCGAGCAGGATCTCGGCCAGCTCGGGGTCCTGCCGCGCGAGGACGTCTGCGGTCTGGGGCGCATGGGTGACCGACATGGTGGACTCCGGGGCGTCGACGGTGACGTACGTCCAATGTAGGCCCGGTGCCCGTGGGGTGCCCCGTCGTTACGCCCTTGCGGGTCACCGGCTTCGAGCCGCTGCGTCGGACTCCGTCCGCCGGCTCGGGTCCCGCCCCGCCCCGCGTCACGTGCGCGCGGGAACTCCCGTCAGCGCCGTGACCACCGGATCCAGCGCCTCGTGTATTTCGTCCCCGATCGAGCGGAAGAAGGGCAGCGGTGCTCCATACGGGTCGAAGACCTCGTCGGCCTCGGCGGTCGGGGCCAGGAGCCACCCGCGTAGCGCCGCCGCGGCGCGGACCAGGGCGCGGGCGCGGATCACCAGGCCCTCCTCCAGGGGCGGCAGGGTCGCCGTGTCGATCGCCTTCACCAGACGGGTGAACTCCTTCAGCGTGAAGGTGCGCAGGCCCGCCGAGTGGCCCATGGAGATCACCTGCTGGCGGTGGTCGCGGGTGGCGGTCAGGACCAGGTCGGCCATGATCACGTGCTCGTCGAGGAGCTCGCGCCCGGTGAAGCCGGAGGCGTCCGCACCGAACTCGGCCAGTACCGCCTCCGCGTTGGCCTCCATGGGCGCGCCCTCGTGGCCCCAGGTCCCCGCGCTCTCCACGACCAGGCCGCCCCACAGCGGGTCGCCCAGCCGGTCCGCCAGGGCATGCCGGGTCAGCCGCTCGGTGATCGGCGAGCGGCACACGTTGCCGGTGCTGACGTGGAGGATGCGGAAGCTGTCACGCGGGAGCCCTGTGAAGGTGCGCGTCTCTTCCCCGTCCCATATGCCACGCCCCGCGTCAGGGGCCGTCAATTCGCCACCTCGAGGTCGGGTACGACCTTCCTGAGCTCGTCCGCGGAGATCGCGCCCGCGCGCAGCAGCAGGGGCACCTCGCGGGTGACGTCGACGATCGAGGAGGGGACGTTGCCGGGGGTCGGGCCGCCGTCGAGGTAGACGGAGACCGAGTCGCCGAGCATCTCCTGCGCGGCGTCGCAGGTCTCCGGCGACGGGTGACCGGTCAGGTTGGCGGAGGAGACCGCCATGGGGCCGACCTCGGTCAGCAGCTCGATGGCGACCGGGTGCAGCGGCATCCGGACGGCCACCGTGCCCCTCGTGTCACCCAGGTCCCACTGCAGGGACGGCTGGTGCCTGGCGACGAGCGTGAGCGCGCCCGGCCAGAAGGCGTCGACGAGTTCCCAGGCCAGCTCGGAGAAGTCGGTGACGAGACCGTGGAGGGTGTTCGGGGAGCCGATCAGCACGGGGGTGGGCATGTTGCGGCCCCGGCCCTTGGCCTCCAGGAGGTCGGAGACGGCCTCGGAGGAGAACGCGTCGGCGCCGATGCCGTACACCGTGTCGGTCGGCAGGACCACGAGCTCGCCACGGCGGACGGCGGACGCGGCTTCGCGCAGACCGGTCGTGCGGTCGGTCGCGTCGTTGGTGTCGTATCGCCGTGCCATATCTAGCGGGCCTCCTCGTACACGTACTGCTCTGGAGTCTTGGGGGTGTGGCTCACGGCATCGCCCTGCGGGCCGTCGCGAACCGGGGGCGGTTGTTGAGGTCGGGGTGGTCGGCCGCGTCGGCCCAGCCCCGCTCCTCGGTGAAGATCCACGGCACCTGGCCGCCCTGGGTGTCGGCGTGCTCGATGACGACGACACCGCCCGGGCGCAGGAGCCGGTGTGCGGTCCGCTCCAGACCGCGGATGAGGTCAAGGCCGTCCTCGCCCGAGAACAGGGCGAGTTCGGGATCGTAGTCCCGCGCCTCGGGAGCGACGTACTCCCACTCGGTGAGCGGGATGTAGGGCGGGTTGGAGATGACCAGGTCGACATGGCCGTCGAGGTCGCGGAAGGCGTCCAGGGCATTGCCCTGGCGCAGGTCGACCCGCGAGCCCTCGACGTTCTTGCGGGTCCACCGCAGGGCTTCCTCGGACAGCTCCACGGCGTGCACGCGGGAGCGCGGCACCTCCTGGGCGAGGGCGAGCGCGATGGCGCCGGAGCCGGTGCACAGGTCGACGATGCACGGCTCGACGACGTCCATCGCGCGGACCGCGTCTATGGCCCAGCCGACCACGGACTCGGTCTCGGGGCGCGGCACGAACACACCGGGGCCCACCTGGAGTTCGAGGTAGCGGAAGTAGGCGAGGCCGGTGATGTGCTGGAGCGGCTCGCGCTGCTCACGGCGCGCGATGGTCTCCCAGTAGCGGGCGTCGAAGTCGGCGTCCTTCACGGAGTGCAGCTCGCCCCGCTTCACGCCGTGCACGAACGCGGCGAGCTCCTCCGCGTCGTTGCGCGGCGAGGGCACGCCGGCGTCGGCCAGCCGCTGGGTGGCCTGGGCCACCTCTGCGAGCAGCAGATTCACGCAAGTCCTCCGTGTCGTCCTCGTGCGTGGGTACGCCTCTTACGCGGCCGCCAGCTTCGCTGCCGAGTCCGCGTCGACGCAGGCCTGGATCACCGCGTCCAGGTCGCCGTCCAGGACCTGGTCCAGGTTGTACGACTTGAAGCCGACGCGGTGGTCCGAGATGCGGTTCTCCGGGTAGTTGTAGGTGCGGATCTTCTCGGAGCGGTCGACGGTGCGGACCTGGCTGCGCCGGGCGTCGGCGGCATTGCGCTCCGCCTCCTCCTGCGCCGCCGCGAGCAGCCTGGAGCGCAGGATACGCAAGGCCTGCTCCTTGTTCTGCAGCTGGCTCTTCTCGTTCTGGCAGGAGGCGACGACCCCGGTGGGAATGTGCGTGATGCGCACCGCGGAGTCGGTCGTGTTGACGGACTGCCCGCCGGGCCCGGAGGAGCGGTAGACGTCGATGCGCAGGTCGTTGGGGTTGATCTCGACCTCGACCTCCTCCGCCTCGGGCGTGACCAGCACACCGGCCGCGGAGGTGTGGATACGGCCCTGGGACTCGGTCGCCGGGACGCGCTGCACCCGGTGCACTCCGCCCTCGTACTTCATCCGGGCCCACACGCCCTGGCCGGGCTCGGTGGCGCCGTTTCCGCCCTTGGTCTTCACGGCGACCTGGACGTCCTTGTAGCCGCCCAGCTCGGACTCGGTGGCGTCGATGATCTCGGTCTTCCAGCCGACGCGCTCGGCGTAGCGCAGGTACATGCGCAGCAGGTCGCCGGCGAACAACGCGGACTCGTCGCCGCCCGCGCCCGCCTTGATCTCGAGGATGACGTCCTTGTCGTCGCTGGGGTCGCGCGGGACGAGGAGCAGCCGCAGCTTCTCCGTCAGCTCGTCGCGGGCCTTCTCCAGCTCCTTGACCTCGGCGGCGAACTCCGGGTCGTCGGCGCCCAGTTCGCGCGCGGTCTCGATGTCGTCGCCGGTCTGCTTCCAGGAGCGGTACGTGGCGACGATCGGGGTGAGCTCGGCGTAGCGCTTGTTCAGCTTGCGCGCGTTGGCCTGGTCGGAGTGGACCGACGGGTCGGCGAGCTTCGTCTCCAGGTCGGCGTGCTCACCGACGAGTTCCTCGACGGCCTCGAACATCTCTGGGCTCCTGTACTGCGGATGAAGGGGGAAGGCGGGCGACCAAAAACGCCGGTCCCGGCGCACTCCGAGGAGTGCGGCGTGGACCGGCGCTGGTGGCTCGCTACTTCTTGGCAGCAGCCTTGCCGAAGCGGGCCTCGAAGCGGGCCACACGGCCACCGGTGTCGAGGATCTTCTGCTTGCCCGTGTAGAACGGGTGGCACTCGGAGCAGACCTCGGCACGGATGGCGCCGCTCTGGATCGTGCTACGGGTGGTGAACGACGCGCCACAGGTGCAGCTGACCTGCGTCTCGACGTACTCGGGGTGGATGTCGCGCTTCAAGGTGTCTCCTAGTTTCGGGAGGGCGCCGGGTCGCCACCGCGGGCTGCGGGAGCGTGAACCGGGGCCGACGTACCAGTCTGCCAGCACTGGCCGCATCCCCCAAAACGAGGGGGCACCGCGATCTATTCCCAGCCCTCGGCGGACGCCCCCGCAGACGCGTTCCTATGACGTGACGACGCCCTTGGCCTGGCCCGTCGCGGTGCCTTCCGTGGCCGACCTCGGGATCGCCCGGTCGTTCTCCAGGGCCGTCCAGATCTGCTTGGCCTTGGCCTCCTGCACGAGGACCCGGTTCGGGTTGGCCGGGTCGTAGCGGACCGGCAGGGTGACCATGGTCATGTTCGAGTCGCTGATGTGCTTGAGGCCGCTCGCGAAGGAGACCAGGGAGTTGACCGAGCCCAGGTCGGAGTCGGTGGTGACGGCCTTGGTGGCGGTGTCGGCGAGGTCGTACAGCTTCCTGGGACTGGTCAGCACGCCGACGCTCTTGACCTGCTTGACCAGCGCCTTGATGAAGGCCTGCTGGAGCTGGATCCGGCCGAGGTCGGAGCCGTCGCCGACGCCGTGCCGGGTGCGGACGAGACCGAGGGCCTGTTCGCCGTCGAGCCGGTGGGTGCCGGCCTTCAGGTTCAGGTGGCTGTCGGTGTCCTTGATGTTCGCGGTCGTGGTGACCGTGACCCCGCCGAGTTCGTCGACCAGCTTCTCGAAGCCGCTGAAGTCGACCTCCAGGTAGTGGTCCATGCGGATGCCGGTCATGGACTCGACGGTCTTGACGGCACAGGCCGCGCCGCCGGTCGTGTACGCGGAGTTGAACATGACCTCCGACGCTGCGTCGTGCTCCTTGCCGTCGGTGTCGGTGCACTGGGGGCGGTCGATCAGGGTGTCGCGCGGGATGGAGACCACGGTGGCCTTCTTGTGGCCCTCGTACACGTGGATGACCATCGCGGTGTCGGAGCGGGCGCTGCCGTCGTCGGTGCCGCCACCGAGCTTCCTGTTGGAGCCGGAGCGGGTGTCGGAGCCCAGGACGAGGATGTTCTCGGAGCCGTTGTCGACCTTCGTGGGCCGTTGACTGCCGAGGACCTGGTCGATGTCGACGCTCTTGATGTTGCCGTTGAGCTTGAAGTACACGTAGCCGGCCCCGGTGCCGCCCAGCACGACGATCCCCGCGGCGACCCACGCCGTGATCAGCAGGCCCTTGCGGCCACTGCTGCGGGGTGTGCGGCGACGTCTTTTGCCGCCCGGTTCTCCGGGTATCGGCGCGCTCTCGGCTGACATGTGCTCCTCGAATCTCGTCCGGTCGGTTACCCCCTGTTTTCAGGGTCAGACGTGGTCATCAGAAGACCCGTACCGCTCCATGGTCGCCCCGCCTGGTCGGGCGGGGGAACTCGAGAAAGGGTTGCACAACGCAGAGTGCCCATCGCGTACGGCGATGAGCACTCTGCGTAGTCGCGTGAGCGGGTCAGGCCGCGCTCACCTGCTGTTTCACCCGAAGATGTCGTACTGCTGGAAACCGGTGCCCAGTGACTTCGCTGTGCCGAAGATCTCGCTGGTGGCCTTCCCGGTGCCCGGGTAGACATACAGCGTGCCGCTGGCGTTGCGGATCAGGAGGTCGGCCTTGCCGTCGCCGGTGAAGTCGCCGACCGCGTCGAACGCGTTGTAGCTCGGCCAGCTGCGCACCTTGACACGGGCCGCGAAGGCACCCGTGCCGGACTTGCCCGCGCCCTTGTACAGGTAGACGGCGCCGGTGCTCTTGTTGCGGGCGATCAGGTCGGCCTTGCCGTCACCGTTGAAGTCGCCGTGGCCGACCAGCGCGTTGTACTGGCTCCAGCCCCCGCCGACCCGCGACGGCGAGCTGAAGGTGCCGTTGCCCTTGCCCGGGTAGATCCACAGGACACCGGAGCTGTCGACCGAGATCAGGTCGGGCAGGTAGTCGCCGGTGACATCGCCGGGCGCGATGATCCGGGTGCGGGTCTTCCAGTTGGTGAAGATCTTCGTGCTGACCCAACTGCCGTCGTCACGCGCGCTGTTGAGCACGAAGTGATCCCAGTAGACCGCGCCGGCGGTGGTCCGGTAGACCCAGTCCTGGAAGCCGTCCCGGTTCAGGTCGGCGGACCGGACCAGGTTGACGCCGCTCCAGTCGCCCAGGGACTGGCGGGTGGCCAGCGAGGTGCCCTTGGAGTCCAGCTCGTAGCCCACCTTGGTGGAGGACTTGCGGGCGTAGATGTCGGCCTTGCCGTCGGTGTAGCTGAGGTTGCCGTCGTCGATCTGCGCGTAGGCCGCCCCGACGTACGCGCTGACCTTGGCGAAGACGCCGTAGGAGCCCTCGACGACACAGTCGTGGCCGGCCACGCCGTCGTCGGCGCTCCAGGAGACGACACCGACGATCCGGCCGGCGACGACCAGCGGGCCGCCGGAGTCGCCGTTGCAGATGGCCGTCGTACCGGTGTCGCTGCCGGTGGCGGGCTCGCCCGCGCAGACGTTGTGGCCCTTGATGTACAGGCTGCCGTAGGCGCCCGCGCAGGTGGCGTCCGACTGGATCGGCAGCGAGGCCGTCTTCAGCGTCTCGGAGATGTCCTGCGTGGTGGAGCTGGTGCGGCCCCAGCCGTAGACCTTGGCGGTCTTGGCGGCCGTGCCCGTGTACGAGGTCGTGTCGGTGTTCGTCGTCAGGCGGATCGGGGTCGCCTTGACGGGGGCCGCCAGGGTGAGGACCGCCACGTCGTTGTCGATCGTGGTCGCGTTGTACGACGGGTGGTTCCACTGGCGCAGGACGGCGGTGGCCTGGCCGCCGTGCAGGTCGGTGTTGTTGTCGGCGTCGGTGGTCGGCAGCACGGTGGCGCTGGTGACGACGACGCCGTACTTGGCCCAGTTGTAGCCCTTGACACAGTGCGAAGCGGTCAGGATCTTCGTCGGCGAGACGACCGAACCGCCGCAGAAGAAGCCGAAGTCGTCGCTCTCGTCGGTGGTGCCCTTGTCGTCGTAGTACCAGAGCTGCGCCATGTACGGCGCGGTGCTGATGGTGGTCGTCGTACCGCCGATGATCTTCGGGCCGGCGGTCGTGGCGGTGGTGCTCGCGCTGCGGGACGACTTCTTGGTCGTCTGGCCTGCGATGTCGTCGCCGGCCTCGGCGCCCACGATGCGCTTCTTCAGCGTGGCGAGCGACGGCTGGCTGACGACGGGCTTCGCGGTCGGTGTCGGCAGCGCGGTGGCCGCGTCGGCGGACGTCGTCAGCACCGCGGCGGTCACGGCGGCGGCGATGCCGGCCGCGGCGACGGGCAGGGCGAAACGTATCCGGCGTCTGTGCCGACCGGCTCCAGGCATGGACGTACCCACTGAAGTCCCCCCTCGGGATCGGAAGTTCGGACGAATGTCGAATGCGAGTCCGAAGAGCGTGATCGTACAGCGACCCACTGACAACGCGGAGGGCCGCCCCCTGACAGCAGGGGCGGCCCTCTTCGGGAACGCTGGACGTCAGTCGCCGTTGCCCGGCGTCGGCGTCGTCTTCTGGATCTGCATCAGGAACTCGGCGTTCGACTTCGTCTGCTTCATCTTGTCGAGGAGCAGTTCGACCGCCTGCTGCTGGTCGAGGGCGTGCAGCACCCGGCGCAGCTTCCATACGATCCCGAGCTCGTCGGGGGCGAGCAGGATCTCTTCCTTACGGGTACCGGACGCGTCGACGTCCACCGCCGGGAAGATCCGCTTGTCGGCGAGCTTGCGGTCGAGCTTGAGCTCGGCGTTGCCGGTGCCCTTGAACTCCTCGAAGATGACCTCGTCCATGCGGGACCCGGTGTCCACCAGCGCGGTGGCGAGGATGGTCAGCGAGCCGCCGTCCTCGATGTTGCGGGCCGCACCGAAGAAGCGCTTCGGCGGGTACAGGGCGGTCGAGTCGACACCACCGGACAGGATGCGGCCGGAGGCGGGCGCGGCCAGGTTGTACGCACGGCCCAGACGCGTGATCGAGTCGAGCAGCACGACCACGTCGTGGCCCAGCTCCACCAGCCGCTTGGCGCGCTCGATGGCGAGCTCGGCGACCGTGGTGTGGTCCTCGGCCGGACGGTCGAAGGTCGAGGAGATGACCTCGCCCTTGACCGACCGCTGCATGTCGGTGACCTCTTCCGGACGCTCGTCGACCAGGACGACCATCAGGTGGCACTCGGGGTTGTTGTGCGTGATCGCGTTGGCGATCGCCTGCATGATCATGGTCTTGCCGGTCTTCGGCGGGGCCACGATCAGACCGCGCTGGCCCTTACCGATCGGCGCGACGAGGTCGATGATGCGGGTGGTGAGGATGCCGGGGTCCGTCTCCAGGCGGAGGCGGTCCTGCGGGTACAGCGGCGTCAGCTTGTTGAACTCCGGGCGGCCACGGCCGTGTTCGGGCGCCATGCCGTTGACGGAGTCGAGACGCACCAGCGCGTTGAACTTCTCGCGCCGCTCGCCTTCCTTGGGCTGACGGACCGCGCCGGTGATGTGGTCACCCTTGCGCAGGCCGTTCTTGCGGACCTGGGCGAGGGAGACGTACACGTCGTTCGGCCCGGGCAGGTAGCCCGACGTACGGATGAAGGCGTAGTTGTCGAGGATGTCCAGGATGCCCGCGACGGGGATCAGGACGTCGTCCTCGTTGATCTGCGGCTCGGGGGTGCCGCCCATCTCGTCACGGCCACGACGGCCACGACGGTCCCGGTAACGGCCCCGGCGGCCGCGGCGGCCACCATCGAAGTCGTCGTCGTCCTGCGGGCCGTTGTCGCGCTGCTGACGGTCCTGACGATCCTGGCGGTCCGGACGGCCGCTGCCCTGCTGCTGGTTCTGCTGGCGCTGACCGCCGCCCTGGCCCGGCTGGTCGTCGCTCTTGCGACGCTCACCGCGGTCCCCACGCTCTGCGCGGTCTGCGCGGTCGCCCCGCTCGCCGCGGTCACGACCGCGGTCGCGGTCACGGCGGTCGCGGCGGCCACGGCTGTCGCCGTCACCGGCGTCGCCCTGCGGCTGCTGCTGCGCCGGCGTCTCGGCCTTGGGCTCGCTCTTCGCCTCGGCCACGACGGTCTCGGGGCTGCCCGCGGGGGCACCCGCCTCGGCGGTGGCGCGGCGACGACGGCGCTCGGTGGGAGCGTCGTCCGTCCCGCGCTCGGCGGCCGGCTGGCCGGGAATCTCGATCTGCTGCTGGGCCACGGCCTTGTCGGCGGGGGCCTCGGCCTTCGCCTCCGCGTTCTTCTCGGCGGCGTCGCCGGTGCGGGCCTTGGAGGTGGCGCGGCGCTTCGGCTTGGTCTCGGCGGCGTCGCCGGCGGCCGAGGACGCGGCCTTGGGCGCCGCGGCACCTCCTCCGGCCTGCGCCTCCTTGATGACCTCGATGAGCTGGCTCTTGCGCATACGCCCGGTGCCCTTGATACCGAGGCCGGAGGCGACCTGCTGCAGCTCGGCCAGCACCATGCCGTCGAGGCCGGTACCGCGGCGCCGCCGGGAGCCGGCACCGGTGGCAGGCGCGGAGGCGTCCGTGGAGGGCGCGGCAGCGGTCTCCTCGACACGTGCGCCCATCAGATCGGTGGTGTCGCTCACGAAGGGTCCTTCCCTGGAGCGGACGTCGGCCTGTCTGGCTCGGCGACCGTTTGTGCTGTCCGACGGCGGTCCCATCCTTGTGGACCGTGCCGGGGCGGTGGTCCGCCGGAACGGCGGAGGAATGTGGTGACGGCGCTTCCGAGAGCCGTGGCACTGAGTGTCCGTGTCACGTGGCTTGGTCGCACCGGTTCCGGAGCGTGCCCGGCGAGTCGCTCAGTGCTCGCGTACGAGGTACTGCCCATGTACGTCGTACGGAACGCTGTGCGGCTTGGGAGGCTCCCGGAAGAATGTCTGTCCCGGACGGGGACGTGAAGCACCTCGCCATGGTGGGGTCGGGTGCAGACTTGAGATTAACACTACCGGATCCAACAAACATTCCCCCTCTCGAAATCCGGCACACGCCGGATCTCAGATGTCACTGGCGGCCGCGAGCGGGAGCACACAGGCCCCCTGGGCGTCGAGGTCCAGCCGGTTGGCGGCCCAGCCCTCGCCCGCCAGATGGGCCACCTTGTCGGCGCTGTCCGTGTCGACCAGCGCGAGCACGGTGGGCCCTGCCCCTGAGATGACTGCCGGGACTCCGTCGGCCCGCAGCCGCTCCACCAGTGCGGCGCTCTCCGGCATGGCGGGTGCGCGGTACTCCTGGTGGAGACGGTCCTCGGTGGCCGGCAGCAGCAGCTCGGGGCGCCTGGTGAGGGCCTCGACGAGCAGCGCGGCACGGCCGGCGTTGGCGGCGGCGTCGACGTGCGGCACGGTGCGCGGGAGCAGTCCGCGCGCGGTTTCGGTCAGGACGGGCTTTCCGGGCACGAAAACCACCGGAACGATGGAATCGGCGGGCTCCATCCTGATCGCCCGCGCGGCGCCGGCCTCCATCCAGGAGAGCGTGAATCCGCCGAGCAGACAGGCCGCCACGTTGTCGGGGTGGCCCTCGATCTCGGTGGCGAGCTCCAGGAGCGCGGTGTCGTCGAGCCGGGCCTCGCCGCCTATGGTCACGGCGCGCGCGGCGACGATTCCGGCGCAGATGGCGGCCGAGGAGGAGCCGAGGCCCCGGCCGTGCGGGATGCGGTTGGCGCAGACGATCTCCAGGCCGCGCGGCTGGCCGCCCAGCAGGTCGAAGGCGGTGCGCAGGGAGCGTACGAGAAGGTGGTTCTCGTCGCGCGGGAGCGTCTCGCTGCCCTCTCCCGCGATGTCGATGTGCAGCCCTGAGTCGGCCACCCGGACGACGACGTCGTCGTAGAGACCCAGCGACAGGCCCATGGCGTCGAAGCCCGGGCCGAGGTTGGCGCTGGTGGCGGGGACGCGCACCCGGACGGCGGCGGCGCGGAAGGCGGGACCGGCCATCTCTCGATGACTCTCCTTGAGCTGCGTGATTGTCGAATGACATTCGATGACATTCGATGGCGTACGAAGACCCTGCGGGCCGCGGAGACGCCACGGCACCCCGCTGTACGCGAGGGCATATGCAGCGGGCGGGTTCGGTACAGCCTATCGAAGGAAGGTTCTGTGGCGACATAGGGCGCACAGGAGGCGCACGATGCGTGTCGTAAGCCCCCTGTGCACCCCTCGTGGGGATTCCCTGCTCGGGCGACGCGGGTCAGGTCTCAGGCGAGCCCGAGGCGCTCGGCCGCCGTGGCCGCGTCGACCGGGACGGTGACCGGCTGCGGGGCGCCCGCGACGGCCCAGTCGGGATCCTTGAGGCCGTTGCCGGTGACCGTGCACACGATCTTCTGGCCCGGGTCGACCTTGCCCTGCTCGGCGGCCTTCAGCAGACCGGCCACGGAGGCGGCGGAGGCGGGCTCCACGAATACGCCCTCCTGAGCGGCCAACAGCCGGTAGGCGCGCAGGATCTCACGGTCCGTCACCTCGTCGATGAACCCGCCGGACTCCTCCTTCGCCGCGAGGGCGTACTGCCAGGAGGCGGGGTTGCCGATGCGGATGGCGGTGGCGATGGTCGAGGGGTCCTTGACGACCTCGCCGCGCACGATCGGGGCGCTGCCGGATGCCTGGAAGCCCCACATCCGAGGAGTCTGTGCGGCCACCCCGTCGGCGGCGTACTCCTTGTAGCCCTTCCAGTACGCCGTGATGTTGCCGGCGTTGCCCACGGGCAGGACGTGGATGTCGGGCGCGTCGCCGAGCATGTCGACGATCTCGAAGGCGGCGGTCTTCTGGCCCTCGATGCGCACCGGGTTGACCGAATTGACCAGCGCCACCGGGTAGTTGTCGCTCAGCGCGCGGGCCAGGGTGAGGCAGTCGTCGAAGTTCCCGTCGACCTGGAGGATCTTCGCTCCGTGGATGAGGGCCTGCCCCATCTTGCCGAGCGCGATCTTGCCGCGCGGCACCAGCACGGCGGAGACCATGCCCGCGCGTACGGCGTAGGCGGCGGCGCTCGCCGAGGTGTTTCCGGTGGAGGCGCAGATGACCGCCTTCGCGCCCTCCTCCTTGGCCCGCGTGATCGCCATGGTCATGCCCCGGTCCTTGAAGGACCCGGTGGGGTTGGCGCCCTCCACCTTGAGGTGGACCTCGCACGCGGTGCGCTCGGAGAGCACCTGCGCGGGCACGAGGGGCGTGCCGCCCTCGCGGAGCGTCACGACCGGCGTGCTGTCGGAGACGGGCAGCCGGTCCCGGTACTCCTCGATGATTCCGCGCCATTGGTGGGTCATTGCTGGTTACTCTCCTTCAACCCGCATGATGCTGGCGACACCCCGCACGGTGTCGAGCTTGCGCAACGCCTCGACGGTCCCGCCCAGGGCGGCGTCGGACGCGCGGTGCGTGACGACGACGAGAGAGGCCTCGCCGTCCTTGCCCTGCTGCCGAACGGTATCGATGGACACCCCGTGCTCGGCGAACACGGTGGCGACCTGGGCGAGAACACCCGGTTTGTCGGCCACGTCCAGGCTGATGTGGTAACGCGTGACGACCTCGCCCATGCCCGAGACGGGGAGGGCGGCGTACGAGGACTCGCCGGGCCCGGTCGTGCCGCTGAGCCGGTTGCGGCAGACGGCGACGAGGTCGCCGAGGACGGCGGAGGCGGTGGGGGCGCCGCCTGCGCCCGGGCCGTAGAACATCAGCTGGCCGGAGGCGTCGGACTCGACGAACACGGCGTTGTAGGCGCCGCGGACGGAGGCGAGCGGGTGCGTGAGGGGAATCATCGCGGGGTGCACGCGCGCGGTGACGGACTGCCCGTCCTCGGCCCGCTCGCAGATGGCGAGCAGCTTGATGGTGCAGCCCATGTTCTTCGCGGAGGCGAAGTCGGAGGCGGTGACCTCGGTCATGCCCTCGCGGTAGACGTCGTCGAGACGCACGCGCGTGTGGAAGGCGATCCCGGCGAGGATGGCGGCCTTGGCGGCGGCGTCGAACCCCTCGACGTCGGCGGTCGGGTCGGCCTCGGCGTACCCGAGGGCGGTGGCCTCGTCGAGGGCCTCCTGATAACCGGCCCCGGTGCTGTCCATCTTGTCGAGGATGAAGTTGGTGGTCCCGTTGACGATGCCGAGCACCCGGTTGACCTTGTCGCCGGCGAGGGACTCGCGCAGCGGGCGGATCAGCGGGATGGCACCGGCGACGGCGGCCTCGTAGTAGAGGTCCTTGCCGTGCTGTCCGGCCGCCGCGTGCAGGGCGGCGCCGTCCTGGGCGAGGAGCGCCTTGTTGGCGGAGACGACGGAGGCGCCGTGCTCGAAGGCGGTGGTGATGAGGGAACGCGCGGGCTCGATCCCCCCGATGACCTCCACCACCACGTCGATGTCCCCGCGTTTGACCAGGGCGGTGGCGTCGGTGGTGACGAGTTCCGGCGCGATGCCCTCGCGCACCTTGGAGGGCCGCCGCACGGCGACCCCCGCGAGCTCCACGGGGGCGCCGATCCGGGCGGCGAGGTCGTCGGCGTGCGTCGTCATGATGCGCGCCACCTCTGAGCCGACCACTCCACAGCCCAGCAGCGCCACCTTCAGCGGACGCGTACGCATCATCCGACCTCGTTTCCTCATACCGGCTACGGTGGACCCAGTCTCACTCACCGGACGGGAGTTTCTGCCCTTGGTCCGGATGATGAGACATCTATTTCATTTGTACGGGGGCGGAAGACCGTAGATCTTCCGTTCTTTCTCTGCAGGCGTCCGTCGGGGTTCATCCGACGTCGAGCCGCAGAAGGTCCTCCTCCGTCTCGCGGCGGACGATGACCCGGGACCCGCCGTCGCCGACGGCGACGACCGGCGGACGCAGCACGTGGTTGTAGTTGCTCGCCATGGACCGGCAGTAGGCGCCCGTCGCCGGTACGGCGATGAGGTCACCCGGTGCCAGGTCGGCCGGCAGGAACGCGTCCTTGACCACGATGTCCCCGCTCTCGCAGTGCTTGCCGACGACCCGGGCGAGCATGGGCTCGGCCTCACTGGTCCGGGACACGAGGGCGACGGTGTACTCGGCGTCGTACAGCGCGGTACGGATGTTGTCCGACATGCCGCCGTCGACGGAGACGTAGGTGCGCAGCCCGTCGAGGCGCTTGACCGTCCCCACCTCGTAGAGCGTGAAGGCGGTCGGCCCGACGATGGCGCGTCCCGGCTCGACGGAGATCCGCGGGGTCCGCAGCCTGGCGGCCTCGCACTCCCGCGTCACGATCTCGGTGAGCGCCTTGGCGATCTCGTGCGGCTCGCGGGGGTCGTCGTCGCTGGTGTACGCGATCCCGAGACCACCACCGAGGTCGATCTCGGGCAGCTCGACACCGTGCTCGTCACGGACGTCCTTGAGCAGCCCGACCACGCGGTGCGCGGCGACCTCGAAGCCGGACATGTCGAAGATCTGCGACCCGATGTGGGAGTGGATGCCGATGAGCTCCAGCCCGTCGAGCTGCAGCGCCCGCCGCACGGCCTCGGCGGCCTGTCCGCCGGCCAGCGGGATGCCGAACTTCTGGTCCTCGTGGGCGGTGGCGATGAACTCGTGGGTGTGCGCCTCGACGCCGACGGTGACCCGGATCTGGACGCGCTGTCGCTTGCCGAGTCCCTGCGCGATGTGGGCGACGCGCACGATCTCCTGGAAGGAGTCGAGGACGATGCGTCCGACGCCGCTCTCGATGGCCCTGGTGATCTCTTCCGTGGACTTGTTGTTGCCGTGGAAGGCGATGCGGTCGGCGGGCATGCCGGCGGACAGGGCGGTGGCGAGCTCGCCCCCGGAGCACACGTCCAGGTTGAGCCCTTCCTCGTGCAGCCAGCGCACGACGGCTCGCGACAGGAACGCCTTGCCGGCGTAGAAGACGTCGGCGTCGGCCCCGAAGGCACCGCGCCAGGCCCGTGCCCGGGCCCGGAAGTCGGCTTCGTCGAGGATGTACGCGGGCGTGCCGTGCTGTTCGGCGAGGGTCTTGACGTCGATGCCGCCGACGGTGACGACGCCTTCCGCGTCCCGGCCGACCGTCTGGGCCCAGATCTTTGGGTCCAGGGTGTTGAGGTCGGCGGGCGGGGCGGAGTAGTGGCCCTCGGGAAGGACGTCGGCGTGACGGGGCCCGGCGGGATGTGCGGAACGGCTCATGTTCTCGGATGGCTTTCTGTGTGCGTCACAGGTGTTCGGGTGCGTCGATGCCGAGCAGGGACAGGCCACCGGCCAGCACCGCCCCGGCGGCTTCGGCGAGCGCGAGCCGGGCACGGTGGGCGGCCGAGGGTTTCTCCGCACCCCGCGGAAGAACGGCGGCGAGCAAGGGCAGCACGGCATCGGCGACGGCGACGAGGTGCCGGGCCAGGCGGTCGGGGGCGTGGTGCGCGGCGGCGGCCTGGAGGACACGGGGGTGATCGGCGAGGGCGTTCCGCAGGAGCATCGCCGTGTCGTGTACGGCGGTTTCGGATACGGCGGTTTCCGGTACGGCTGCCTGTGCGCGCCGTGGGTCCGCGGCCCCGGGCTCGGCGTGGAAGCCCAGGTCGGCGGCGTTGCGGGTGAGGGCCCGGGTGCGGGCGTGGGCGTAACGGACCCGGAAGAGAGGGTTGCTCTCCCGCTGGACCAGGTGGTCGGCGGTGATGCGGGGCCGGTCGTGGGGGGCCGGGTGGAGAAGCGCCCAGCGGGCGGCGTCCCGGCCGAGGGGGAGGGGGTCGGTGTCGGCCGGTACGGGTCGTAGGTCGGCGTGGACATCGAGGGGGGCGGGCGCGTCGGGGGTGCGGGGGGCGCCGAGCGTGCCGTATGTGTGGACTTCGGCGCCAAGGAGGTCGGTCCA
>NZ_JBHVYZ010000065.1:0-47551 GCF_042880295.1 Streptomyces sp. NPDC058307
GCTCGCTCCGCTACAGCTCGCCCAGCTCGCCCAGCTCGCCCAGCTCGCCCAGCTCGCCCAGCTCGCCCAGCTCGGACGCGTACGGCGGCTGTGCCCCGGCTCGTGAGCAGGTGATCGCCGCCGCGCGTGCCGCGAACCGCAGCAGCCGGGTCCAGTCCTTCACCCCGAGGCCGGCGAGCGCCTCCGGGGACAGCGCGTCGAGGGTGGCCAGGCCGTGCAGCAGGGCGGCGTTCACCGTGTCGCCCGCGCCGATGGTGTCCACGACGTCGACCTTCTCGCCCGGCACCGGCAGCACCGCCCCGTCCCGGGTGAACACGGTCAGCCCGTCACCGCCCTGGGTGATGACGACGGCCGAGGGCCCCACGGCCAGCCACTCGCGCGGGGTGCCGCCCAGCCACCGCGCGTCCTCCTCGGAGAGCTTGAGCAGCGACACCGATGGCAGCCAGCTCTTGAACCGGGCCCGGTAGGCGTCCGCGTCGGGGATCAGCCCGGCCCGGATGTTCGGGTCGAGCGCGGTGAACACACCTTGCGCGGCCGCGGTCCGCAGCAGCTCCTCGTAGGCGCTCGCCCCCGGTTCCAGGACGAGCGAGCAGGTGCCGAAGGACACCGCGCGCGTGCCGGCGGGAAGTTCGGCGGGGGCGGCGAAGAGCCGGTCGGCGGTGCCGTCGACGTAGAAGGAGTAGGCGGCCGAGCCGTTGGTGTCGACCGTGGCGACGGCGAGCGTGGTGGGCTCCGGACCGCGCTGCACGGCGGACACGTCCACCCCCGCCTTCCGGAGTCCGTCGAGCAGGGCCTCGCCGAAGGCGTCGAGCGAGGTGCGCGAACAGAAGGCGGCGGGGGAGCCGAGCCGGCCGAGGGCCACGGCGGTGTTGTAGGGGCCGCCGCCGAGCGCCGGCTTGAGACCCGCGAGGGCACCCGTGCCCTGCGGAACCAGATCGATCAGGGCCTCACCAGCGACGACGATCACAAAACCGTTCCTTTCTGAGAATGCGGGGGCTGCGAGGGCCGCGCCCGCTGTCCGGAGTCGGGGCAGCCGCACGACGTGCGATGCACGAACGTGCAGTCGAGGCGCACGGTCCGGGCAGGACGGTCCGGCGTGTCGAGCCGTTCCAGGAGCACACGGACCGCCTGCGCGCCGATCTCCCTGCTGGGCTGGGCGATGGCAGTGAGCCGGGGCGAGAACAGATCCGCCCAGGCGAAGTCGTCGAAGCAGCACAGGGCGAGGTCGTCCGGCACCGAGAGGCCGTGCTCGCGCAGGGCACGCAGGGTACCGATGGTCATCGCGTTGTTGGCAGTGACGAGGGCGGTGGGCGGCGCGGCGAGGGCGAGCAGGGTGGCCGTGGCCCGTTCGGCTCCGGCCGCCTCGGAGTCGCCGTGGACGACCAGGTGATCGTCGTAGGGGATGCGGGCGGTGGTGAGGCCCTGCCGGTATCCGGTGATCCGCTCGGCGGTGGTGCTCAACCCGGGCAGGCCCGCCACCAGACCGATGCGCCGGTGACCGAGTCCGGCGAGGTGTGTGACCAGCCCGGCCATCGGCTCGGTGTTCTCGGCGCAGACCTGGTCGAAGAGCCGGGGGCCGTCCGCCGGGGCATCGAAAGCACTGCTCGCCATACGGTCAGTACCGTCGGCCATACGGTCAGCAGGGTCGGCCATACCGTCAGCATCGTCGGCCGTACCGTCACTGCCGGTCACCCCGTCGATCACCCGGTCCAGGAACACCGTCGGTACCTGGTGGCGCCCGAGGTAGGACACGAGCTCACGCGGGTCGGCGGAGGGCGCGACGATCATGCCGTCCACGCGCCGTTCGTGGAGCAGCTGGACGACCTTGCGCTCGTGCACGGGATCGTCGTGCGGGTCGGCGATGAGCAGGCTGTACCCGTGTTCCAGCGCCCCCGCCTCGACGCCCTGGAGGATCTCCGTGAAGTACGGATTGCTGATCGCCGACACCGCGAGCCCGATGGAGCGGGTGCGGGAGGTCACCAGGGAGCGGGCGAGGGTGTTGGGGGTGTAGCCGAGCTCGTCTACGGCGTCCAGCACGGCTTGGCGGGTGTGGGGCAGGACCGGCCGGGTGCCGTTGAGGACGTGCGAGACGGTCGCCACGGAGACTCCCGCGCTGCGTGCCACGTCGGCCATGGTCGGCATCGGGTTCCCCTCCCGGAACGGCGGGGCACCGGAACGGCAGCCCACGGCCGGGAAGGTATCCCATTCAGCGGCGCACGTAAACGCTTGCGCAAACGTTTACGTCACGTCACCGGTCCGACGGCACCGCTCCCTGCTCCCAGTCCCACCCGATCCCCACGGCTCCGGACCGTACCCGTGGCTCGACCAGGTGGACCGAGTGGTGGTGGCCGGTGAGGGACAGCTCCTGACGGCCGCTGCGGGGCGCGGCGGGGGAGTGCTGGGCGAAACGGTGGCAGCGCAGCGGCAGGGCGTTCTCGTCGAACCGGACCTGGAGCGCGTACTGCCCGCCGGGCGAGCCGAAGCCGCGGACGTACTCGCGGGACACCCCGGCCGTGCCGTCCTCGATGCCGTAGCGGAACAGGAAGGTGTCCCCGGCGCGCAGCCGGGCGTCGAGGAGCAGCTCGGCCACGAGCACCCCGGTGTCGTGGTGCGAACGGACGCGCCCCGTACGGCAGTTCTCCAGCGCGTGCACGGTCATGCGCTCCGGCACGCACCCCGGGTCGCCATGGTGCACGGCGATGAAGCGGTCGACGCCCTCGCGGTGGGCGCGCACGATGTGGTGGGACTCGCGGCTGCGCAGCTCGCGGCGCGCCCCGATGCCTATGCGCTCGTGGTGGCCGAGGGTGTGCAGCCCGCCGTCGGGCGGCGAGTCCAGGTCGCCCAGCAATTGTCCGAGAATGTCCGAGGCTGCGAGGAGTGAGCGGTACGAACGGGTCGCGGGCCGCTCGGCGGCCGACCGGTCGTCGTCCTCGGCGAGCAGCCGGATCAGCGACTCCTCCGGCAGCTGGAGGATCTCCTCCAGCGCCCGTACGGCCCGCAACGACTCGGGACGCTGCGGGCGCCGGGCGCCCTGCTGCCAGTAACTGAGGCTGGTGACGCCGACCTTGACCCCGTAGCGCGACAGATGGTGCTGGACGCGCTGGAGCGGCAGCCCCCGTGCGGCGATCGCCGCGCGCAGCGCGACATGGAAGGGGCCGCCGCGCAGGGCCGAGTCCAGTTCCGCGTCGGCGACGCTCAGGTCGTCCGCGTGCTGTGTGGCGTGCGGCATGCAGGGGCCTTTCTGTGCAGGTCCGGGCGGCTGGTCAGGCCGTTCGCGAGGGTGTGCCGGGGCCGTCCGTGGCAGTGCCGGGGGAGGCTTCACATCCGTACGCCGTCGTTCCCGGCCCCGAGTTCCCCCGCATTGAAGCGTGTTGACCAAGTCCCGACAACACCTGCCGCCGAACGGTGGTGCACTCCCGGCCGCTCGGCGGCCCGTGCGCTCAGGTGGCGGGGTCCTGCTCGTCGCCGTCCGGCAGCGTCCTGATCGCCCGTGCCGACAGCGCCGACTTGGGCAGGAGCCCGTGCGCCGCACTGCCGGCGATCAGCTCCCCGAAGTCCTCACGCGTGCGTGGAGATCACGAGCTGTTCTCCGCCCAGCGCCGCGACGGCCCCTCGCGCGTCCGAGCGCCCGCGAACGCGAGATTCTCCCCTGATGGCCGAGGGCCGCTCCGACGCCGGCGTCGGCCGCCGCCTGCGGGTCACCGAGGGCACCGAGGACCACCGCCGGTCCACCCGGCGGAGGCGGGCGTCAGAACGCCGCGATCGGAGCGGTGGTCCGTTCCCGGCGGGCGAGGGTGCGCAGCACCGGAAGGAAGCCGTGCCGGGCCACGGCGATACGGGTGAGACAGTCGGTGACCGCGTCGGAGGCCTCGGCGGACACCTCCGGTGTGGGGACCTCCAGACTGACGGCCAGGTCGTCGAGGTGGACCACGAGTTCCACGAGACGGGTGAGCAGGCATTGGTCGAGCGGCAGGACGTGGGTGAACACACCGACGGGCCGGTCGGGCGGCATGGCCGGCAACTGCGCCGCGAGCCGGGCACGAGCGGTGTCGAACGCCTCGGCCAGGGCGTCGGGTCCACCGGCCGCCTCCTGCTCGCCCAGCTCGCGGATCCGCAGCGGCACCGCGTCGTCCGGATCCGGCGCCGGGCCGAGACCGGCCAGGAAGTAGGTGACCGCGTCAACGGGAGTCCGGTCCGCGGGGGGTGGCGAGGCGAGCCAGCGCTCGACGTTGAGGACGGCTCGGGCCAGATGGCCGGCCAGGCCGCTGATCCGGAACAGATCCAGTGCGCTCGGCCGCTCCCAGCGTTCGGCCAGTACCGGCGAACGCAGCAGGCGGGACGCGACCTCGGCGGTGTCGAGAAAGGCGGAGATCATCCCGGGAGGTTAGCGGCCGACCCGGTACCTCGCCATGAGCCGCCGGACGGACTTCGGGCGTTGTCCACAGGCTCGCCGGACTGTCAGCCCTCGCCAGTAGGGTGTGACACATGGCCGACCCCTCCAGCTACCGCCCCAAACCAGGGGAGATCCCGGACACCCCCGGGGTGTACAGGTTCCGCGACGAGCACCGCCGGGTGATCTACGTCGGAAAGGCGAAGAGCCTGCGTCAGCGCCTGGCGAACTACTTCCAGGACCTGGCGAGCCTGCACCCCCGCACCCGCACGATGGTGACCACGGCCGCGTCCGTGGAGTGGACGGTGGTGTCCACCGAGGTCGAGGCCCTCCAGCTGGAGTACTCCTGGATCAAGGAGTTCGACCCCCGGTTCAACGTCAAGTACCGCGACGACAAGAGCTACCCGTACCTCGCGGTGACGATGAACGAGGAATTCCCGCGCGTGCAGGTGATGCGCGGCCACAAACGCAAGGGCGTGCGGTACTTCGGGCCGTACGGGCACGCGTGGGCGATCCGCGACACCGTCGACCTCCTCCTGCGCGTCTTCCCCGTCCGCACCTGCTCCGCCGGCGTCTTCAAGAACGCCACCCGCACCGGCCGCCCCTGCCTCCTCGGCTACATCGGCAAGTGCTCGGCGCCCTGCGTCGACCGCGTCTCCGCCGACGAACACCGCGACCTGGCCGAGGAGTTCTGCGACTTCATGGCCGGCCGCACCGGCACCTACATCCGCCGTCTGGAGAAGCAGATGACGGACGCGGCCGAGGAGATGGAGTACGAGCGGGCGGCCCGTCTGCGCGACGACATCGGGGCCCTGAAGAAGGCCATGGAGAAGAGCGCCGTCGTGCTCGCCGACGCGACCGACGCCGACCTGATCGCGGTCGCCGAGGACGAGCTGGAGGCCGCCGTCCAGATCTTCCACGTGCGCGGCGGACGCGTGCGCGGACAGCGCGGCTGGGTCACCGACAAGGTCGAGGAGATCACCACCGGCGCCCTCGTCGAGCACGCCCTCCAGCAGCTCTACGGCGAGGAGAAGGGCGACTCGGTGCCCAAGGAGGTCCTCGTCCCCGCCCTGCCCGAGCCGGTCGAGCCCGTCCAGGAGTGGCTCGCCGAGCGCCGCGGGTCGGGCGTCTCCCTGCGCATCCCGCAGCGCGGCGACAAGAAGGCCCTGATGGAGACCGTGCAGCGCAACGCGCAGCAGGCACTCGTCCTCCACAAGACCAAGCGTGCCTCCGACCTGACCACGCGCTCGCGTGCCCTGGAGGAGATCGCCGAGGCCCTCGACCTCGACAGCGCCCCGCTCAGGATCGAGTGCTACGACATCTCCCACCTCCAGGGCGACGACGTGGTCGCGTCCATGGTCGTCTTCGAGGACGGGCTCCAGCGCAAGAGCGAGTACCGCCGCTTCCAGATCAAGGGATTCGCGGGACAGGACGACGTCCGGTCCATGCACGAGGTGATCTCCCGCCGCTTCCGGCGCTATCTCGCCGAGAAGGAGAAGACGGGCGAGTGGGTTGACGACCTTCCCGAGGAGGGCACCACCGAGAACGGCCTCAAGGACGACGACGGCCGCCCCAAGAAGTTCGCCTACCCGCCCCAGCTCGTCGTCGTCGACGGCGGACAGCCCCAGGTGGCCGCCGCCAAGAGGGCCCTGGACGAGCTCGGCATCGACGACATCGCCGTCTGCGGCCTCGCCAAGCGCCTGGAGGAGGTCTGGCTGCCGGAGGACGACGACCCGGTCGTGCTGCCCCGCACCAGCGAAGGCCTGTACCTTCTCCAGCGGGTCCGTGACGAGGCCCACCGCTTCGCGATCACCTACCAGCGCACCAAGCGGGCCCAGCGCTTCCGGTCGAGCCCGCTCGACGACGTCCCCGGCCTCGGGGACACACGCAAGCAGGCCCTGCTGAAACATTTCGGGTCCTTGAAGAAACTACGATCCGCCACCATCGACCAGATCTGCGAGGTCCCCGGCATAGGCCGCAAGACGGCCGAGACGATCGCCGTGGCCCTCGCCCAGGCGGCCCCGGCCGCGCCCGCCGTGAACACGGCGACTGGAGAGATCATGGATGAGGAGGAACCCGGCACCACGGGTTCCGGCGGGGACCCCGTGACGGCGGGTGCCCCGGACGAACGACGGGGGCAGGAGACATGAATGTGAACGAGCACGAAGAACAACGGAGCCAGGGCGGAGACGACGCACAGGCGAACACGGGCGCGCCCCTCGACGCGGCCGGGGTCCCGGAGGCGGCCATCCCCGAGCTGGTGATCATCTCCGGCATGTCCGGTGCCGGCCGCTCCACCGCCGCGAAGTGTCTCGAGGACCTCGGCTGGTTCGTCGTCGACAACCTCCCGCCCGCGCTGATCCCCACCATGGTGGAGCTCGGCGCCCGCTCCCAGGGCAATGTCGCCCGGATCGCGGTGGTCGTCGACGTCCGCGGCCGGCGCTTCTTCGACAACCTCCGCGAGTCCCTCGCCGACCTGGAGGCCAAGCACGTCACCCGGCGGATCGTCTTCCTGGAGTCCTCCGACGAGGCCCTGGTGCGCCGCTTCGAGTCCGTGCGCCGCCCGCACCCCCTGCAGGGCGACGGCCGCATCGTCGACGGCATCGACGCCGAGCGCGAGCTCCTGCGCGAGCTGCGCGGCGACGCCGACCTGGTCATCGACACCTCCAGCCTCAACGTGCACCAGCTGCGCGCCAAGATGGACGCCCAGTTCGCCGGCGAGGAGGAGCCCGAGCTCCGCGCCACCGTCATGTCCTTCGGGTTCAAGTACGGCCTGCCGGTCGACGCCGACCTGGTCGCGGACATGCGGTTCCTGCCCAACCCGCACTGGGTCCCGGAGCTGCGCCCCTTCACCGGCCTCAACGAGGAGGTGTCGGCGTACGTCTTCAACCAGCCCGGCGCCAAGGAGTTCCTCGACCGCTACGCCGAGCTGCTGCGCCTCATCGCGGCCGGTTACCGCCGGGAGGGCAAGCGGTACGTGACCATCGCCATCGGCTGCACCGGCGGCAAGCACCGCTCGGTCGCCACGTCGGAGAAGCTCGCCGCGCGCCTGGCGGCCGAGGGTGTGGAGACGGTGGTCGTACACCGGGACATGGGACGGGAATGACCGCACGTAGTCCGCGGCTGAGCAGGCTGCGCCGGGTCGTCCCCGAAGGGCGGGCGACCCGGACCGTCGAGACCCGCGGGGCAAGGCCCCGCCGGCGCGGTGCCCAGCCCAAGGTGGTGGCGCTCGGCGGCGGCATGGGCCTGTCCGCCTCGCTCGCCGCCCTGCGCCGGATCACCGGCGACCTCACCGCCGTCGTCACCGTGGCCGACGACGGCGGCTCCAGCGGGCGCCTGCGCGACGAGCTGGGCGTGCTGCCGCCCGGCGACCTGCGCAAGGCGCTGGCCGCGCTGTGCGGTGACGACGAGTGGGGCCAGACCTGGGCCCGGGTCATCCAGCACCGCTTCCAGTCCAAGGGCGACCTGCACGAACACGCGGTCGGCAATCTGCTGATCGTCGCCCTGTGGGAGCAGCTCGGCGACCACGTCCAGGCACTCGACCTGGTCGGCAGGCTCCTGGGCGCGCACGGGCGCGTGCTGCCCATGTCCGCCGTACCCCTGGAGCTCCAGGCCCTGGTCAAGGGGCACGACCCGGACCGGCCCGAGGATGTGGACACCGTACGGGGACAGGCGACCGTGGCGCTGACCCCGGGCGAGGTGCAGTCCGTGCACGTGGTGCCGAACGACCCGCCCGCCGTCCCCGAGGTGCTGGAGGCGGTCCGGGACGCGGACTGGGTGGTCCTCGGCCCCGGCTCCTGGTTCTCCTCGGTCATCCCGCACCTGCTGGTGCCCGAACTCCTGGACGCCCTCACCCAGACGAAGGCGCGCCGGGTACTCTCCCTGAACCTCGCACCGCAGCCGGGAGAAACCGATGGCTTCTCCCCGCAGCGTCATTTGGAGGTTTTGGGACGACACGCCCCTAAACTCGCCCTGGACGTGGTGCTGGCCGACCAGGCCGCCGTGCCCGACCGCGATTCCCTGACCGATGCCGCCAAGCGGTTCGGCGCCGCGGTCGAGCTGGCGCCGGTGGCCCGGCCCGACGGGACCCCGAGGCACGACCCGGAGCTGTTGGCCGCCGCGTACGACCGTATTTTTCGGATGCATGGAAGGATCGGCCCATGGCGATGACGGCAGCGGTGAAGGACGAGATCTCCCGGCTCCCCGTCACCCGGACCTGCTGCAGAAAGGCGGAGGTCTCCGCCATCCTGCGGTTCGCCGGCGGCCTCCACCTGGTGAGCGGGCGCATTGTGATCGAGGCGGAGCTGGACACGGCGATGGCGGCCCGCAGACTCAAGCGGGACATCCTGGAGATCTTCGGCCACAGCTCCGAGCTGATCGTGATGGCACCGGGCGGGCTGCGCCGCGGTTCGCGTTACGTCGTCCGGGTCGTGGCCGGCGGTGACCAGCTGGCCCGTCAGACCGGTCTGGTCGACGGCCGGGGCCGCCCGATCCGGGGGCTGCCGCCGCAGGTCGTCTCCGGTGCCACCTGTGACGCCGAGGCCGCCTGGCGCGGGGCCTTCCTGGCGCACGGCTCGCTCACCGAGCCCGGCCGCTCCTCGTCCCTGGAGGTGACCTGCCCGGGACCGGAGGCCGCGCTCGCGCTGGTCGGTGCCGCCCGGCGCCTGCAGATCCCCGCGAAGGCCCGAGAGGTCCGCGGTGTGGACCGCGTGGTCGTCCGGGACGGTGACGCGATCGGCGCTCTGCTCACCCGACTGGGTGCCCACGAGTCGGTGCTCGCCTGGGAGGAGCGCCGGATGCGCCGCGAGGTGCGGGCCACGGCGAACCGTCTCGCCAACTTCGACGACGCCAACCTCCGCCGCTCCGCACGCGCGGCCGTCGCCGCCGGAGCCCGGGTCCAGCGGGCCCTGGAGATCCTCGCCGACGACGTGCCCGAGCACCTCGCCGCCGCCGGAAGGCTGCGCATGGACCACAAGCAGGCCTCCCTGGAGGAGCTGGGCGCGCTCGCCGACCCGCCGCTGACCAAGGACGCCGTCGCCGGCCGTATCCGCCGGCTGCTGGCCATGGCCGACAAGCGCGCCTCCGACCTCGGCATCCCGGGCACGGAGTCCAGCATCACCGAGGAGATGGCCGACAACCTGGTCGGCTGACCGTCCTTCACCTCGCCGGTGCCGACGCCCACTTGGGACGTCGGCACCGGCGTTCGCGTGTCCCGCGCAGGCGTTTGCGTATCCGTGAGGCACCCTTGACTGGATCATGAACTGTCATGAGCCTGGCATCTGTTCGCTGCTGTGGCGGACCATCGCAAGGGGGGTTCATGAGACGAAGAGCGAGACCGATCCTCGCCGTTGGCGCACTCCTGCTCGGCGGCGTGGGCATCGCACCCGTCGCCCAGGCAGCGCAGAGCGCCGGTTCTCCTGATCCGAACGAGGTCAAGGTCTTCCGCGCCGAGGTCACCAGCGGGCAGGTACCCCTGCTGCTGGCGGCCGGGCAGGACGGCCACGAACTGAGCGAGCAGGTGCCCGCGAAGGGCACCGCGACCGTCGAGGTCTACCTGACCGACCAGGAGGCCCAGAAGCTCGAAGGGCAGGGCGTCGAACTCACCGAGCACACCCTGACCGCCAAGGCCGAGGCCCGCGTGGACAAGGCCGCCGAGGGCGTGTTCCGGCCGTACAGCGGAAGCGGCGGACTCCGGGAGGAGATCCTCGCGACCGCCCGGGCCAACCCCGGCCTCACCAAGGTCGTCTCCATCGGCAAGACCGTCAACGGCAAGGACATCCTCGCGCTCAAACTGACCAAGAACGCGAAGAAGTCCAAGGACGGCGCCAAACCCTCCGTCCTCTACATGTCCAACCAGCACGCGCGCGAGTGGATCACGCCGGAGATGACCAGGCGGCTGCTCCACTACTACGTGGACGGTTACAAAACCGACAAGCGCCTCAAGAAGATCGTCGACTCCACCGAGCTGTGGTTCGTCCTGTCGGCCAACCCCGACGGCTACGACTACACCTTCCAGAACGACGACAACCGCCTGTGGCGCAAGAACCTGCGCGACAACAACGGCGACGGCACCATCGGCGTCGGCGACGGCGTCGACCTCAACCGCAACTTCTCCTACAAGTGGGGCTACGACAACGAGGGCTCGTCCCCCAACCCCACCAGCGAGACCTACCGCGGCACGGCCCCCTCCTCGGAGCCCGAGACCAAGGCGCTGGACGCCTTCGAGAAGCGGATCGGCTTCACGTACGGCATCAACTACCACTCCGCCGCCGAACTCCTCCTCTACGGCGTCGGCTGGCAGGTGGCCACCGACACGCCCGACGACACCATGTACAAGGCGCTCGCCGGCACCCCGGACAACTCGGCGATCCCGGGCTACCGTCCGCAGGTCTCCTCGGAGCTGTACACCACCAACGGCGAGGCGGACGGCCACGCGTCGAACGTCAACGGCCTGGCGATGTTCACCCCCGAGATGTCGACCTGCCAGACCGCCTCGGACCTCGACCCGAACGACCAGTGGAACGCGGCGGACTGCCAGTCGGTCTTCAACTTCCCGGACGACGAGAAGCTGATCCAGCAGGAGTTCCAGAAGAACATCCCCTTCGCGCTCTCCGTCGCCGAGTCCGCGGCCAGGCCCGATCAGCCGAAGTCCTCGCTCGGCCTGAACGCCGCCGACTTCACCCCCAAGCCCTTCACCACGTCCTACTCGCGCGGCGCCGACCAGGAGGTCTCCGTCGTCGTACGCAAGGCGGTGCGTGACAAGGAGCTCAAGTACCGCGTCAACGGCGGCCGTACGAAGCACGAGGCGCTCAGGGCCTGGAAGGGCGGTGAGACGTACGGCGGTGAGGACAACCTGTACTTCGACGAGTACCGGGCCAAGGTCCCCGACGGCGATTCCGGCGACAAGGTCGAGGTCTGGTTCACCGGCCGGTCGAAGAGCAAGAAGCCCGTCTCCAGCGCGCACTTCACGTACACCGTGGCCGAGCGGCCCCGCGCGGACGTGCTCGTGGTCGCCGAGGAGGGCGCGACCGCCGCACAGGCGCAGACCTACGTGGACGCCCTCAAGGCGGCCGGGCGCAGGGCGATCGTCTGGAACGTCGCCACACAGGGCGCGCCCGACGCGCTCGGCGTGCTGGACCACTTCAAGTCGGTCGTCCACTACACGGGCGCCGGCGTCCCGGGCAATCCCACCCAGCTCCAGCTGCGTGCCTTCCTGAACGAGGGCGGCAAGCTGGTCGAGGCGGGCGAACGGGCCGGCGGCAACGTCGACCTGGGCGGCGGCACCCTGTCGAACGACTTCAGCCAGTACTACCTGGGCGCCTACACCCGTACGACCCTGCCGGGCGCCACGGCCTTCCAGGGCACCGGCAAGCTCGCCGGAGCCGGCGCGAGCCTCGGGGCCGCCCCCGGCAACCCGCTGGACGCGGCCGGATCCTTCAGCGTCACCTCGGACAACCTGCCCGCGGCCACCTTCCCGCAGTTCGCGAGCGCGGGAGCGGGCACCTACCCCGGCACACCCAACCCGTACGGACCCTACGAGGGCGCCTCCATGGCGGCCGTCACGCACAGCGACTACGCCTGGAACCGCCTCACCCGCACCATCGACCTCACCCAGGTCACCGCCGCGCAGGCACCCACCCTGCGCAGCCGGCTGCTGTGGGACACCGAGGAGGGCTACGACCACGCAGTCCTGGAGGCGCACACCGCCGGGGCCGAGGACTGGACCACGCTCCCGGAGAAGAACGGCGCCACCAGCAACGCCGTACCCGCCGAGTGCGAGGCCGGGTTCTTCATCGCGGCCCACCCCGCGCTCAAGCGGTATCTGACGCAGGGCACCGGCGGCTGCACCGCCTCCGGCACCAGCGGCCGGTGGAACAGCCTCACCGGGGCGTCGGCCGGCTGGCAGGAGGTCTCCTTCGACCTCTCCGCGTACGCCGGCAAGAAGGTCGAGGTGTCCTTCAGCTACATCACCGACCCCGGGTCCGGGGGGCGCGGTGTCCTCCTCGACAACGCCTCCGTCGTCGTCGGCGGCCAGGCCGTGGAGACCGAGGGCTTCGAGACCTCGCTCGGCTCGTGGAGCGTGCCCGGACCGCCCGCGGGCAGCCCCGCGGTCGTGAAGGACTGGGGGCGCGCCGGAGAGCTGTTCAAGACGTACGGCGCGGTCACCACGGACGACACCGTGCTGCTGGGCTTCGGCCTGGAGCACGTCACCGCGGCGGCCGACCGCACGGCTCTTCTCACCAAGGCGCTCGCGGCCATCGGCGGGTGAACCCGGGATGACCCGACGCGGTCGTTCCGGGTGACCGGAGCTTTCGGTCCGGGGCGGTCCGTACCCCTACTGGCGGGTACGGACCGCCCTGCCGTGTATGGGGCATCTCGATGTCACTGCGCCGGGCTCAGGGAGGTAGGGTCGGGGGTGGTCGGGGACATCCCATACAGCTCGCCGGATTCGAACCCGGCGTACCAACGAGGAGATCGGTTTCGTGACGATCCGCGTAGGCATCAACGGCTTTGGCCGCATCGGTCGTAACTACTTCCGCGCGCTGCTGGAGCAGGGTGCTGACATCGAGATCGTGGCTGTCAACGACCTGGGTGACACCGCGACCACCGCTCACCTGCTCAAGTACGACACCATCCTGGGCCGACTGAAGGCCGAGGTGTCGCACACCGCCGACACGATCACCGTCGACGGCCACACCATCAAGGTGCTCTCCGAGCGCAACCCCGCCGACATCCCGTGGGGCGACCTCGGCGTCGACATCGTCATCGAGTCGACCGGCATCTTCACGAAGAAGGCCGACGCCGAGAAGCACATCGCGGGCGGCGCCAAGAAGGTCCTCATCTCGGCTCCGGCCAAGGACGAGGACATCACCATCGTGATGGGCGTCAACCAGGACAAGTACGACGCGGCCAACCACCACGTCATCTCCAACGCCTCCTGCACCACCAACTGTGTGGCGCCGATGGCCAAGGTTCTGGACGAGAACTTCGGCATCGTCAAGGGCCTGATGACGACGGTGCACGCGTACACGAACGACCAGCGGATCCTGGACTTCCCGCACTCGGACCTGCGCCGCGCCCGCGCCGCCGCCGAGAACATCATCCCGACCACGACGGGTGCCGCCAAGGCCACCGCGCTGGTGCTCCCGCAGCTCAAGGGCAAGCTGGACGGCATCGCGATGCGCGTCCCGGTCCCGACCGGCTCGGCCACCGACCTGGTCGTGACGCTGCAGCGCGAGGTCACCAAGGACGAGGTCAACGCCGCGTTCAAGAAGGCCTCCGACGACGGCGACCTCAAGGGCTTCCTGACCTACACCGAGGACCCGATCGTCTCCTCGGACATCGTCGGCGACCCGTCGTCCTGCACCTTCGACTCCTCCCTGACCATGGTCCAGGAGGGCAACACGGTGAAGATCCTCGGCTGGTACGACAACGAGTGGGGCTACTCCAACCGCCTCGTCGACCTCACGGTCTTCGTCGGCAACCAGCTCTGATCGACCGATCAGGCACCTAGGTGTGTGAGCAGGGCTCGGGCAGCGTGAGGACGCGTTGCCCGAGCCCTGACTCACGTGATCAGCTTTCCCTCGATCCAGAGCCCTCCTCAGGAGTCCCCTTCATGAAGACGATCGACGAACTCCTCGCCGAAGGCGTGGCCGGCAAGCGGGTCTTCGTCCGCGCCGACCTCAACGTGCCGCTGGACGGCACCACCATCACCGACGACGGCCGTATCCGCGCCGTCCTGCCGACCGTGAAGGCCCTCGCCGAGGCGGGTGCCCGCGTGGTCGTCGCCTCCCACCTGGGCCGCCCCAAGGGTGCCCCGGACCCGGCCTTCTCCCTGGCCCCGGCCGCCGCCCGTCTGGGTGAACTCCTCGACGCCTCCGTGGCGTTCGCGACCGACACGGTGGGCGAGTCGGCCACCGCCACGGTCGCGGGCCTCGCCGACGGCCAGGTCGCGGTCGTCGAGAACCTCCGCTTCAACGCCGGCGAGACCGCCAAGGACGACGCCGAGCGCGGCGCCTTCGCGGACCAGCTGGCCGCCCTCGCCGACGTCTACGTCGGTGACGGCTTCGGCGCCGTGCACCGCAAGCACGCCTCCGTCTTCGACCTCCCGGCCAGGCTGCCGCACTACGCCGGCTACCTGATCGCCACCGAGGTCGGCGTCCTGAAGAAGCTCACCGACGACGTGCAGCGGCCCTACGTGGTCGTGCTCGGCGGCGCCAAGGTCTCCGACAAGCTCGCCGTCATCGACCAGCTGCTCGGCAAGGCCGACCGCATCCTCATCGGCGGCGGCATGGCCTTCACCTTCCTCAAGGCCAAGGGCCACGAGGTCGGCGCCTCCCTCCTCCAGGAGGACCAGATCCCGGCGGTCCTGGAGTACATCGAGCGCGCCGAGAAGACCGGCGTCGAGCTGGTCCTGCCGGTCGACGCCGTGGTCGCCCCCGCCTTCCCGGACCTGAAGACCAAGGCCCCGGCCGACGCCACCACCGTCGCCGCGGACGCCATCCCGGCCGACCGGATGGGCCTGGACATCGGCCCGGCGTCCGGCAAGCTGTACGCCTCGAAGATCACCGACGCCGCCACCGTCTTCTGGAACGGCCCGATGGGCGTCTTCGAGCACCCCGAATTCGCCGAGGGCACCAAGGCGGTCGCCCAGTCTCTCCTCGACTCCTCGGCCTTCACGGTCGTCGGCGGTGGCGACTCCGCCGCCGCTGTCCGCATCCTGGGCTTCGACGAGAACGCATTCGGCCACATCTCGACCGGTGGCGGCGCCTCCCTCGAATACCTCGAGGGCAAGACGCTCCCCGGCCTCGCCGCACTGGAGGACTGACCCCGCATGACCACTCGCACGCCGATCATGGCGGGCAACTGGAAGATGAACCTCAACCACCTCGAGGCCATCGCGCACGTCCAGAAGCTCGCCTTCGCCCTCGCGGACAAGGACTACGAGGCCGTCGAGGTCGCCGTCCTGCCGCCCTTCACCGACCTGCGCTCCGTGCAGACCCTGGTCGACGGCGACAAGCTCAAGATCAAGTACGGCGCCCAGGACCTCTCGGCGCACGACTCGGGCGCCTACACCGGCGAGATCTCCGGTTCGATGCTGGCCAAGCTGAAGTGCACGTACGTGGCGATCGGCCACTCCGAGCGCCGCCAGTACCACGCCGAGACCGACGAGATCGTCAACGCCAAGGTCAAGGCCGCCTACAAGCACGGCCTCACCCCGATCCTGTGCGTCGGCGAGGAGCTGGACGTCCGCGAGGCGGGCAACCACGTCTCCCACACCCTCGCCCAGGTCGAGGGCGGCCTCAAGGACCTCCCGGCCGAGCAGGCCGAGTCCGTCGTCATCGCCTACGAGCCCGTCTGGGCCATCGGTACCGGCAAGGTCTGCGGCGCCGAGGACGCCCAGGAGGTCTGCGCCGCCATCCGCGGCAAGATCGCCGAGCTGTACTCGCAGGAGCTGGCCGACCAGGTCCGCATCCAGTACGGCGGCTCCGTCAAGGCCGGCAACGTCGCCGAGATCATGGCGCAGGCCGACATCGACGGCGCCCTGGTCGGCGGTGCCTCGCTGGACGCCGAAGAGTTCGTCAAGATCGTGCGCTTCCGGGACCAGTGAGTAGGCCCTAGCGGCGATCCGTCGTACTCTTGCGGGGGCATGGCCCTGGAGGCCGTGCCCCCGTCGTTCATCCGAATCCGAGAGAGTTGGTCCAGCCGTGGTTATGGGGTTCTCGATCGCCCTGATCATCTTCAGCGGTCTGATGATGCTGCTGGTGCTCATGCACAAGGGCAAGGGCGGCGGCCTCTCCGACATGTTCGGTGGCGGTATGCAGTCCTCCGTCGGCGGATCTTCGGTCGCCGAGCGCAACCTCGACCGGATCACCATCGTGGTCGGTCTGCTCTGGTTCGCGTGCATCATCGTGCTCGGTCTCCTCATGAAGACGAACAGCTGAGCGGCCACACCACACACAGCACGTCCATTCCGCACGTAAGGCCCCATGTTCGGTACGCGCAGCTGAGCGCGGCCTATCATGGGGCTTGCGTCTAGGTGTGGGAGCTGTAACTCCAATCACTGGACGCGCGTTGGGCCTTACGTAGACTGAGGCGCTCGCAACGAAGCGACACGTCGACTCGCTTCGCGGCACCATCACGCAGGGAGTTACGACCGTGGCAAGTGGCAACGCGATCCGAGGTAGCCGGGTCGGGGCGGGGCCGATGGGCGAAGCCGAGCGGGGCGAGTCCGCGCCCCGTCTGCGCATCTCCTTCTGGTGCTCCAACGGGCACGAGACGCAGCCCAGCTTCGCCAGCGACGCGCAGGTCCCCGATACCTGGGACTGCCCGCGCTGCGGCTTTCCCGCCGGACAGGACCGGGACAACCCGCCGGACCCGCCGCGCACCGAACCGTACAAGACGCATCTCGCGTACGTACGGGAGCGGCGCAGCGACGCGGACGGCGAGGCGATCCTCGCCGAGGCGCTCGCCAAACTGCGGGGCGAGATCTAGGAGTCGAGAGCCGGCCGGGTACCGAGGGGTGCCCGGCCGGAGCGGTTTCACGGCCGCTGCCCGGCCGCCTGTCAGTGGCGGCCTCTCGCACAGCTGCGGTCTGCCGCGTTGACGGTCGATGCGGTACGAGGGCTGCCGACCGCCCACCTCGCGGGTCGCCGTCGTGCTCGGCCGCGCCCGGGCCCCTCTCCGACCTCGCCTCGCTGATACCCGCGCTCCGCGCGCACGTACCTGTGGTTGCGCCGGGCGCCGACGCCGGCACGGCTTGCGCCCCGCGATGATCAACTAGTTTGGAACAGCTGGGACAGGCACGAAAGAAGGCTGAAGTCGGACATGAACGCAGACGGCCGTACCAGGCTCAACCGGACGCCCGCATGGACCGCGCTGGCCGAGCACCGCGAGGAGCTCGGCGAGGTGCGGCTGAGGGAGCTGTTCGCCGCCGACCCCGGGCGCGGTACCGGGTACACGCTGCGGGTCGGTGACCTGTACGTCGACTACTCCAAGCAGCTGATCACCGACGAGACACTGCGGCTGCTGCGTGAACTCGCCGCCGCGACCGACGTCTTCGGCCTGCGGGACGCCATGTTCCGCGGCGAGAAGATCAACACGACCGAGGACCGGGCCGTACTGCACACCGCTCTGCGCGCCCCGCGGGACGCGGTGATCGAGGTCGACGGGGAGAACGTCGTCCCGCGCGTGCACGCCGTGCTCGACAGGATGAGCGACTTCGCGAGGCGGGTGCGCTCCGGCGAGTGGACCGGCCACACCGGTCGGCGGATCAAGAACGTCGTCAACATCGGTATCGGCGGCTCCGACCTGGGCCCCGCGATGGCGTACGAGGCGCTGCGCGGCTTCACCGACCGCGACCTCACCGTCCGCTTCGTGTCGAACGTCGACGGCGCCGACCTGCACGAGGCCACCCGTGACCTCGACGCCGCCGAGACGCTGTTCGTCATCGCCTCCAAGACCTTCACCACGATCGAGACGATCACCAACGCCACCTCGGCCCGCGAGTGGCTGCTCGGTGAGCTGAAGGCCGGTCAGGAAGCCGTCGCCCGGCACTTCGTGGCGCTGTCGACCAACGCGGAGAAGGTCTCGGACTTCGGCATCGACACGGCCAACATGTTCGAGTTCTGGGACTGGGTGGGCGGCCGCTACTCCTACGACTCGGCGATCGGTCTCTCCCTGATGATCGCCATCGGCCCGGACCGCTTCCGCGAGATGCTCGACGGCTTCCACCTCGTCGACGAGCACTTCCGCACCGCCCCCGCCGAGTCCAACGTGCCTTTGCTGCTCGGCCTGTTGGGCATCTGGTACGGCAACTTCCACGACGCGCAGTCGCACGCGGTGCTGCCGTACAGCCACTACCTGTCCAAGTTCACCGCCTATCTCCAGCAGCTGGACATGGAGTCCAACGGCAAGTCGGTGGACCGTGACGGCAACCCGGTCCAGTGGCAGACCGGACCAGTGGTGTGGGGGACGCCCGGCACCAACGGGCAGCACGCCTACTACCAGCTCATCCACCAGGGCACCAAGCTGATCCCGGCGGACTTCATCGGCTTCGCGGAGCCGGTCGCCGAGCTCTCCGACGGGCTCAAGGCCCAGCACGACCTGCTCATGGCGAACTTCTTCGCCCAGACCCAGGCGCTGGCCTTCGGCAAGACGCCGGACGAGGTGCGGGCGGAGGGCGTTGCCGAGGAACTGGTCCCGCACAAGACGTTCAAGGGCAACCACCCGACGACGACGATCCTGGCCCGTGAGCTGACCCCGTCCGTCCTCGGCCAGCTCATCGCCCTCTACGAACACAAGGTGTTCGTCCAGGGCGCGGTCTGGAACATCGACTCCTTCGACCAGTGGGGCGTCGAGCTCGGCAAGGTCCTCGCCAAGCGAGTCGAACCGGCCCTCACCGAGGGCGTGGAGGTGCCGGGCCTGGACCCGTCCACCAAGGCCCTGGTGACGACGTACCGGGAGCTGCGCGGACGGCAGTGAGAACGCGGACGCCGGGCCCCTCCTGGAGGGGCCCGGCGTCGACTGCCGTACGTGGGCGGAGGGTGTTACGCCGAAGACGGCGGATACAGCGACCTCGGCAGCTGGGAGGCCGCCGCCGAGTCCAGCAGCCACAGGGTGCGGGCCCGGCCGCGGGCCCCCGCCGCCGGGGCCTGGATCTCGCCCGCGCCGGACAGGGCGATCGCCGCGGCCTGTGCCTTGTCCTCGCCGGCCGCGAGCAGCCAGACCTCGCGGGCGGCGCGGATCGCGGGCAGGGTCAAGGAGATCCGGGTCGGCGGGGGCTTCGGGGCCCCGTGGACACCGACGACCGTGCGTTCCGTCTCCCGGACCGCCGGGAGCTCGGGGAACAGGGACGCCACATGGGTGTCCGGACCGACGCCGAGCATCAGCACGTCGAAGGTCGGGACCGCGCCATGGTTTTCGGGGCCGGCCGCACGGGCCAGCTCCTCGGCGTAGGCCGCCGCCGCGGCCTCGACGTCGTCCCCGTGGGGACCGTCCGACGCGGGCATGGCGTGCACGCGCTTCGGGTCCAGCGGCACCGCGTCGAGCAGGGCCTCGCGGGCCTGCGTGTCATTGCGCTCCGGGTCGCCCTCGGGCAGGAAGCGCTCATCGCCCCACCACAGGTCCAGGCGGCCCCAGTCCACGGCGTCCCGGGCGGGAGCCGCGGCGAGGGCGGCGAGCAGACCGTTGCCGTTGCGGCCGCCCGTGAGGACCACGGACGCCGAGCCCCGGGAGGCCTGCGCGTCCACGATCTTCGTGATCAGACGGGCCGCGGCGGCCTGCGCCATCAGCTCCTTGTCGTGGTGCACGACCAGCTGGGGGGTGCTCACTTCGCCGCCTTCCCGGACAGCCCGGAAGGGACCGGCTTCAGCGCTGCCGACGGCGCCGCTTCCTGCCCGGAAGCTTTCGCAGGGCCCTCGACAGGGGCTTTGACGGCGACTTCCGCGGAGGCTCCGGCTGTGACCGGCTCTCCGGAGCCAGGTCCTCCTTTGGCGTCTGAACCTTTGTCGCCCGAACCCTTGGCGCCGGCACCTTTGGCACTGGTCCCGGCTTTCGGAAAGGGCACCGACGGGTTCAGCCGTTCCACCCCGAACCGCAGCGCGGAGGCGTACGTGTCGTCCGGGTCCAGCCTGCGCAGCTCCTCCGCGATCAGCTCGGCCGTGTCCCGGCGCTTGAGCGCCACCGCACGGTTCGGCTGGCCCTGGATGGAGAGCGTGGCCAGCGAGCCGTCGGCGCGGTCCAGGACGATCGGACCGCTGTCCGTGTGCATGCGGACCGCCGTGAGGCCGGGACCGTTCGACAGCGACCGCTTCACCGGAACGTCCAGCCGGTCCGCCAGCCACATCGCCAGCAACTCGCAGCTCGGGTTGAACTCCTCGCCCTCCACCTCGACCGCCTCCACCTTGCAGGTGACCTGGTCGAGTGCGGCGGCCAGCATCGAGCGCCACGGTGTGATCCGGGTCCAGGAGAGGTCGGTGTCGCCCGGCGTGTAGGCGTCGGCGCGTGCTGTCAGCTCGCGCACCGGCTGCTCGGAGGAGTACGTGTCGGTGACCCGCCGCTGGGCGAGCGCCCCGAGCGGGTCCCCGGCCGGGTCCAGCGGGGCGTCCGCCGGCCACCAGACGACGACCGGCGCGTCCGGCAGCAGCAGCGGCAGGACGACCGACTGGGCGTGGTCGGCGACCTCGCCGTACAGCCGTAGCACCACCGTCTCGCCGGTGCCCGCGTCCGCGCCCACCCGCACCTCGGCGTCGAGGCGGGACTGGGTGCGGTCACGAGAACTCCGCGACACCCGCTTGATGACCACCAGCGTCCGCGAAGGGTGCTCGCGGGACGCGTCGTTGGCGGCCTTGAGGGCGTCGTAGGCGTTCTCCTCGTCCGTGACGATGACGAGGGTGAGCACCATGCCGACGGCCGGTGTGCCGATGGCCCGGCGGGCCTTGACCAGGGCCTTGTTGATCTTGCTGGCCGTGGTGTCCGTGAGGTCTGTCTTCATGGCCGGCGCCAGCTCCGTCCCTCTCGTGCGAGCATTTCGTCCGCCTCGACCGGGCCCCAGGTACCGGAGGGGTACTGGGCGGGCCTGCCGTGCGTGTCCCAGTACTCCTCGATCGGGTCGAGGATCTTCCAGGACAGCTCGACCTCCTCCGTACGGGGGAAGAGGTTCGAGTCGCCGAGCAGGACGTCGAGGATCAGACGCTCGTACGCCTCGGGTGAGGACTCCGTGAACGACTCGCCGTAGGCGAAGTCCATGGACACGTCCCGGATCTCCATCGAGGTGCCCGGCACCTTGGAGCCGAAGCGGACGGTGACGCCCTCGTCGGGCTGGACGCGGATGACGATCGCGTTGGAGCCGAGTTCCTCGGTGGCCGTCGTGTCGAAGGGGGAGTGCGGCGCCCGCTGGAAGACCACCGCGATCTCGGTGACCCGGCGGCCGAGCCGCTTGCCGGTGCGCAGGTAGAAGGGGACGCCCGCCCAGCGGCGGTTGTCGATCTCCACCTTGATGGCCGCGTAGGTGTCGGTCTTGGACTGCGGGTCGATGCCGTCCTCTTCGAGGTAGCCGACCGCCTTCGCGCCGCCCTGCCAGCCCGCCGCGTACTGTCCGCGCACGGTGTTCAGGCCCAGGTCCTTCGGCAGCTTCACCGCGCCGAGGACCTTGGTCTTCTCCGCGGCCAGCGCATCCGCGTCGAAGGAGGCGGGCTCCTCCATCGCGGTGAGGGCCATCAGCTGGAGCAGGTGGTTCTGGATGACGTCACGGGCGGCGCCGATGCCGTCGTAGTACCCGGCCCGGCCGCCGATGCCGATGTCCTCGGCCATCGTGATCTGCACGTGGTCCACGAAGGACCGGTTCCAGATCGGCTCGAACATGGTGTTGGCGAAGCGCAGCGCCAGGATGTTCTGGACGGTCTCCTTGCCCAGGTAGTGGTCGATGCGGAAGACCTGGTCCGGGGCGAAGACCTCCTCGACGGTCGCGTTGAGCTCCTCGGCCGACGTGAGGTTGTGGCCGAAGGGCTTCTCGATGACCGCGCGGCGCCAGGAGCCGCTCGACTGGTCGGCCAGCCGGTGCTTCTTCAGCTGCTGGATGACCACGGGGAAGGCCGACGGCGGCACGGACAGGTAGAAGGCGAAGTTGCCGCCGGTGCCCTGTGCCTTGTCGAGTTCGTCGATGGTGTCGCGCAGCCGCTCGAACGAGTCGTCGTCGTCGAAGGTGCCCTGGACGAAGCGCATCCCCTGGATGAGCTGCTGCCAGACCTCCTCGCGGAACGGCGTCCGGGCGTGTTCCTTGACGGCGTCGTGGACGACTTCAGCGAAGTCCTCGTTCTCCCAGTCCCGCCGGGCGAAGCCGACCAGTGAGAAGCCCGGCGGCAGCAGACCCCGGTTCGCGAGGTCATACACGGCGGGCATGAGCTTCTTTCGTGACAAATCGCCCGTGACGCCGAAGATGACCAGGCCCGACGGCCCCGCGATACGCGGGAGCCGTCGGTCGGCGGGGTCACGCAGCGGGTTGCTGCTCGACAAGATCTCAGCCCTCCGAAGGGGCGAGGCGCTGAAGCTCCGCCTCGGTCGACTTGAGCAGGTCGTTCCAGGCGGACTCGAACTTCTCGACGCCCTCGTCCTCCAGGAGCTGGACCACCTCGTCGTACGAGATCCCGAGCTTCTCGAGCGCGTCGAGCTCGGCGCGAGCCTGCTCGTAGGTGCCCGAGACGGCGTCGCCGCGGATCTCACCCTGCTCCTCGGTGGCGAACAGCGTCGCCTCCGGCATGGTGTTCACGGTGTTCGGCGCGACCAGTTCCTCGACGTACATGGTCTTCTTGTACGCCGGGTCCTTGACGCCGGTCGAGGCCCACAGCGGACGCTGCTTGTTCGCGCCGGCGTTCTCCAGCTTCGCCCAGCGCTCGCCCGAGAAGACCTCCTCGTACGCCTGGTAGGCCAGGCGCGCGTTGGCCAGACCGGCCTTGCCGCGGGCGGCCTTGGCCTCGTCGGTGCCGAGCGCGTCGAGGCGCTTGTCGATCTCGGTGTCCACGCGGGACACGAAGAAGGACGCCACGGAGTGGATCTTCGACAGGTCCAGACCCCGCTCCTTGGCCTTCTCCAGGCCGGCCAGGAAGGCGTCCATGACCAGGCGGTAGCGGTCGAGGGAGAAGATCAGCGTGACGTTGACGCTGATCCCGAGGCCGATGACCTCGGTGATCGCGGGGATGCCGGCCTGGGTGGCCGGGATCTTGATGAGGGTGTTGGGGCGGTCGACGAGCCAGGCGAGCTGCTTGGCCTCGGCGACGGTCGCCTTGAGGTTGTGCGCCAGGCGCGGGTCGACCTCGATGGACACCCGGCCGTCCTGGCCGCCCGTCGCGTCGAAGACGGGGCGCAGGATGTCGGCGGCGTCGCGGACGTCCGCCGTCGTGATCATGCGGATGGCCTCTTCGACGGACACCTTGCGGAAGGCCAGGTCGGAGAGCTGCTGGTCGTAGCCGTCGCCCTCGGAGATCGCCTTCTGGAAGATCGACGGGTTGGTGGTGACGCCCACGACGTGCTGCTGGTCGATCAGTTCGGCGAGGTTGCCGGACGTGATCCGCTTGCGCGACAGGTCGTCCAGCCAGATCGCCACGCCTTCCTCGGAGAGGCGCTTGAGTGCGTCTGTCATGGAATTACATCTCCTAAGTCGTATGTGAGCGTCAGCGCTGGGCGGCGGCGAGAGATTCCCGTGCCTGCGCGGCCACGTTCTCGCCGGTGAAGCCGAACTCCCGGAAGAGGACCTTGGCGTCCGCGGAAGCACCGAAGTGCTCCAGGGAGACAATGCGGCCGGCGTCCCCGACGTACTTGTGCCAGGTCAGACCGATGCCTGCCTCGACCGCGACACGGGCCCTCACGGACGGAAGCAGGACGCTGTCCCGGTACCCCTGGTCCTGCTCCTCGAACCACTCCACGCACGGCATGGAGACGACACGCGTCGGCACGCCGTCGGCCTGGAGCTGCTCACGCGCCTCGACGGCCACGTGCACCTCGGAGCCGGTGGCGATCAGGATGACCTGCGGGTCGGTGTCCTGCCCGGAGGGCCCTTCGGCCTCGAACAGGACGTAACCGCCCTTGACGGCGTCCTCGTTGGGCTCGTACGTCGGCACGCCCTGACGGGTCAGCGCCAGGCCGTGCGGGGCGCCCTTGCCGAACTTCTTGGTCCAGCGGCCCAGGATCTCGCGCCAGACGATCGCGGTCTCGTTGGCGTCCGCGGGGCGGACCACGTTCAGACCGGGGATCGCGCGCAGCGAGGCCAGGTGCTCGACCGGCTGGTGCGTCGGGCCGTCCTCGCCCAGACCGATGGAGTCGTGCGTCCACACGTACGTCACCGGCAGGTGCATCAACGCGGAGAGCCGGACGGCGTTGCGCATGTAGTCGGAGAAGACGAGGAACGTGCCGCCGTAGATACGGGTGTTGCCGTGCAGCGCGATGCCGTTCATCTCCGCGGCCATGGAGTGCTCGCGGATGCCGAAGTGGATCGTGCGGCCGTACGGGTCCGCCTCCGGCAGCGGGTTGTCCGCCGGGAGGAAGGAACTGTTCTTGTCGATCGTCGTGTTGTTCGAGCCGGCGAGGTCGGCGGAGCCGCCCCACAGCTCGGGGATCACGGCGCCGAGGGCCTGCAGGACCTTGCCGGAGGCGGCACGGGTCGCGACGCCCTTGCCGGGCTCGAAGACCGGGATCGCCGACTCCCAGTCCTTGGGCAGCTCACCCGCGGCGACGCGCTCGAACTCGGCCGCGCGCTCGGGGTTGTTGTTCCGCCACTCCTGGAAGGACTTCTCCCACTCGGCCTTCGCCTGGCGGCCGCGCTCCAGCGCCTGCCGGGTGTGGTTCAGGACCTCGTCGGACACCTCGAAGGACTGCTCCGGGTCGAAGCCCAGCACCCGCTTGGTCGCCGCGACCTCGTCGTCGCCGAGCGCCGAGCCGTGGGCGGCCTCGGTGTTCTGGGCGTTCGGGGCGGGCCAGGCGATGATCGAGCGCATCGCGATGAAGGACGGCCGGTCGGTGACCGCCTTGGCCTTCTGGATCGCCTCGAAGATCGCGACCGGGTCGAGGTCGCCGTTGGCCTGCGGCTCGACGCGCTGCACGTGCCAGCCGTACGCCTCGTACCGCTTGGTCGTCTCCTCGGAGACGGCCGTCTCGGTGTCGCCCTCGATCGAGATGTGGTTGTCGTCCCACAGCAGGACCAGGTTGCCGAGCTTCTGGTGGCCGGCCAGCGAGGACGCCTCGGCGGAGATGCCCTCCTGGAGGCAGCCGTCACCGGCGACGGCGAAGACGAAGTGGTCGAAGGGGGAGGTGCCCTCGGGAGCCTCCGGGTCGAACAGACCGCGCTCGTAGCGGGCGGCCATCGCCATGCCGACCGCGTTGGCGACCCCCTGGCCGAGCGGTCCTGTGGTGGTCTCGACGCCCTTGGTGTGGCCGTACTCCGGGTGGCCCGGGGTCTTCGAGCCCCAGGTGCGGAAGGCCTTGAGGTCGTCCAGCTCCAGGCCGAAGCCGGCCAGGTACAGCTGGGTGTAGAGGGTCAGGGACGAGTGGCCGGCGGACAGCACGAAGCGGTCGCGCCCGACCCAGTCGGGGTCGGCCGGGTCGTGCCGCATCACCTTCTGGAAGAGGGTGTAGGCGGCGGGAGCGAGGCTCATCGCCGTACCCGGATGGCCGTTTCCGACCTTCTGTACGGCGTCGGCGGCCAGGACGCGGGCGGTGTCGACGGCCCGCTGGTCCAACTCGGTCCACTCGAGGTCTGTGGTGGTCGGCTTGGTGCTCACCCTGGGTCAGGGCTCCTCTCCACATGTCACGCATGTCGAAATGCCGGTGCACGGGACGCCCGGCCGTTGTCGAGCCTACCCCCGCAAGTACGTGCGTTTTTTCGAGTCATTCCAGACTGCCGGGCCGGGCGGGGATCCGCCTCCCGACTGGCCCGTACCGGCATTCGGCAAGTGAATACGCAGCCGCTCGTACGAGTGCTCAACCGAGTGGCGCCGAGCTCTTCCGGGGCCGTCCCCGGACACGACCCGACCCCCGCGAATGCCCGGGTATGGGCAACGTCTACAGTGGCGTGGTACGCGCGAGCTTTACCGGTACTTCACACGGGTGGGGCTTGCTGGGATGTCTCTGTAGGGGTGTGCGTGACGGCCGTCGAATCCCGTCCAGCCGGAGTGCTGGGGGAGAGCAAGAGCTCTGGTCACCGGCCGTTCGGGGCCCGTGTCAAGGCATTCGTGGCGCTGACCAAGCCCCGGATCATCGAGCTGCTGCTGATCACCACCGTGCCGGTGATGTTCCTGGCGCAGCAGGGTGTGCCGGACCTGAAGCTGGTCCTGCTGACCTGTGTCGGCGGCTACCTCTCGGCGGGCGGCGCCAACGCCCTCAACATGTACATCGACCGCGACATCGACGCGCTCATGGACCGCACCTCGCAGCGTCCCCTGGTGACCGGCATGGTGTCGCCGCGCGAGTGCCTCGCCTTCGGCATCACGCTGGCGGTCGTCTCGACGCTGCTGTTCGGCCTCACCGTCAACTGGCTGAGCGCCTGGCTCTCCCTCGGAGCGCTCCTCTTCTACGTCGTCGTGTACACGATGATCCTCAAGCGCCGTACCTCGCAGAACATCGTGTGGGGCGGCATCGCCGGCTGTCTGCCGGTCCTCATCGGCTGGTCGTCCGTCACGAACTCCATGGCGTGGGCGCCGGTCATCCTCTTCCTCGTCATGTTCTTCTGGACGCCGCCGCACTACTGGCCGCTGTCCATGAAGGTCCGTGAGGACTACGCGCGTGTGGGCGTGCCGATGCTGCCGGTCGTCGCCTCCAACAAGGTCGTCGCCAAGCAGATCGTCCTCTACAGCTGGGTGATGGTCGGGGTGTCGCTGCTGCTGCAGCCGCTCGGCTACACCGGCTGGTTCTACTCGGTGGTCGCACTGCTCGCGGGCGGCTTCTGGCTGTGGGAGGCGCACGGCCTGCAGAACCGGGCCAGGGCCGAGGTGACGGGCGCGAAGCTCAAGGAGATGCGGCTGTTCCACTGGTCGATCACCTATGTGTCCATCCTCTTCCTCGCGGTGGCGGTCGACCCCTTCCTGAGGTAAGGGTCACGTCGCCGACCCCTCTACCCGTCGGTAGCATCCTGGTCATGGCAGACACGCAGCAGGTTGACGCGAAGGCCGAGCGCAAGGTCGCCCGGCTCGCCAAGCAGATCAGCGCCTTCTCCAAGGAGCACGGCGGCGCCGAGGGCCAGCTGGCCTACGTCGGCGAGCGCGGCGCCCGGATCGTCCTCGTCGGCGAGGACGGCGGCTGGGGCGACCTGATGGCCCCCTCGTACGAGATCGCCGAGAAGGCCGTCGAGAAGTCCGGCATCACCGTGCACGAGGAGTTCGACGGCGAGTTCGCCGCGAAGGTGAAGACCGGGCCGTACGAATGGACCCGGATGGCGGGCATCCAGGTCGGCGGCCCCTCGAACGACTGACCAACGCGCCCCGAAAGGGCGCGGGGCTGTATCGGCGTGCGGTTCCGCCGCGTGGGCGTCTCCAGCCACGACGGTCCCGCAGTCGCGCGAAGGCCGGCGTGGTCCCTCAGCGTGGGCGAACGGCTCAACCCGCGGCGCGCTTCGCACGGGGTGTGTGACAGCAACACCTGACGCCTGGTTCACCCGTTAGGACCTGTAGCAAGCGCACAGTCCTGCCACGGGGAGCCCGGATGATCGAAACGCCGTCCCTCGTGGACCAGTACTGCCACGGCGTACTGCGGACGGAGCTGGGTCTCGGCACCTTCGAGGCCCAGCTGGCCCGCACCGAGGGCCCGCCCGCCCCGGGGACCACGCTGTTCGACACCCAGACGGGTTTCGCCGTACGGCGCTGGTGCCCGCCCCTGCTCGGCCTGGAACCGCACTGTCCGCCCGCCCGCTATCTGGCCCGGCGCCGTGAACTGGGCGTACTGGAGGCGGGCCGCAGACTGCTCCGCGGCAGCGGCATCACGACCTATCTGGTCGACACCGGACTGCCCGGCGACCTCACGGGACCCACCGAGCTGGCCTCCGCCGCGGACGCCGAGGCCCGCGAGATCGTGCGCCTGGAACTCCTCGCCGAACAGGTCGCCGACACCTCGGGCACCGTCGAGTCCTTCCTCGCCAACCTCGCCGAGTCGGTGCACGGAGCCGCCGCGAGCGCGGTCGCCTTCACCTCGGTGGCGGGCGTACGGCACGGACTCGCGCTCGCACCCGAGCCGCCGGGGCCCGGAGAGGTGCGCGGCGCGGCGGGCCGGTGGCTTGCGGGCCGCAGGGTGGGCGGCGAGCTGTCCGACCCCGTCCTGCTACGACACCTGCTGTGGATCGCGGCCGCCTCCGGCCTGCCCCTCCAACTGCACGCCGGGCTCGGCGAACCGGGCCTGCGCATCGACCGCACCGACCCCGTCCTGCTCACCGACTTCGTCCGGGCCACCGCGGGCCTCGGCACCGACCTCGTCCTGCTGCACAGCTACCCGTACCACCGGCACGCCGCCCATCTCGCCGGAGTCTTCCCGCACGTCTACGCCGACTCCGGCGCCGCCCTCGTGCGCACCGGTGCCCGCGCGGCGACCGTCCTCGCGGAGATCCTGGAACTGGCCCCCTTCGGCAAGATCGTCTTCTCCAGCGGGGCCCACAGCCTGCCCGAACTGCATGTCGTGGGCGCCCGCCTGTTCCGCGAGGCGCTGGCCCGGGTGCTGGGCGGCTGGGTCACGGAGGGGGCATGGTCGCTGGCCGACGCGCAGCGGGTGGCGGGGCTGATCGCGGCGGGCAACGCGCGCAGGGTGTACGGGCTGGAGTGAGCTGTCCAGGACGGGGCCGGTGCAGACCGACGTGTTGCTGGACCGCTTCCTGGCCGACCTGGCCCCGCTCGCTCTGTCGCCGTCCGGGCCCACGGTTCGCCGGCCGGCGGCACTGCCAGGACGGCCCCCGCCTGCCGCACGCGCGGCCGACGGGTGGGCGCAACGCCGGGCCCGGGGTGACGCGGAGCTACCTGGGACCGGCGATCGACGAACCGGTGGCGGCGTACGACTGGGCGGGAACCTCGGACGGTTCCCCCTCGGACCGCTCCCGCAGGGACAGCAGGACGCGCAGGACCCCGATCCACACCAGGGCCGAGCCGAGCATGTGCAGGCCGACCAGGAACTCGGGCAGGCCGGTGAAGTACTGGACGTAGCCGATGACACCCTGGGACAGAAGGATCAGGAACAGGGCGCGGGTGCGGTGCAGGGGGGCCTTGGGGGCGTCGACCGCCTTGAGGATGAACCACAGGGCGAAGGTCAGCGACACCACGATCCAGGCCAGCACCGCGTGCACCTTGGCCACCGTCTCCCAGTCCAGGTGCATCCGCTCGACCTCGCTGGAGTCACCCGCGTGCGGTCCGGCGCCCGTCACGACCGTGCCCACCAGGATCAGCAGGGCGGCGGCGGCCACCATGAACCACACCAGCTGCTGCACCGGCCTGCCGACCAGCGGACGGGGTGCCGAGTCGCCCTCGCGGGTGCGCTGCCACATCACCGCGGCGACCGTGATCAGGGCCGTCGTGGCCACGAAGTGCGCCGCGACGGTGTACGGGTTGAGACCCACGAGCACGACGATGCCGCCGAGGATCGCGTTGCTCATCACGATCCAGAACTGCGCCCAGCCCAGCCGGGTCAGGCTGCGCCGGTACGGCTTCTCGGAGCGCGCGGCGATGATCGCCCACCCGACGGCGGCGCACAGCACGTACGTCAGCATCCGGTTGCCGAACTCGATGGCGCCGTGGATGCCCATCGCACTGGTGGTGGTCAGCGAGTCGTCCGTGCAGGTGGGCCAGGTCGGGCACCCGAGTCCCGACCCGGTCAGCCGCACCGCCCCGCCGGTGACCACGATGACCACCGCCATGACGAGCGCGGAGAGAGCCGCCCGCTGAACCGTCCGGGAAGTCGGGGTCCAGCGTGCGGCGATGAAGGCGAGCGGGTTGCGGACGGCCGCTACGGCGTCGGCGCGGGTCAGGTTCGGCACGCTTTCCATCGTAGGGGGCCGCTTGTGCACGCGTTCACGAGGGCCCCCTCTCTCACCCCTACTCCCAGCGGAAGAAGCGTCCCGCCAGGGCCAGACCCGCCGCGGCCCACACCGCCAGGATCCCCAGGTCGCCCCAGGGCATCCCGGTCCCGTGCTGCAACACGTCCCGCAGGCCGTCCGACAGGGCCGTGATCGGCAGCAGGCTCAGTGCGTCCTGGGCGCCTGAGGGGAACTTGGACAGGGGGACCACCACTCCGCCGGCCACCAGCAGCAGGAGGAAGACCAGGTTGGCCGCGGCCAGGGTCGCCTCCGCCTTCAGGACGCCGGCCATCAGGAGGCCGAGGCCGGAGAATGCCGCCGTGCCGAGGATCAGGAGCAGCAGGACGGCGAAGGGGTTGCCGTGCGGGGACCAGCCCAGCGCGAAGGCGATCACCGTCAGGAGGATCACCTGGAGGATCTCCGTCACCAGGACCGACGCCGTCTTCGCCGTCATCAGGCCCCAGCGGGGCAGCGGGGAGGAGGCCAGGCGCTTCAGGACGCCGTAGCGGCGCTCGAAGCCGGTCGCGATCGCCTGCCCTGTGAACGCCGTGGACATGACCGCGAGGGCGAGGACGCCGGGGGTGAGGAAGTCCACGGCCTTGCCCCGGCCCGTGTCGATGATGTCCACCGAGCTGAACAGGACCAGCACGAGGGTCGGGATCACCACCGTCAGCAGGAGCTGCTCGCCGTTGCGCAGGAGCATCTTCGTCTCCAGGATCGCCTGGGTCGCGATCATGCGTCCCAGAGGTGCCGCGCCCGGCTTCGGGGTGTACATACCGGTGGCCGTCACGCGCGCAGCTCCTTGCCGGTCAGTTCCAAAAAGACGTCTTCCAGGGTGTGCCGTTCCACCGAGATCTTCTCCGGCATCACGCCGTGCTGGGCGCACCAGGACGTCACCGTCGCCAGCAGCTGGGGGTTGACCTTGCCCACGACCCGGTAGGAGCCGGGCGTCAGTTCGGCCGCCGAGCAGTCCGCCGGGAGGGCCTTGAGCAGCGAGCCCACGTCGAGCCCGGGGCGGCCCGTGAAGCGCAGGGTGTTCTCCGCGCCGCCCCGGCACAGCTCCTCCGGGGTGCCCTGGGCGATGACCTTGCCACCGTCGATGATCGCCACGTCGTCGGCGAGCTGCTCGGCCTCGTCCATGTAGTGCGTGGTGAGGACCACCGACACACCGTCCGCGCGCAGGTCGCGGATCAGGTCCCAGGTCGCGCGGCGGGCCTGCGGGTCGAGCCCGGCGGTCGGCTCGTCCAGGAACACCAGTTCCGGCCGGCCCACGACGGCCATGGCGAGAGCCAGGCGCTGCTGCTGACCGCCGGACAGCCTGCGGTACGTCGTCCTGCCGCAGCTGTCCAGGCCCAGACGCTCGATCAGCGCGTCCACGTCGAGCGGGTGCGCGTGCAGTCTCGCCATGTGCCGCAGCATCTCGTCGGCCCGGGCGCCCGAGTACACGCCCCCGGACTGAAGCATCACGCCGATCCTCGGGTGCAGCTCACGGGCCTGCCGCACCGGGTCGAGGCCCAGGACCCGTACCGTGCCGGAGTCCGGCTTCCGGTATCCCTCGCAGGTCTCGACCGTCGTCGTCTTGCCGGCCCCGTTGGGCCCGAGTACGGCGGTCACGCCCGGCCCGGTGACCAGGTCGAGGCCGTCCACGGCGGTCTTCGTGCCGTACCGCTTCACCAGGGCGTGGACCTGGACCACGGGCTCACTTCGCATGGGCCCGAGTCTAGGTTCGCCGCCCGCGCCGCAGTCGGGCGGGTGCAGGATCTCCACCCGGCGCATGTCCGGGAACGTCCTCCCGTGAGCGGTGCAGCGCCAGCCAGCGCTGCGCGTACCGCACGGCGTCCGCCACCGGGAACAGCCGTACGTCGGCCGCGCCCGCCTTTCCCCGTACGACGACGCCGCTGTCCCGCTCGAAGTCGTACCCGAGTTCGTCGAAGCGGTCCGAGGTGATCGAGACCTCGGTGACCACCTCCCAGCCGTCCGGTCCGGGGCGGCCGACCCTCACCAGGGGGGTCGGGACGCGGTACTCGGCGAGATGGAAGCTCGTGCAGGTGTCGTAGCCCGCGCCGAGGAGCAGCACACGCGCGTGGAGGGCCTCCAGGCGGGCCAGCGGGCTCTGCTCGCCGAGACGGCAGTCGGGGGCGTGGCCGTCGAGCACGTCACGCGCGCGTGGACCCAGCGCCGCGAAGGAGATCTGCGGGTGCGCGCTGCGCAGGGCGCCGGGCCAGGTGCGGACGGTCTCCGGGATCACGCCGACCCCGCGTGAGGGCGTGACGAGGGGGTCGTAGGCGGGCATGGTCGCCCGGATCGTGTCCCACCAGTCCTCGGGCACCGGCGGGTTGCCCCAGACGGCCGGGTCGGAGAGGTCGCCGGTCTGGGTCGGGACCACGAGCGTGCCGTCCGGCCCGAGGGCGTCGAGCAGCCCTTGAACCACCGCGACCGGGCCCCCGCAGACCCAGCCGAGGGAGCTCAGGGAGGAGTGCACGAGCAGGATCTCGCCGCTTCTGACACCCAGCTCGCGCAGGTGCGCGGCGAGGGTGTCGCGAGTGACAAGTGGGCCGGTGGGAGGTGGTATCGGCATCCTCGCGAGTGTTCCCGACAGGACCGCCGAACGCCACCCGTTTGATCGATCAAAGATCGTTTCCCCAGGTCAGGTTAGGAGTACCTAAGTGACGCAGGGCACCGTGCGTCGCGGTGGACGCGGCTTGCCCGGTCCTGAGGAATTACGCAACAATGGCGTTGTGAAAAACGTCGGCGAGGCTCGGGAGACCCCCACGGGGGCCCCTCAGGAGGAGCTCGCGACCGGTGAGCGGTCCACCCGCAACCGCGTCGCGCGATCCATCCTGGACCACGGCCCGTCGACCGTCGCCGAGCTGGCCGGACGGCTGGGGCTCACCCAGGCGGCCGTACGACGTCATCTGGACGCGCTGGTGGCCGACGACGTCGTGGAAGCGCGGGAGCAGCGGGTCTACGGCGCGCGGACGCGCGGCCGCCCCGCCAAGGTCTTCGCGCTCACCGACTGCGGCCGGGACGCCTTCGACCAGTCGTACGACAAGCTCGCCGCGGACGCCCTGAGCTGGATCCAGGAGCGCTTCGGCGGGGACGAGGCGGTCGTCGCCTTCGCACGCGCGAGGATCGCCGCGCAGGCCGAGGAGTACCGCAAGGTCATCGAGGCCGCGGCCCCCGAGGAGCGCACCGAAGCCCTGGCCAAGGCCCTGAGCGCGGACGGGTACGCTGCTACGGCGCGCAGCGCACCGGTCGGCGAGCAGCTCTGCCAGCACCACTGCCCGGTGGCCCATGTCGCGGAGAAGTTCCCCCAGCTCTGTGAGGCGGAGACCGAGATCTTCTCCCAGCTGCTCGGAACGCACGTCCAGCGACTGGCGACCATCGCGCACGGCGACGGCGTCTGCACGACGTTCATCCCCAAGATTTCCCACATGTCTGATCACGCATCTGCAAGCACGGCCGGGAGGAACCCCGCATGACTCTCCCCACGGAGACTGCCCACCCCGAGCTCGAGGGCCTGGGCAAGTACGAATACGGCTGGGCCGACTCCGACACGGCCGGCGCTTCCGCGCGGCGCGGTATCAACGAGGACGTCGTCCGCGACATCTCCGCGAAGAAGAACGAGCCGGAGTGGATGACCAAGCTCCGCCTCAAGGGTCTGCGCCTGTTCGGCAAGAAGCCCATGCCGAACTGGGGCTCGGACCTCTCCGGCATCGACTTCGACAACATCAAGTACTTCGTGCGGTCCACGGAGAAGCAGGCGGAGTCCTGGGAGGACCTGCCCGAGGACATCAAGAACACGTACGACAAGCTCGGCATCCCCGAGGCGGAGAAGCAGCGCCTCGTCGCCGGTGTCGCGGCCCAGTACGAGTCCGAGGTCGTCTACCACCAGATCCGCGAGGACCTGGAGGAGCAGGGCGTCATCTTCCTGGACACCGACACCGCTCTCAAGGAGCACCCGGAGCTCTTCAAGGAGTACTTCGGCACCGTCATCCCGGTCGGCGACAACAAGTTCGCGTCGCTGAACACCGCGGTGTGGTCCGGCGGCTCCTTCATCTACGTGCCGAAGGGCGTGCACGTCGAGATCCCGCTCCAGGCCTACTTCCGTATCAACACGGAGAACATGGGCCAGTTCGAGCGGACCCTGATCATCGTCGACGAGGGTGCCTACGTGCACTACGTCGAGGGTTGTACGGCGCCGATCTACAAGTCGGACTCGCTGCACAGCGCGGTCGTCGAGATCATCGTCAAGAAGAACGCCCGCTGCCGTTACACGACCATCCAGAACTGGTCGAACAACGTCTACAACCTGGTCACCAAGCGCGCCGTGGCGTACGAGGGCGCGACCATGGAGTGGATCGACGGCAACATCGGCTCCAAGGTCACGATGAAGTACCCGGCCGTCTACCTGATGGGCGAGCACGCCAAGGGCGAGACCCTGTCCATCGCCTTCGCGGGCGAGGGCCAGCACCAGGACGCCGGCTCCAAGATGGTCCACATGGCGCCGAACACCTCCTCCAACATCGTCTCCAAGTCGGTGGCGCGCGGTGGCGGCCGTACCTCCTACCGCGGTCTGGTGGAGATCGGCGAGGGCGCCCACGGCTCCAAGTCCAACGTGCTGTGCGACGCGCTGCTCGTCGACACCATCTCCCGCTCCGACACGTACCCCTACGTGGACGTCCGCGAGGACGACGTGTCCATGGGCCACGAGGCGACCGTCTCCAAGGTCTCCGAGGACCAGCTCTTCTACCTGATGAGCCGTGGTCTGAGCGAGTTCGAGGCGATGGCGATGATCGTGCGCGGCTTCGTCGAGCCCATCGCGAAGGAGCTGCCGATGGAGTACGCGCTGGAGCTCAACCGGCTGATCGAGCTGCAGATGGAAGGCGCGGTCGGCTGACCCCGCCCCCTTTCGGACACAGCTAGCGAAACTGACGTAGGAAGAGAGCAGACCGACAGCCATGGCTGAGGCTACGAATATCCCGGTGGGGTCCACCACCGCCGGCCAGATCGCGGTGGCCGCCGAGTCGACCGTCGCCACGCGCATGAGCGCGCCCCCGTCCTTCGACGTGGCGGACTTCCCGGTCCCCCACGGCCGCGAGGAGGAGTGGCGGTTCACGCCGCTGGAGCGCCTGCGCGGGCTGCACGACGGCACCGCGGTCGCCACCGGCGGCGGCGTGAAGGTCGACATCACGGCGCCCGAGGGCGTGGTGATCGAGACCGTCGGCCGCGACGACGCCCGGCTCGGCAGGGCCGGCACCCCGGTGGACCGCATCGCCGCCCAGGCCTACTCGGCGTTCGAGAAGGCCGGCGTGGTCACCGTCCCCAAGGAGACGGTCCTCACCGAGCCGATCCGCATCGCCGTGCACGGCGAGGGCGGGGTCCGCTACGGCCACCAGGTCGTGGAGCTCGGAGCCTTCGCCGAGGCCGTCGTCGTCATCGACCACACCGGTGACGCCGTACTCGCCTCCAACGTCGACTACATCCTGGGCGACGGCGCCAAGCTGACCGTCGTCTCCGTCCAGGACTGGGACGACAAGGCCGTGCACGTGGCCCAGCACAACGCGCTGATCGGCCGGGACGCCACCTTCAAGTCGTTCGTGGTCACCTTCGGCGGCGACCTCGTCCGGCTGCACCCGCGCGTCTCCTACGCCGGCCCCGGCGGCGAGGCCGAGCTGTTCGGCCTGTACTTCACGGACGCCGGCCAGCACCAGGAGCACCGTCTCCTGGTCGACCACAACACCCCGCACTGCAAGTCGAACGTGGCCTACAAGGGCGCGCTCCAGGGCGAGGGTGCCCACGCGGTGTGGATCGGTGACGTGCTCATCGAGGCCAAGGCCGAGGGCACCGACACCTACGAGATGAACCGCAACCTCGTCCTCACCGACGGCGCCCGGGTCGACTCCGTGCCGAACCTGGAGATCGAGACCGGCGAGATCGTCGGCGCCGGGCACGCGAGCGCGACCGGCCGCTTCGACGACGAGCAGCTCTTCTACCTGATGGCCCGTGGCATCCCGGCCGACGAGGCCCGCCGCCTGGTGGTCCGCGGCTTCTTCGCCGAGCTCGTCCAGCAGATCGGTGTCGACGACATCGAGGAGCGCCTTCTCGTGAAGATCGACGAGGAGCTGGAGGCCACCGTCTGATGGCCGCCTTCGTACGCGCCTGTGGGCTGAGCGAGCTGGAGGAGGACACCCCGAAGCGGGTGGAACTCGACGGCACGCCGGTCTCGGTCGTCCGCACCGAGGGGGAGGTGTTCGCCATCCACGACATCTGCTCCCACGCGAACGTCTCGCTCTCCGAGGGCGAGGTGGAGGACTGCCAGATCGAGTGCTGGCTGCACGGCTCCAGCTTCGACCTGCGCACCGGCAAACCGTCCGGCCTTCCCGCGACGCGCCCCGTCCCCGTATACCCCGTAAAGATCGAAGGGGACGACGTGCTCGTCTCCCTCAACCAGGAGTCCTGAGGCACCCATGGCAACGCTTGAAATCCACGACCTGCACGTCACCGTCGAGGCCGACAACGCCACGAAGGAGATCCTCAAGGGCGTCGACCTCACCGTGAAGCAGGGCGAGACGCACGCCATCATGGGCCCCAACGGCTCCGGCAAGTCGACGCTCGCCTACTCGCTCGCGGGTCACCCGAAGTACACGATCACCAGCGGCACCGTCACCCTCGACGGCGAGGACGTCCTGGAGATGTCCGTCGACGAGCGCGCCCGCGCGGGCCTGTTCCTGGCGATGCAGTACCCGGTCGAGATCCCCGGCGTCTCGGTCTCCAACTTCCTCCGTACGTCCGCCACCGCCGTCCGCGGCGAGGCCCCCAAGCTGCGCACCTGGGTGAAGGAGGTCCGGGAGACCATGGAGCGTCTCCACATGGACCCGGCCTTCGCCGAGCGCAACGTGAACGAGGGCTTCTCCGGCGGTGAGAAGAAGCGCCACGAGATCCTCCAGCTGGAGCTGCTCAAGCCGAAGGTCGCGATCCTCGACGAGACGGACTCCGGCCTCGACGTCGACGCCCTGCGGGTCGTCTCCGAGGGCGTCAACCGCGTCCGCGAGACCGGCGAGGTCGGCACCCTGCTGATCACGCACTACACGCGCATCCTGCGCTACATCAAGCCCGACTTCGTCCACGTCTTCTCCGGCGGTCGCATCGTCGAGTCCGGCGGCGCCGAGCTCGCCGACAAGCTGGAGAACGAGGGCTACGAGGCATACACGAAGGGTGGCGTATCAGCGTGACGCAGTTGCCGGGCCTCCTCGACACCGAGGCGATCCGCAAGGACTTCCCGATCCTGGACCGCCTGGTCCACGACGACCGGAAGCTCGTGTACCTGGACAACGCGGCGACCTCGCAGAAGCCGCGCCAGGTGCTGGACGCCATGAGCGAGTACTACGAGCGGTACAACGCCAACGTCCACCGCGGTGTGCATGTGCTCGCCGAGGAGGCCACGGCACTGTACGAGGGCGCGCGCGACAAGGTCGCCGAGTTCATCAACGCGCCCTCGCGCAACGAGGTGATCTTCACCAAGAACGCCTCCGAGTCGCTCAACCTCGTGGCGAACATGCTGGGCTGGGCGGACGAGCCCTACCGCGTGGACTCCGAGACCGAGATCGTCATCACGGAGATGGAGCACCACTCCAACATCGTGCCGTGGCAGCTGCTGGCGCAGCGCACGGGCGCGAAGCTGAAGTGGTTCGGGCTGACCGACGACGGCCGCCTCGACCTGTCCAACATCGACGAGATCATCACCGAGAAGACGAAGATCGTCTCCTTCGTGCTGGTCTCCAACATCCTGGGCACGGTCAACCCGGTCGAGGCGATAGTGCGCAGGGCACAGCAGGTCGGTGCCCTGGTCTGCATCGACGCCTCGCAGGCCGCGCCGCACATGCCACTGGACGTACAGGCCCTGCAGGCCGACTTCGTGGCCTTCACCGGTCACAAGATGTGCGGGCCGACGGGCATCGGCGTGCTGTGGGGCCGGCAGGAACTCCTCGAGGACCTGCCGCCGTTCCTCGGCGGCGGCGAGATGATCGAGACCGTGTCGATGCACTCGTCGACCTACGCTCCCGCGCCGCACAAGTTCGAGGCGGGCACCCCCCCGATCGCGCAGGCGGTCGGTCTGGGCGCGGCCATCGACTATCTCCAGGCCATCGGCATGGACAAGATCCTCGCCCATGAGCACGCGCTGACCGAGTACGCGGTCCAGCGCCTGGCGGAGGTCCCCGGCCTCAGGATCATCGGCCCCACCACGGCCGAGGACCGGGGCGCGGCGATCTCCTTCACGCTCGGCGACATCCACCCGCACGACGTGGGCCAGGTCCTGGACGAGCAGGGCGTCGCGGTCCGGGTCGGACACCACTGCGCGCGGCCGGTCTGCCTGAGGTACGGAATTCCCGCGACCACGCGAGCGTCGTTCTATCTGTACTCCACTCCGGCCGAGATCGACGCACTGGTCGAGGGGCTGGAGCACGTACGGAACTTCTTCGGCTGACGGGAACGGGCTATCGCATGAAGCTGGACTCGATGTACCAGGAAGTCATCCTGGACCACTACAAGCACCCGCACGGGCGTGGTCTCAGGGATGGCGACGCCGAGGTGCACCACGTGAACCCGACGTGCGGCGACGAGATCACCCTCCGTGTGAAGTACGACGGCACGACGATCGAGGACGTCTCCTACGAGGGCCAGGGCTGCTCGATCAGCCAGGCCAGCGCCTCCGTACTGAACGATCTGCTGGTCGGCAAGGACCTGGCGGACGCGCAGCGGATCCAGGAGACCTTCCTCGAGCTGATGCAGTCCAAGGGCAGGATCGAGCCCGACGACGCGATGGAGGAGGTGCTGGAGGACGCGGTCGCGTTCGCCGGTGTCTCCAAGTACCCGGCCCGGGTCAAGTGCGCCCTCCTCAGCTGGATGGCATGGAAGGACGCGACGGCCCAGGCGCTGGACGCCGGAGCCGACGCCGAAAGGAAGACGGCATGAGCGAGAGCCTTGAGATGAAGCCGGCCTCGGAGGAAGAGGTCCGCGAGGCGCTGTACGACGTCGTCGACCCCGAGCTGGGCATCGACGTCGTCAACCTCGGCCTGATCTACGGCATCCACATCGACGACGCGAACATCGCGACCCTCGACATGACCCTGACCTCGGCGGCCTGTCCGCTGACGGACGTCATCGAGGACCAGGCCAAGTCCGCCACGGACGGCCTCGTCAGCGAACTGCGCATCAACTGGGTGTGGATGCCGCCGTGGGGACCGGACAAGATCACGGACGACGGACGCGAGCAGCTTCGGGCGCTCGGGTTCAACGTCTGACAGACGCCCGCGAAAAGCGGCGGCACCTTCCGGGTGCCGCCGCTTTCCCGTGCTCGGACGCGGCTCAGGCCAGGCCGTCCACCAGCTGGAACGACGAGTCCGACAGGAACTGCGAGCTGTACTCGAAGCGTTCCAGGCGGATCACGAAGTTGTTGTGGCGCAGGAAGTAGCCGGGGTAGTTCACCGACTCCAGCATCTTCGTGCCCGAGTAGGCGGCGTCCCGGGCGCAGAACGTGGCGTCCTGCCGGAAGAGGGAGGAGCCGTCGTCGCGGTCGGCCCGCAGGACGAAGTTGCGGTGGCGCAGGTACTTGCCGTCATGGGTGGCGAAGGAGTAACACGAGGCGTTCGCCAGGCCCTTGACCTGCTTGAAGGTGGAATCCTCGCGGGATTCCGAGCCGCGGACCGGGTCCAGGCCCACATAGCCGTCGTCCACGTGCCAGTAGCGGTCGGGGTAGTTGACCGAGCGGACCGAGCGGTAGGTCACGGAGGGCTTCGGCTTGGACGAACTGCCCTTGGAGACCGTGGGCTTGGGCCGCTTCGGGGTCGCTGTGACCGTCACGGTGGGTTCTGCGCCCTGCTGCCGGGGGCCCCGGGGAGTGGGGGACACCGAGGAGAGGCCGCTGTCGCCCTGCGGGGCGACGGTCGTCGCGGGCTGCGAGGAGAAGGAGATCAGGCCTCCCTCGTCCCGTGCGGTTTTTGACGAATCGTCACCTCTGTTGTCGGTGGCGGCTATCGCCGCGACACAGGCAACGATCGTGGCCACCGCCAGCGCCCCGGCGAGATAGAGCCGTCTGGTGCCGGGCGTGCGGGAGGTGTCCAACGTCCAGCCGTTCTCCCAGGGGCGGTTCTGGGGCGGCCGGGACTTCTCTTCGGGCATGCGCTGTTCCTCCGGCGCGGCGCGAGGCGACGTGCCGCTGCTGTGGTGGCGCGGTATGTGAATGGTGAAACACAAGTGGTTCGGAGGAACACTAGTGGTTACCGGCGGTCCCGAGCAGCCCTTTGAACCGGCCGGTTTCCACATTCCTCGCTCAGCGGGCTCTCGGCCCGCCCGCAAGCGGCGACGGCGACCCGCCGTTATGTACGCTCGTACACATGGGATACCTGCTGCTCGCCGGAGCCATCGCCGCCGAGGTCGGAGCGACCACGGCCATGAAGTACACCGAGGGCTTCAGCCGGCTCGGGCCCTCGCTGCTGACCGTGCTCGGGTACGTCCTCTCCTTCGCGCTGCTCGCCCAGACGCTGAAGACGGTGTCGGTCGGCACCGCCTACGCGATCTGGGCCGGAGCGGGCACCGCGGCCATCGCCGCGATCGGGATGGTCTTCCTCGGGGAGGGGATGACGGTCACCAGGGCCGCCGGGATCGCGCTGATCATCGTGGGCGTCGTGGTCCTGAACCTGGGCGGGGCGCACTGATGGCCCGGCGGCACGACCCCGAGCGCCGGCAGCGGATCATCGACGCGGCCATCCGGGTCGTGGGGGAGAAGGGGCTCGCGGGACTCAGCCACCGCAGCGCCGCCGCCGCGGCCGACGTGCCGCTCGGATCGACGACGTACCACTTCAAGAGCCTCGACGAGCTGATGGTCGCCGCGCTGCGCCAGGCCAGCGAGGGCTTCGCCAAGGCGGTCGCCGCGCACGGCGCCCTGGACGACCCCGGCGGTGACCTGGCCACCGGCCTCGCCCGGGTCCTCGGCGACTGGCTCGGCGGCGACCGCACCGGCGTCGAGCTGGAGTACGAGCTCTACCTCGCCGCCCTGCGCCGCCCCGCCCTGCGCCCCGTCGCCGCCGAGTGGGCCGACGACCTCGCCGAACGCCTCGCCCGCCGCACGGACCGGGTCACGGCACGGGCGCTGGTCGCGCTGCTGGACGGGATCTGTCTCCAGGTGCTGCTGACGGGGACGCCGTACGACGAGGAGTACGCGCGGGAGGTGCTGGCGCGGGTGATCCCGGCGGGGATGCGGGCGAGGCGGTGAGACTGTCGCGCCGTCCGCTCGCCGGGCGAGATGTACCCGGTCCTGGTCGCGCTGCCCGCCGACGCTCAGAAGGCGCTGCGGGCGTTGCGCGAGAAGAACGCCGTCGCCGACCCGAAGAGGGTGCCGAAGGCGGCGAACGACTGCACCGGGACCAGCGTCCTCCGGAGCGCCGACGTGCGCTCTGCCGGGCGCTCGCGACCCTGCCGGGCGGCACGGTGGTGGACCACGTCGTCGAGACCACGGCCGGACGCCGGGCCATCGCGCTCGACCACCACACCCGGAACGGCTGTCCGGGAACCGAGGAGACACTGTGGGGCCAGTGGCTGCTCGACCCGCAGATGTACCGCGTGATCGGGATGCGCATGCTCACCGGCGAGAAGGTCGCCGGCGGCGACTCCCTCATCGCCACAGCCGTCGTCGCCCCGGCCGGTGACCGCGGTTGACCCACTGACCGGCGGCCCGCACCACAGGGCAGTGCTCGCCGCCCACCACCCGAGACGCCCCGCGTACGGGTTCGCGTCCCGCCGCCTGCGCCGGTTAGGTTTCCCCCATGACCGACACGACTGCTCCGCGCACCACCGGCGCCATCGCCGCAGGCCTCGCCACCGTCACCGCCGACGGCACCGTCCTCGACACCTGGTTCCCCGCTCCCGAGCTCTCCGCCGAGCCCGGCCCGGCCGGCACCGAGCGGCTCTCTGCCGACAGGGCCGTGGAACTGCTCGGCGAAGGCGCCGCCAAGGCGATCGGCCCGGACGCCCGCCGTGGCGTCGAGGTGATCGCGGTCCGCACGGTCATCGCCTCCCTCGACGACAAGCCGCTCGACACGCACGACGCCTACCTGCGCCTGCACCTGCTCTCGCACCGTCTGGTCCAGCCGCACGGCCAGAGCCTGGACGGCATCTTCGGCCTTCTGCCCAACGTCGCCTGGACCTCGCTCGGCCCGGTCGCCGTCGACGAGATCGAGAAGGTGCGCCTCAACGCGCGCGCCGAGGGCCTGCACCTCGCTGTGACGAGCGTCGACAAGTTCCCCCGCATGACGGACTACGTGGCCCCCAAGGGCGTCCGCATCGCCGACGCCGACCGGGTCCGCCTCGGCGCGCACCTCGCCGCGGGCACCACCGTCATGCACGAGGGCTTCGTCAACTTCAACGCGGGCACGCTCGGCACCTCGATGGTCGAGGGCCGCATCTCCGCCGGTGTCGTGGTCGGCGACGGCTCGGACATCGGCGGCGGCGCCTCCACCATGGGCACCCTCTCCGGCGGTGGCAACGTCCGCATCACCATCGGCGAGCGCTGCCTGATCGGCGCCGAGGCGGGCGTCGGCATCGCGCTCGGCGACGAGTGCGTCGTCGAGGCCGGTCTCTACGTCACCGCGGGCACCCGGGTCACCATGCCCGACGGCCAGATCGTCAAGGCCCGCGAGCTCAGCGGCGCCTCGAACATCCTCTTCCGCCGCAACTCGGTCACCGGCACGGTCGAGGCCCGCCCGAACAACGCGGTCTGGGGCGGCCTCAACGACATCCTGCACAGCCACAACTGACGCGCCGCGCCACCGAAAGTCGCCGCAGAGGACGAAATTCCTCCGCGGCGACTTTTTTGCGTGGGGGTGGCATAGCGGCGGCTGCCCGCACGCGTCACAAGGGTCGGAGGGGCGGCGCACCGGCGTCGCCGGGGAAGAGAAGGTGACGATGAATGCCGAAGGGCTGGAGAGTTTCCGGGACTTCGTGGACAGCAGGTCGTCCGCTCTGCTGAAGACCGCCGTGCTCCTGTGCGGGGGAGACCGGCACGCCGGTGAGGACCTGCTGCAGAACGCCCTGGTGAAGGCGGCCGGGCGGTGGCAGAAGATCGACGAACCGGAGGCCTACGTACGGCAGGTCCTCTACCGCCAGCAGGTCAGCCGCTGGCGGCTGAAGTGGCCCAGGCGGGAGGTGAGTGTCGCCGAGCCGCCCGAACCACCGGGCACCGGCGAACCCGGCCCCGACACCGCCGCCGCGGCCGAACTGCGCCTCGTCATACGCCAGGCCCTCTCCCGGCTCACCGCACGCCAGCGCACCGTGCTGGTGCTGCGCTACTTCGAGGACCTGCCCGAGGCCGACGTGGCCCGCCTCATCGGCTGCTCCGTCGGCACCGTGCGGTCCACCACCCACCGTTCGCTGGCCCGGCTGCGTCAGCTCGCCCCCGAACTCGCCGGCCTCGGGCCCGCGGAGGCCGAGCGGTTCGACGCCCGTGACTACTCGCCCGTGGAGGTGCGTCCGTGAACGTCGACGACATCGTGCGCGACGCACTGCGCGAACAGGCCGCCCAACAGTCCCCGGCGGCAGCGGGATTCGCCGACCGGGTGTTCGCCGTCCGGCGCCGCCGCAACCGCAGGATCACGGCCGCCGCCGTCACCGCGGCCGCCGTGATCGCCGTCGGGGTGGCGGTGCCGCTGCTGGACTCCGGCAAGCAGGACGTGCGCCCCTCGGGCGGCGGTGGGGTCGTGGTGGAGAAGAAGACCAGGGCGCACCCCGACCAGTCCCCGCCGCGCGAGGAGATCTCCGTCGGGGGCACGACCCTGGCCGGGTACTCCATCCCTGAGACGGTCAGGAAGACCCCGGAGACCGCCGTCTACCGGCGCGCCTACTACCTCCTGAACCCGAAGACCGGCAAGTACGCCAAGGCCGCGGACTGGTCCTGGGTGGCTGTCGCCCCCGGCGCGAAGACCGCCGCCGTCCTCGAAGCGGACCTGCCCGCCTCCCGGATCGGCCTGCTCGACCTGACCACCGGCAAGGTCGAGCGGTGGATCCCGGTCGACCACGGCGTCGGCGGACTCGCCTTCTCCCGCGACGGCCGCAAGCTGGTCGCCACGACGTACACCAAGAACCCCGATCTGCGGATCAAGATGCAGGGCTCCGACGGCTGGGACCAGGACTGGACATCGAGCCGCAGCGGCTTCTACGTCCTCGACGTGGCCTCCGGGGAGGGCGCCTGGAGCGAGGTGAGACTCGCCGCCGGCGACGGCAGGCCCGGGGGCGCCATCCTCAACGCCCGCCAGGACTTCGCCCTCACCGAGGACGGCCGGCACGTCTGGGCCGGGAACCCCATGGGGGACATCGGCAAGGAGTTCTGGGACCTCAAGGGCGCCAAGGTCCCCACGCCTGCGCAGGACAAGTACCTGGAGTGGTTCGTCGACGCGGGCAGGTCGCCGAACGGCGAGCTCGTCGCCGGTGACTTCGCGGGCAAGAAGTGGAAGACCTCCTCCTGGGTCCTCGACGCCATGACCGGCGCCAAGACCGAGGTGCGCGGGCAGCAGCTGCTCGCCTGGGTCGGCAACAAGCAGCTCATCGCCTGGGACATCGGCAGGAACGACAAGAGCGAGTTCCATCAGCGGCTCGTCCTGGTCACCCTCGGCAGCGAGAAGGAGGTCCCGCTCAGCGGGTTCCGCGAGGGCAACGACGGGGACGCCGGGCGCTGGGAGCCGCTGTTCGCCCAGCCCTGATCAGGCGGCCACGAGACGTTCGTACTCCGCCAGCAGCCCGTCGGCCGTCTCCCGGTCGGCTGGCCGCAGCGGGGCACGGACCGGGCCCGCGGGCAGACCGAGCGCGTCGAGGAGGGCCTTGGCGGTGACCGTGCCGGGCAGGCCCGCCGACATCATCGCCTCGATCAGCGGCGTGGCCCGTTGTTGGAGGCGGGCGGACACGGGGGTGTCGCCCGCCTCGAACGTGTCCAGGATCGCGCGGAGTTGGGCCGGGACCACGTTGGCCACCGTGCTGACGTACCCCGTCCCGCCCACCGCGTACAGGGCGAGGATGTGCTCGTCGCAGCCCGCGTAGTACGCCAGCTCCGTGCGGTCCAGGACCTTCTGGGCGCCCAGGAAGTCGTAGGAACAGTCCTTGACCGCGACGATCCGGGGGTGCTCGGCGAGCCGGATCATCGTCTCGGGTTCGATGCGGGTGCCGGTGCGGCCCGGGATGTCGTAGAGCATGACGGGCAGTGCGCAGGCGTCCGCGATCTCGCGGAAGTGTGACTCCAGCGCGTCCTGCGGCGGCCTGCTGTAGTAGGGGCTGACCACCAGCACCCCGTCCGCGCCCGCCTTCTCGGCGGCGAGGACCAGCTCCACGGTGTGCCGGGTGTCGAAGGTGCCCACCCCCGCCACCACCGACGCCCCCGCGCCCACCGCCTCCCGCACCGCCGTCACCAGGGCCGCCTTCTCCGCGTCCGTCGTGGTCGGCGACTCACCCGTCGTGCCGGACAGCACGAGGCCGTCGCAGCCCTCGGCCACCAGGCGTGCGGCCAGCCGCTGAGCGCCGTCGAGATCGAGGGCGCCCTCCTCGGTGAAGGGGGTGATCATGGCGCACAGGGCGCGGCCGAAAGGGGCTGAAGTCGTCATGGCAGCAGTCTCGGCCCACCGACGGTGAAGCTCCACTTAATTCTCCTACCAGGCAATGTGAAGGCTTGCTACGGCGTCCTGGGTGGCCCTATGGGCATTGCGGCCCTCATGGGTCACCATGGCGAGAAGGACCCCTTTGTGTGGGAGGCGTCATGAAGCTCGGCAAGGCACTGGCCACCGGAGTCGCCGAGGAGCGGCCGCAGAACCAGGACGAGGAGCTCGAACTTCCGGAGGAGATCAAGGAACTGAAGGCCCCCGAAGAGGTTCCGGCGGCCCGATGAGACTGCGGCTTCCGGAGGAACGACCGACGGAGCCGCCGACCGGATACAAGATCGCCCACCCGGTGCTGTCCCAGGACGGCACCCGGGCCGGGTTCACCGGTGTGTCGCTCGGCGGCGCGCGGCCGTACGGAGTCCTGGCCGACGCGTCCTGTGTCTACGGCCTGCGGCACCGGGCACCGAACCGCCGCTGCGACTGCGGCTTCCACTGTGTGCACGACCGCGCGGCGGCCGAGGCACTGCTGTGCACGGCCGAGCACCGCACGGCCGTCCTCCTCGACGTCCTGGTCCTCGGCCGCTACCTCCGCTTCGAGCGCGGCTTCCGCTACGCCCGGCAGCGGGTGCGGACCGCCACCGTCGGCCCCTGCGCCTGCGGCACGGTCGCGGCGGCCCTCGCCGACGCCGGCTGGGGCAGACCCGGCTGGCGGGCCCTGACCCCCTCCTGTGCGGGCTGCCTGCGCGGACGTACGGCCGTCTCGCTCGCCGGGTTCGCCCGGCTGGCCGGTGAGGGGCTGCGGGTGGTGGCACGGCCGGCCGCCGTCCTCACGGAGGGTGATCCGGATCTGCCCGAGGGGCTCGGAGTGCCCGAACTCGCCGCCGAGGCAGCCCTGTTGCAGGCCCGGCTCGACTGGTTCCAGAGCCAGCTGGCCCGGCTCGGACAGCGCGGCCCGGATGGCGGGCCGCAAGGAGGGTAGCGGGGGCCGGGCCGGGTACCCGGACGTTCCGACCGAGAGGAGGCGGAACACGTGACCGGAACCACGGCCCCCAGGCCGGTGCACGACGAACATCACTCCGTGGGCGAACTCGTCGGACAGGCCACCGAACAGGTCTCCCGGCTGGTACGGCAGGAAGTCGCCCTCGCGAAGGAGGAGCTGGCCGAGAAGGGCCGGCGGGCCGGAAAGGGCGGCGGGCTGCTCGGTGCCGCCGGCGCCTTCGCCTACGCGGGGCTGCTCGCCCTGGCCGGAACGGCCACCGCCGCTCTCTCACTGGTGCTGTCGGTGTGGGCCTCGGCGCTGATCGTGACGGCTGTGCTGTTCGTGATCGCGGCGGTGCTCGCCGCCGTCGGCCGCGCCCAGCTGCGCCGTGCCACACCCCCGACGCCCGAGGAAGCCCTCGGCAGCGTCAAGGCGGACGTCGAGGAGATCAGGGAAAGGGCGCACCGATGACCGACAGGACGGGCGGCGAGCCCCCCGTGACGGGAGCGAAGGGACCCGAGGAACTGCGGCAGCAGATCGAGCGGACCCGCAGCGAACTCGGCGACACAGTGGAGGAGTTGGCAGGAAAGATGGACGTGAAGGGCCGTGCGCGGGCCCGTGCGGCGGACCTCAGGGACAAGGCGGGCGCGATGACCGTGCAGCTGCGCAGCAGCGCGGCGCAGGCCGGTCACACCGTGCACGACAAGGCCACGCACGCCGGTCACAAGGTCCAGGACCGGGCGGCGAAGACGGGTCACCGGGTCCAGGACCGGACGCAGCGGGCGGGCCGGATCACCCAGGGCAAGGCCGCTGAGACGAGTGCCGAGCTGGAGCGCAGGGCGGAGCACGTGCCCGGGCCGGCCCGGCCGCTGGTCTTGGCGGTGGTACGGAATCCTCGGCCGGTGCTGATCGTCGGCGCGGCTCTGGCCGCGATCGTCGTCGTGTCGTGGCGGTACCCGAAGAAGTAGGCCCCGAAGAAGTAGGCCTCTGTACGCCGGAGGCCCGACGTG
>NZ_JBHVYZ010000066.1:0-44703 GCF_042880295.1 Streptomyces sp. NPDC058307
CCTTCCGGGCGGAAACGTCCGGAATACTGAGACCTGACTACGGTCTCGGCAACGGGCGGGATATCCCGGTTGCGGTACGGCGGGGAGGACCTCTTCCTTGGTGGTCAGGCCCTCGCATTGGGATGCCATTCCCGGCGAGGGCCGTTGTATGTCCGCAGCAGGTCTGCGGTTGTGTCGCGCTGAGCGTAGAGCAAGCAACCGGGCCGAAATCCAGCTGAGTTGCTGATGTTCACTCGCGCGGGTGAGCTGCGCTTCGGGGCGGGAGGAAAGGTGGGGCTTGGGTGGGTTCCTTTCTCCCAGAGGTTCTTTATGGAAGGCCGCCCGCGTCACCGAAGCCCGGGTTTCCGGACGACGGTGATAGGTCGATTTCCGCCCACACCGTCTTGCGGGGGCGGGGTCCCGGTGCCACGCCCCAACGGTCGGCAAGCGCGTCCACGAGTACGAGACCTCGGCCCGACTCGGCGTCTGGCGCGGGGAGTTCGATGTGCGGGAGGCGGTCGCCTCTGGTGTCCGTGACCTCGATGCGCACGGTGTCGCCCACGACGTAGAGCGTCAGGCGGAAGTCGCGTCCCGGGACCCGGCCGTGTGTGGACGCGTTCACCGCCAGCTCCGCCACGATGTGCTCCGCCGGGTGCAACGGGAGTCCCCACTCGCGCAGTTGCTCGACCGCCAGTAGTCGAGCCAGGCGGGCTCCACGCGGGGTGGGGGACAGCAGGACGCTGAAGTTGCGGATGACGGCGGTTTCTTGATTCACGTCACTCAGCGTGGCCGCGAGTGCTTACCGTGAACAGTGACGACTCCGGTACGTACCGTGACTGTCCGGAGCTTGTCCGGTCGTGTCCGGGCTGTCGGGGGCGGTCGTACGGGTAGGGGCGTCGCGGGTACGGACGTACGGCGGAGGGGTGCGGGATGAGCGTGGACGGCGAGACGGTGGACCCGGGGTGGGAGGTCGATCCCGACGACGAGTGGGGTGTCGCGGTGATCGCCACGGTGGGCCGCCAACTGAAGTTGCGGCGCGAGGCGGTGGGGATGCGGGCCGCCGAGTTCGGGGAGGCGGTGGGGTACGGGGAGGACCTGGTCTACAAGGTCGAAGGTGGGAAGCGGATTCCTCGACAGGAGTATCTGGACAGGGCCGACGAGGTGTTGGGGGCGGGTGGGCTCATCGCCGCGACTTGGGAGGACGTCAAGAAGGTCCGGTATCCGAAGAAGGTTCGGGAGCTGGGCAAGCTGGAGGCCATGGCGGTTGAGATCGGCGTCTATGAGTGCAACATCATCGCCGGTCTGCTTCAGACGCCGGAGCATGCCCGTGCCGTGATCGGGGCAGCGCAGCCGCCTTACTCGTTGGACGACGTGGAACGAATGGTGGCCGCACGTCTGGCACGGCAGTCGGTGTTCGAACGCGACCCGGCTCCGTCGATCCACTTCGTCCTGGAAGAGGCACCGCTACGGCGTCGCGTTGGAGGCACAATGGGGTGGCGACGGCAGCTCGAACGCCTGCTGGAGGTGGGGCGGTTGAACAACGTCACACTTCAAGTGATGCCGACCGATACCGACCCCCATCCGGGTCTGGACGGCAGGATCGAGTTGTTGAAGTTCCCAGATGGAACGGCAGCGGCGCGCGCTGACGGCTTGTTCAACGGCCGTCCGACTTCGGAACCGAAACAACTGCGCGTTCTTGAGCTGCAATATGGCACCATCCGGGCGCAGGCTCTCCCGCCGAGGGAGTCGCTTACCTTCATTGAGCAACTGCTGGGAGAAACATGATCCGCAAGGCCCCCACCGGGGACGCCTCCGAACTGGCGTGGTTCAAGAGCAGCTACAGCGGCGGAACCAACGGCGAGTCCTGCGTCGAGATCGCCACTACTCCCGACACGATCCACGTCCGCGACTCCAAGAACGACACCACCGGCCCCCGCCTGGGCTTCACCCCGTCCACCTGGACCGCGTTCGTCTCGCAGGCCTAAGACAGAACGCCGGGAGCCCCCGGCCGACAAGACCGGGGGCTCCAGCACAGCTCAGCTCAGCTCGGCTGACGTCAGACGTTGACGCCGAAGTCCTGCGCGATGCCGACCAGGCCGGACGCGTAGCCCTGGCCCACCGCGCGGAACTTCCACTCCGCGCCGTTGCGGTACAGCTCGCCGAAGACCATCGCCGTCTCCGTGGCCGCGTCCTCGGAGAGGTCGTAGCGGGCGATCTCGGCGCCGCCGGCCTGGTTGACGATGCGGATGTAGGCGTTGCGGACCTGGCCGAAGTTCTGCGAGCGGTTCTCCGCGTCGTAGATCGAGACCGGGAAGACGATCTTGTCGACGTCGGCCGGGAGGCCGGCCAGGTTGACGTTGATCGCCTCGTCGTCGCCCGCGCCCTCGCCGGTGCGGTTGTCACCGGTGTGGACGATGGTCTGGTCCGGGGTCTGCTTGTTGTTGAAGAAGACGAAGTGGGCGTCGGAGTAGACCTTGCCCTCGGGGTTGACCGCGATCGCGGACGCGTCGAGGTCGAAGTCCGTGCCGGTGGTGGTGCGGACGTCCCAGCCGAGGCCCACGGTGACGGCGGTCAGGCCCGGAGCCTCCTTGGTGAGCGAGACGTTGCCACCCTTGGACAGGCTTACAGCCATTGTTGGGAGTCCCTTCCTTCGTTGAGTAACGGGCACGAAGCTACCGCTACCTCTATGAACGCCGCGAGCGGTGTCGAAGGTTCCCCGCTTCTTTACTTTCTTTACCCAAGCCCACCCGGGGGACGGACAGGCGATATTGGGGTGACGTGGACCGGACAGACCCGGGAACATGGACCCCATGTCCGGTCCCCACGTCATCCGCGGCTCCGTCTCCCTTCCCGAGGCCGAGCTCATGTGGCGTTTCTCGCGCTCCTCCGGCCCCGGCGGCCAGCACGTCAACACCAGTGACTCCCAGGTGGAGCTTCGGTTCGACCTGGCCCGCACGGAGTCCCTGCCCGACGTGTGGAAGCAGCGGGCGCTGGTCAAGCTGGCCGGGCGGCTCGTCGACGGGGTCGTCACCGTCCGCTCCTCCGAGCACCGCTCGCAGTGGCGCAACCGCGAGACCGCGGCGGTACGGCTGGCGGCGCTGCTCGCCGAGGCCACCGCGCCGCCGCCCAAGCCCCGCAGGGCGACACGCATCCCGCGCGGGATCAACGAACGCCGGTTGCGGGAGAAGAAGCAGCGCTCGGACACCAAGCGGGGGCGGACGGGCAAGGACTGGGGCTGACGGCTCGCGTTCACGTTCGTACACGACCGGATCAGCCTTACGCGAGGTCCAGGACTCCCACCGTCTCTCCCTCGCTCAACTCCCCGGTGCGGCGGAAACCGAGCTTCAGGTAGAACTCCGCCGGGCCCTCGGCGCCCTCGTGCCAGGTGACGTACAACTCCTTCGTGCCCCGGCGGCGCAGCTCCGCGGCGACGGACTCCACGGCGAAACGGCCGTAGCCCCTGCCCTGGGCGTCGGCCGCGATGTTCAGCCGCCACAGGCCGGAGCGGACGACCTTGCCGCCGTCGGCGTTCCAGTCGATGTCGAGGAAGGCCATCAGGAAGCCGACCGTGCGGTCGCCGTCGACGATCAGGCGGGGCCAGGCGACGCCCGCGGGATGGACGTAGGCCTCGGCGAGGGACTGCATGACAGGCGAGACCGCGAATTCCTGGTCGGGGCGGACGCGTATGCCGGTGGCTGTTTCGAAATTCCCGGGTGTGATCTCTTCGAGGCGTGGTGCGAATGTCATCCGGGGACCTTAAGGCGAGTCGCGGCGGGCCGCCACGCAATTCATCCCAACTGCCGGTACCTGCCGCGGAAATACGTCAGCGGCCCGCCCTCCGCGCTCGGCACGTCGGCGGTCAGGACGCGGCCGATCACCAGGGTGTGGTCGCCGGCCTCCACGCGCTGTTCGGTGCGGCACTCCAGGGTGGCGAGGGCGCCGCGCACCAGAAGGGCGCCGGTCGCAGAGCCGCGGACGTAGGGGATGTCCTCGAACAACAGGCGGTCGCTGATGCGGCCCTTCATGGCGAAGCGGCCGGCGATGTGCCGCTGGCTCTCGGACAGGACGGACACCGCCCACAGCGGCTGCTCGTCGAGCAGGTCGTCCATGCGGGAGCCGGTACGCAGGCTGACCAGCACCAGGGGCGGATCCAGGGAGACCGACAGGAACGCCGTGGCCGTCATGCCGACGTCCTCGCCCTTGGGGCCGTCCGTGCCGAGCGGCGCCTCGAACGCGGTCACCAGGACCACGCCCGCGGCCAGCCGGGACATGGCGGCGCGGAACTCCTCGTTGCTCACCCCCACAGCATGCCCGGAAGCGGGCGGAGGGATCATCGGCGCGGTGGCGGCGGGAGTGAAGGCACGAGCGGCGGCGGGAGTGTTCGACACACCCGGAACGCTAATGTCACGTCGGGGCGGCCCGCATCGGGCCTTCGTCCGAGGCCGGTCCGAGGCCGGTCCGAGGCCGGGCCGAGGCCGGACCTAGGTCTACCGGCGGAGACGTGACAGTTTTCACAAACCCCCGCAGTTTGCGTTCAGTAAACGCACAGGAAAAACGCAGAAACCCCACTCAATTGTTCATCTTCAGCTGTGACTTGGGTCACAAGGCGCGTTAATTGTTGACCCTGTGTACCGAGTGGGCAGCGCGCTGTGATTCAGTGGCGGGGAAGTACCGACGAAGGGCACCAACGAAACGGCAGTGAAGATACGCCGAAGAGAACCCTTGATTCGCTGCGAGGTCTCGGGGGGGAGGGCGAGCAATGGAGAGCGAGTCGGAGCCGTACGTCCGTCTTGCGTCCCTGCGACAGCTGCACGAGGTCATGGCCGACATGAACACGGCCCGCAGCCTGGCCGACACGCTGCAGACCGTCGCGAACGGCGTGGTCACCGCACTCGGCTACGAGCTGGCGTGCGTCAATCTCGTGCGCCCCGACGGTGACCTCGTGGTCGCCGCGTTCTCCGGGAACCAGGCCGCCGAGGCGCTGATCACCGGCCGGGTGGGCTCCCGCGAGTCCTGGGAGCGCCGGTTGAGCATGGGGGAGACCTGGGGCGACCTGGTCTTCATCCCGCACACCGAGGGCTGGGTCCTCGACGACGACGACGTCCCGCAGTGGTACACCGACGGGCCCGCGCCCCGCTTCGAGGACGAGTGGCACCCCTCCGACCGGCTGTTCGCTCCGATGTACACGCCGGGCGTGCAGGGCGGCCAGTGCGGAGAGCTGATCGGCGTGCTCTCCGTGGACCGCCCGCGCAACGGCCGCAGGCCCGGCGCATGGGGCCGCGAAGCGCTCCAGATGTACACGTTCCAGGCCGCCATCGCGATCAGCAACGCGCGTCTACGTGCGAACATGCAGCGGGCGCTGGTCAGGCTCGAGAGGGAGCAGCAGGCCCTCAGGGCCAGTGAAGAGAGCTTTCGGCAGGCCTTCGAGTACGCCCCCTCCGGCATGGCCATCGCCGAGATGGGCGGCGACCAGCACGGCCGGATCCTGCGCACCAACGACGCCCTGTGCCGTCTGCTCGGCCGCCCCGCGTCCGCGATGCGCCGCTACTCCTTCTCCGACCTCGTCCACCCCGAGGACATAGGCACCCTGCTGCGCACCTCGGCGGAGGGCGGCCGGGCCGAGCTGCGCCTGGCGCGCCGGGACGGCACGTACGTCTGGGTGTCCCTGCGCAACTCCGTCGTCGCCGACGCCGCCGACGGGCCGCGTTTCCTGCTCACCCACGTCGAGGACATCGAGGACCGCAAGCGCCGCGAGCTCCAGCTCGCCCACCGGGCCTCCCACGACTCCCTGACCGGACTGCCGAACTCCGCCGAGCTGCGCTCGCGGCTGTCCTCCCGGCTCTGTCAGCGCTCCACCCACACCGGCGCCGCCCTGGAGTCCGTGGACGCGGCCTTCGGCCATCCGGCCTTCGACGCCAACGGGCACGGCTTCGACTTCCGCCAGGGCGGCGCGACGGCGTTCGACGGCTTCGACCACCATGTGCACACCGTCGCCCCCGAGGGGGAGCGCGACGACGGCACCAAGGGACTCGCGGTGCTCTTCTGCGACCTCGACGGCTTCAAGTCGATCAACGACCGGTTCGGGCACAACGCGGGTGACGCGGTGCTCATCGAGGTCGCCCGGCGGCTGTCCCAGTGCGTCCGCGACGGCGACACCGTGGCGCGGCTCGGCGGAGACGAGTTCGTGATCCTCGCCGACGGGCTCGGCAAGGCCGACGCGGCGGACCTCGCGGTACGCCTGCGCAACGAGATCATCCAGCCCATCCGGGCCGAGGGGCGGGCCGTGCGGGTCGGTGCCAGCTTCGGCATCGGCTGGGCGCACTGCGGCATGACCGCGGACGAAGTGCTGAAGTCGGCTGACGAGCGGATGTACGTCGAGAAACGATCTCGTCCCAAACAGCACAGACGCGCGGGCTGAGCCCCAGGTCAGCGAGCTGGTGCGATCCGAGTCACCCGTTTGGGCCACCGGGAGCGGGTAGGCTCGCCATTCTGACTCCACGTCTCGCATCCGATCGCACCTGCTGAGGAGTACCAAGGGATGACGTCCGGCAACAACGGCGCGAGCACGCCCGAGGACGACGACCCGTTCGGCTACCTCTACGCCGACGGCCAGGCCAACGGGGCCCAGCCGCCGTCCGGAGGCGGCTACGGCTACGGCTACCCGAACTCAGCCAACCGGTCGCGCTCGGTCGGCCAGCGCCAGTACGGGCAGCAGCAGGCACCGACCGCGCCGACGGCGGCGTACGGCCAGGTTCCGCAGCAGCAGGGGCAGCCCAGCGCCCACTACGCGGCCCCCGAGACCTTCCCGGGCTCGGCGCCCACCTCCCAGCAGCCCATGCCGGGCTACGGCGCGGGCGGCGGACGCAGGGGCGGCGGCCCCAACACCAAGGGTCTGCTGATCGGCGCGATCGCGGTGGTCGCCGCGGTGGTGATCGGCATCGGCATCGCGATGGCGGGCGGCGACGACCAGAACGACAACAAGGGCAACCAGGCGGCAACGACGCCGACCACGTCACAGAGCTCGACGCCGAGCGCGTCGACCTCGGCGGAAGCGGAGGCCGAGCTTCCGAAGGCCGACGCGAAGACGATGCGGCTGGATGGCGGCACCGGCGTCGCGTCCGACGTGAAGGGCGCCAAGTCCGACGGCGGCGTCTACGTCCAGGGCTTCAACCAGGTCGGCGCCTCGATCACCTGGACGGTCAGCGGCATCCCCAAGAAGGGCAAGTACTCCGTGTACACGGGCTACAGCGTGCCCGGCAAGGACGCCACCGCCACCCTCACGGTCAACGGCACCGCCTCCACCACTCCCGTCGGCATGGACAACTACGCGCATGCCAAGGAAGGCGCCTACGAGAAGGGCTGGACGCAGACCTACAACTACGTCCAGCTCAACAAGGGCACCAACACGATCAAGATGTCCTGCGAGCAGGGCAACCAGTGCGACGCCCTGATCGACCGGATGTGGCTGGTCACCGGCTGGGTCAGCTCGTAGCAGTCAGGCCGCGCCGGCCTCCCCCGTGACCGTCACCCGGGACAGCAGGTCCGTGTAGGCGTCGGGGTCGTACTCGCCCGCCGCCGGGGCCAGTACCGTCGCCGCGGACAGGGCGACCGCTCGGGTCAGGCGGTCCGGCCAGGGGAGTTGTTCGACCAGGCCCGACAGGAGGGCCGCGACCGCCGAGTCGCCGGCGCCCGTCGGGTTGCCGTGTACCGGGGTCGGGAGAGCGGCTCGCCAGCGGCCCTCGGGCGTGGCCGCCAGGAGGCCCTCCTTGCCCAGGGAGGCGACGACGGCAAGGGCGCCCCGCCGCCGCGCGTCCTGTGTCGCGCGCAGCGGTTCGTGGGAGCCGGTCAGTTCGGACAGTTCGTCGGCGTTCGGCTTGAGGATGTCCGGGCGGGCGGCGACCCCGCGGCGCAGTGCCTCGCCTCCGGTGTCGAGGAGGACCGGGACCCCGGCCGCCTTCGCCGTGCGGATCAGGCCCGCGTACGCCCCCACCGGCACCCCCGGCGGCAGGCTCCCGCACAGGGCCACCGCCGAGACGGAGGGGACGAGATCCTCGTACGCCTCCTGGAAGGCCGACCATTCCGCGGGCGTCACCGTCGGACCCGGTTCGTTGAGCTGGGTGGTGTCGCCGGACCGTTCGTCCACGACGGCGATCGTGCGCCGGGTCGGGCCGGCGACCGGGACGAGCGCGTCCACCAGGTGCGGTACGGCGGTGAGTTGGTCCTGGACGATGCGGCCCGTGGCGCCGCCCGTGAAGCCGGTGACCGTCACCTCGTGGCCGAGCGCGGCCAGCACCCGGGCCACGTTCAGGCCCTTGCCACCGGGGCGTTCGACGACCTCGGTGACCCGGTGACTGGTGTGCGGCCGCAGTGACCGTACGCGATAGGTGATGTCGAGAGCGGTGTTCAGCGTGACCGTGAGGATCACCTGGCCGACCTCCCACGTGTCCCCCGACGACAGAATGTGCCCGTCCAGTCTCCCAGGACCGTCCCGGCCCCAACAGCGGGACAGATCATCCCAGTTGGGGATCGACCACCCATTCTCCGCGGCGCATGACGCCCTTGAGGTCGAATTGATGGTCGAGCAGGACCAGGTCGGCGTCCTTGCCGGGCTCCAGGGAGCCGATGCGGTCGGCCATCCCCAGCAGACGGGCCGGGTTGGCGGAGATCGCCGCGACCACGTCCTCCACGGGCAGCCGGTCGACGGTCACCGCCCGCTTGAAGGCGCGGTCCAGGGTGAGCGTCGAGCCCGCGATCGAACCGCCCTCCACCAGCCGGGCGACTCCCTCGCTGACCTCGACCTCCAGGGGGCCGAGCAGGTAACGGCCGTCGCCGAAGCCGGCCGCGTCCATGGCGTCCGTGATGAACGCGACGCGGGCTGACGCCGCGTGGTGGAACGCGAGGTGCAGCGCGGCCGGGTGCAGATGCGTGCCGTCGTTGATCAGCTCGACCGTGATCCGCTCGTCCTCCAGGAGGGCGGTGATCGGGCCCGGCGCCCGGTGCCCGATCTGCGGCATCGCGTTGAAGAGGTGCGTGGCGACCGTGGCGCCGGCCTCGATGGCCTCGACGGTCTGCTCATACGTCGCGTCGGTGTGGCCGACCGCCGCGATCACGCCGTGTTCGGTGAGCAGCCGTACGGAGTCGAGGCCGCCGGGGAGTTCGGTGGCGAGCGTGACCATCTTCGCCTGTCCGCGAGCCGCGTCGACCAGTTTGCGGACCTCCGCCGGGTCGGGGTGGCGCAGGAGGTTCTCCGCGTGCGCGCCCTTGCGGCACGGGGAGATGAACGGGCCCTCGAAGTGGATGCCCGCGATGTCGCCCTGCTCGGCGAGTTCGCTCAGCAGGCCGGCTCGCTGGGCGAGGAAGTCCATGTCGCCGGTGACGGTGGAGGCGACGAGGGTGGTGGTGCCGTGGTCCCGGTGCGTGCGGATGCCCTTGAGTACGTCTTCGACGGTGCCTGAGGTGAACGAGGCTCCGCCGCCGCCGTGGTTGTGGATGTCAACGAAGCCGGGGACGAGCCAGTGGTCGGATACGTCTATGACCTGGGCGTTCTCCGGGGCGGCGCCGGTGATGCGGGTGCCGTCGATGGCAACCTGGCCGTTCTTGACGGTTCCTGTGGGGAGGACGACCGTTGCACCGGACAGGACGAGGGGGACCTTGCCGGTTGCGGGGTGCCGGTTCGTCGTGGCTGGTCGCGCTCGCGCGGCGGTAGCCGCGAATTCGGCGCTGTCCCGCGCCCCTAGGGGGGTTGCCATCAGCGAGTTGCCTCCGAACTGTTCGTCTTGTCTAGGAGATCCCAGGCCAGGAGGCCGGCGCCGAGGCAGCCCGCTGTGTCACCCAGGGCCGCGGGGACGATCGTCGGGAGCTTTTGGAAGGTGACCCGGCTTCGGACCGCCTCCCTCAGCGGTGTGAACAAGGTTTCCCCCGCCTCCGCCAGGCCGCCACCGATGATCAGGGTGCGGGGGTCCAGGAGGGTGAGGGCGGTGACCAGGCCGTCGGCGAGGGCGTCCACGGCGTGCTGCCAGACCTCCCGAGCCCTGGTGTCCTCTGCCTCGACCGCCTTCGCGCAGTCGGCCGCGTCCGCCTCCGGGTTCCCGGTGACCGAGGCCCAGGCGTCGCTGACGGCCGCCGCGGAGGCGTACCGCTCCAGGCAGCCCCGCTGGCCGCAGGGGCAGGCGGTGCCGTCCGGGCGTACGACGACGTGGCCGATCTCGCCCGCGAAGCCGTGCGCGCCCGCCTCCACCCGGCCGGCGATGCCGATCGCGCCCGCGATGCCGGTGCCCAGGGCGACGAAGAGGAAGCGGTCGGTGCCCTGACCGGCTCCGATGCGGCCCTCGGCGAGGCCGCCGGTGCGGACGTCGTGGCCGAGGGCGACGGGGACGCCGCCGAGGCGGTCGGCGAGCAGTTCGCGCAGGGGGACGTCCCGCCAGCCCAGGTTGGCGGAGTAGGACGCGACACCGAGGTCCTCGTCGACGATGCCGGGGACGGCGACGCCGACCGCGGCTGCCGGGACGCCGAGGTGCTCGGTGCCGTAGGCGTGCAGCTCGGCGGCGAAGTCGAGGATGCCGTCGACGACCGCGTCCGGTCCGCGCTCGCGGCCGGTCGCCCGGCGGGCCCGGTGCAGGAGCTCGCCGCCCGCGCCGACCAAGGCGGCCTTCATCCCGGTGCCGCCCACGTCGAGGGCGATGACATGTCTCACGGGGACAGTGTGGCCCTTGGACCCGTGAGAGGTCTAGTCCACTTACGTGGTGTAGACCTTAGTTCTGGAATATGTATGACTTTACGAAAGTGTTCGAACGTGAGTATGGGGCGGTTGTCGGTGCGGCGGCGTAGGACGGGAACGATCGCGGCGGTGTCCGCACTGGGTATGACGGCGGTCCTCGGTGGCTGCGGGATGGGCGGCGGATCGGACGGGGTGACGCTGAAGCTGGTCGCCGCCGACTACGGAGACAGCTCGGCCAACAGCTCCCAGAAGTACTGGGACGGGCTCGTCAAGGAGTACGAGGCCAAGCACTCCGGCGTGAAGATCGACGTGAGCGTGTACTCCTGGACGGACGTCGACCGCAAGGTAAAGGAGCTGGTCGACGCCGGGAAGGCGCCCGACATGGCGCAGATCGGCGCGTACGCCGACTACGCGGACAAGGGGCTGCTCTACAAGGCCGACGACCTGCTCGGGATCCGGGAGCAGGCCGACTTCGTCGCCCAGCTCGGCTCCGCGGGACGGATCCACGGCATGCAGTACGGGATGCCGTTCGCCGCGTCGACCCGGCTGCTCTTCTACAACAAGACCCTCTTCGCCGACGCCGGGCTCACCCCGCCGAAGACCTGGAAGCAGCTGGCCGCCGACGCCGAGGCGCTCAGAGCGGAGGGCGTGAAGTACCCGTACGCGCTGCCGCTGGGCCCCGAGGAGGCGCAGGCCGAGACCATGCAGTGGCTGCTGAGCGGGGGCGGCGGGTACATCGACGACGTCGGGACGTACGGCATCGACTCCGACGAGAACGTCGCGACGCTGACCTGGCTCAAGGACGACCTCGTCGGCAAGGGGCTGACCGGTCCGGTCGCACCCGAGAACCTGAACCGGGCCGCCGCGTTCTCGGCGTTCGCCGCCGGGGACGTCGGGATGCTCAACGGGCACCCCTCGCTGATGAAGACCGCCGCCGAGAAGGGGGTGAAGTTCGGGATGGTGCCCATGCCCGGCGCCGACGGGCCTACCAGGAACTCCATGGGCGTCGCCGACTGGATGATGGCCTTCAAGCAGAACGGGCACGCCGAGCAGGTGGGCGACTTCCTCGACTTCGTCTACAGCGAGAAGAACGTCCTCGCGTTCTCACGGGAGTACGACCTGCTGCCGGTGACCAACTCCGCCTCCGAGGTCATGAGCAGGGCCTCCCGGGACAGCGACCTCAAGCCCTTCCTCGACGCGCTGCCCGCCGCGGAGCTGCCTCCGGTGGGCAAGACGTCCTGGGCCTCGGTCAGCGCGGCCGTGAAGGAGCGGATCGGCTCCGCGGTGAGCCCCGACGGGGACCCCGTGGAGGTGCTGCGCGCGTTGCAGCTGACCGCGCGGAACGCGGACTAGCCGAGTCGCTGTCAGTGCCGGGCGTTACCGTCGGGGGCATGGAACATGCGGAACTCGACCGCCGGGAGCGGGACGTCCTCGCGCTGGAGCGGCGCTCCTTCGCGGGGCCCGGCGCCAAGGAGCGGGCGATACGCGAGGAACTCGGCCTGGCGCCGGTCCGCTACTACCAGCTGCTCAACGCCCTGCTGGACGACGAACGCGCGCTGGTGTTCGACCCGGTGACGGTGAACCGGCTGCGGAGGGTGCGGGAGGCCCGGCGGGCGGAGCGCTGAGAACCGGGTGAGCGCCGGGTGACGGTCGGCTGCGCGTCAGGCGAGTCGTTCCGCCAGGCTTCGCAGCAGGCCCACCACACCGGCCGGGCCGTCCACCACCAGGTCCGCCCGCTTGCGCAGTTCCGTCACCTCGTCGCTGCCGCTGCACACCAGGAGGCCGGGGGTGCCGGCGCCGCGGAGGTCGTCGACCGCGGCGAACGCGGGCAGGTCGCCCAGGTCGTCACCGCCGTAGAGGACGGAGCCGGCGGACAGCTCGCGGACGTGGGTCAGCAGGGCGACGCCCTTGTCCATGCCCGGGGGGCGCAGTTCCAGGACCAGTCGGCCCGGCTCGACGATCAGGCCGTGGTGGGTGGCCAGGTCGCCGAGAGGGGTGCGGAGGGCGTCGAAGGCGGCCTGCGGGTCGGGGGCGCGGCGGGTGTGCACGGCCACCGCCCGGCCGCCCTTCTCCTCGACCCAGGCGCCGGTCCCGTCGAGGAGCGATGGCAGCTCGGCACGGACCGCGGCCACACCGGGGTGCGGCTCGGGCGCCGTGACCTCGCCGGTCGCCGCGTCCCAGCGTTCCGCGCCGTAGTGGCCCAGGACGGTCAGGTGCTCCAGACCGGGCACGCCCGCGAAACCGCCGTAGCGGACCGCGATCTCGGCCGGGCGGCCGGTGATCACCGCGACGGAGGCCACCTTCGGCGCGAGGGCGGCGAGGACGGACACCGCCTCCGGGTGCGCCCGTGCCTGCTCCGGATCCGCCACGATCGGCGCCAGCGTCCCGTCGAAGTCGAGCCCGATCACCGCCCGCCGCGGCTCCGCGAGAAGCGCCCGCAGGCCGTCCTGACCGGCGGGCGTGGTGGGCGTAGGAAGGTTCATGCTCACCCGTTCAGTGCCTTCAGCGCGTTCAGCTGGTCCAGGAACCACTGTGCCGGCGGGAGTGCCGTCGCCGCCGCGGTGAGCCTCTTGGCGCGTTCGGCGCGTTCGTGGGCCGGCATCGTCAGGGCCTCGTGCAGAGCTGCCGCCGTCTGCTCGATGTCGTACGGGTTCACCACGATCGCGTCGTCACCCAGCTCCTCGTACGCCCCGGCCTCCCGCGACAGCACCAGCGCGCACCCCTCGTCGGAGACCACCGGCACCTCCTTCGCGACCAGGTTCATGCCGTCCCGGATGGGGTTGACCAGCGCCACGTCGGCCAGCCGGTACGCGGCGAGGGAGCGCGCGAAGTCGTCCTTCAGATTCAGCAGGACCGGCGTCCAGCCCGGCGTCCCGTACTGAGAGTTGATCTCCTCGGCCACCCGCTGCACCTCGGCCGTGTAGTCCCGGTACACCGCCAGGTCCTGCCGCGAGGGATACGCGAACGCCACGTGCACGACCCGCTCCCGCCACTCCGGCCGCGACTCCAGCAGCCGCCGGTAGGCGCGCAGCCCGCGCACGATGTTCTTCGACAGTTCGGTGCGGTCGACCCGGACGATCGTCTTGCGGCCCGCGCCGATCTCCTCGCGCAGGGCGACGATGCGCTCCTCGACGTCGGCCTCGTGGGAACGGGCGCGCAGGAAGTCCGCGTCCGCGCCCAGCCCGTGCACCCCGATCCTGGTCTCACCGAGCCCGTCCGCGAACTCCGTACAACAGGCCGTGAACGCGTCCGCCCAGCGCTGGGTGAGGAAGCCGAGCCGGTCGGCGCCCAGCATGCCCCGCAGCAGCCGGCCCGCGATGTCGTCGGGCAGCATCCGGAAGTAGTCCACCGGCGCCCACGGCGTGTGCGAGAAGTGGGCGATGCGCAGGTCGGGACGGAGTTCACGGAGCATCCCCGGCACCAGGCACAGGTGGTAGTCCTGGACCAGGACCGCCGCCCCCTCGGCCGCCTCCTGGGCGAGCGCCTCGGCGAAGGCGCGGTTGTACGTCTCGTACGACGCCCACTGGCGCCGGAACTCCGCGTCGAAGGACGGCTCCAGCGGGGTCTGGTACAGCAGGTGGTGGACGAACCACAACACCGAGTTGGCGATGCCGTTGTACGCGTCGGCGTGCACGTCGGCCGGGATGTCGAGCATGCGGACCCCCGGCTCGCCGACCCCGCGCCGGACCGCCTCGCGGTCGCCGTCGCCGAGCGCCGAGCACACCCACAGGGAGTCCGCGTCGGAGCCGATCGCAGACAGGCCCGAGACCAGCCCGCCGCCACCGCGTTTGGCATGCAGCGAGCCGTCCTCGCGCGTTTCGTACGAGACCGGGCCGCGGTTGGACGCGACCAGCACCTGAGCAGCACTGTTGGTTGACGCCATACGCCTCAACCTAGCCCGGCCCCCAAACGCTCAAACGTACGGATGCGCACTTGCGCGCGGTGACGCGACCTTCCGGCGCGCGGTGACGCGACCTTCCTCCGCGCGCTTACGCGACCTTCCGCTCCGCGTACTCCGCGATCTCCACCATCGGCGGCCGCTCCTCGGTGTCCACGGAGTACGTCCGCGGCTCGAAGCCGTCCCGGCCCCGCTCGAACTGGGTCAGGGCGGGCCGGATCATATGGCCGCGGGCCAGCCTCAGCTGGGCGGTGCGGTAGATCGCGGCGGACATCCGGCCCAGGGCCTGGCCGTCCTGGTGGCGGTGCTTGCGCACACCGACGTCGACCTGGGCGAGGGCGTCGAGGCCGACCAGGTGCAGGGCGTCGACCAGCATGCCCAGCTCGATGCCGTAGCCGACCGGGAACGGCAGCTGCTCCAGCAGCGAGCGCCGGGCCGCGTACTCGCCGCCCAGCGGCTGCACGAAACCGGCCAGCTGCGGCCAGTGCATGTTCAGCAGCGGGCGCGCCATCAGCTCGGTGACCCGGCCGCCCTGTCCGGCGGCGCCGCCCAGGGGACGGTCGTACATGCCCTTGACCAGGTCGACCCCGGGGTCGGTGAGCAGCGGGCCGACGATGCCGGAGACGAACTCCGAGGAGAACTCCTTCAGGTCGGCGTCGATGAAGCAGACGATGTCCCCGCTGGTGACCAGCAGGGAGCGCCACAGGACCTCGCCCTTGCCGGGCACGGCGGGTATGCGCGGGAGGATGTCGTCGCGGTGGACGACCCGCGCCCCGGCCGCGGCGGCGACCTCGGACGTGCGGTCGGTCGATCCCGAGTCGACGACGACGATCTCGTCGACGAGCGGGACCTGTTGCATGAGGTCATGACGGATCACGGCGACGATGTCACCGACCGTCTCCTCCTCGTTGAGCGCGGGCAGGACGACACTGACGGTCTGCCCCGAGCTCCGCTTCGCGGCCATGATCCGGTGGAGCGGGCGATCAGTCGCGGACCAGGACCTGGTGGCCAGCCAGCGCTCGACTTCGTTCAGCACAGTGCGCGGCTCCTTAGCGTGTGATCCATCTCGCGGTTCGGACGTCTCTCTCAACTGTCCTGGTCGTCGGTTACAGTCTTGAACAACGCGGATGACCATCGCATGTCCGAGGTGGCCGCCGTTAACAACTTCATACCGCTCATCCAGAGGGGCAGAGGGATACGGCCCGATGAAGCCCCGGCAACCCTCCAGTCGGTTCTCGTAGCGATCGCTGACGATCGTCTCCGCGAGGCTCCCGGCTCGGGAAGGTGCCAAATCCGTCTCACGGCGAAGTGCGTCGTGAGGAAGATGAGGAGAAAGGGCCTCGCCTCCATGGCTGCGCAGACTGTTGCAAGCACCACGAACTCCGTCGACCTGGGTCCCGCCGCGGCGCTGAGCTGCCGCGAATGCGGCCACCGCGTCCCGCTCGGCCCGGTCTTCGCCTGCGAGGAGTGTTTCGGCCCGCTTGAGATCGCGTACGACTTCTCGGCCTACGAAACCGAGGAACTCCGCAAGCGCATCGAGGCGGGACCTTCGAACATCTGGCGCTACGCCCCGCTGCTGCCCGTCCCCGCGGACGTGGCGGACAAGCCCAACATCAACCCCGGCTGGACCAAGCTCGTCAAGGCCGACAACCTCGCCCGCGAGCTCGGCGTCACCGGCGGCCTGTACATCAAGGACGACTCCGGCAACCCGACGCACTCCTTCAAGGACCGCGTCGTCGCGCAGGCCATCGAGGCAGCCCGCGCCTTCGGCTTCACCACCCTCTCCTGCTCCTCCACCGGCAACCTCGCCGGCGCCGTGGGTGCCGCCGCGGCCCGGGCCGGCTTCCGCTCCTGCGTGTTCATCCCGCACGACCTGGAGCAGGGCAAGATCGTCATGGCCGCGATCTACGGCGGCGAGCTCGTCGGCATCGAGGGCAACTACGACGACGTGAACCGCTTCTGCTCCGAGCTGATCGGCGACCCGGCCGGCGAGGGCTGGGGCTTCGTCAACGTCAACCTGCGGCCGTACTACGCGGAGGGGTCCAAGACCCTGGCGTACGAGATCTGCGAGCAGCTGGGCTGGAAGCTCCCCGACCAGCTGGTCGTGCCGATCGCCTCCGGCTCGCAGCTCACGAAGATCGACAAGGGTCTGCAGGAGCTGATCAAGCTCGGGCTCGTCGAGGACAGGCCGTACAAGATCTTCGGCGCGCAGGCCGAGGGGTGCTCGCCGGTGTCGGTGGCGTACAAGGCCGGGCACGACGTGGTCCGCCCCCAGAAGCCGGACACCATCGCCAAGTCGCTGGCCATCGGGAACCCCGCGGACGGCCCGTACGTGCTGGACATCGCGCGTCGTACCGGCGGTGCGGTGGAGGACGTGAACGACGAGCAGATCGTCGACGCGATCAAGCTGCTGGCGCGGACCGAGGGGATCTTCGCGGAGACCGCCGGTGGCGTGACGGTGGGTGTGACCCGCAAGCTGATCGAGAACGGCGTCCTCGACCCGACGAAGACCACGGTGGTGCTGAACACCGGCGACGGTCTCAAGACCCTGGACGCGGTGGCCGGTACCGGGCTCACCGCCACGATCCGTCCGAATCTGGACTCTTTCCGAGAGGCTGGCCTCGCATGAGCGTCAACGTCCGCATCCCCACCATCCTGCGCACCTACACCGGCGGCCAGGCCGAGGTGCAGGCCGAGGGTGGGACCCTCGCCGAGGTCATCGCCGATCTGGAGAAGAACCACACCGGTATCGCGGCGCGTGTTCTCGACGACCAGGGCAAGCTGCGGCGGTTCGTGAATGTGTACGTGAACGACGACGATGTGCGGTTCGAGCAGGGGCTGGAGACGGCGACGCCCGACGGGGCCGGAGTCTCCATCATCCCGGCGGTCGCCGGCGGGTGACCGTATGACTGGTCATTACCTTCGGTAACAGAAATTACCGAGAGTTCATCCGATTGCCCTCTCCGCCAGAGAAGCGGAGGGGGCAATTCTCTATGGTTGAGCACGGTACAGTTGGGGAAGCTGCTGCTTCCTTCATGCCGGGCGCATATGAGTTCTGACTTCGGATGCGACGAGAAGTAGCCAAAGTGTGTGGGTTCTTTGCCACTTATGCTCCTTTTGTGGGGCCCGACTTGCCCCGGATTCGGGCGAATTCTTACTACATTCCGGACCCCTTCCGTCCAGAATTCTCGTCCGATTGACCTGTTGCAGACGGCAGTTGGACAGATACATTCAGCCGCGGTCGACGCGTTCCGGCGCACGCCCCCAACCATGTGGGGGGTGAGGTCTGACCCGGATCCATGAAGTGTGGATCCGTGCAAGGGCCAGTAATAGGGGAGTTAGGCATGGCTCAGGGCACCGTCAAGTGGTTCAACGCGGAGAAGGGGTACGGCTTCATCGCGGTCGACGGTGGTGCGGATGTATTCGTCCACTACAGCGCGATTCAGATGGACGGCTACCGCACCCTTGAAGAGGGCCAGCGGGTCGAGTTCGAGATCTCGCAAGGTCAGAAGGGGCCGCAGGCGGACATGGTCCGTCTCGCGACTGGCTGAAGCACGCGCCGGGTAACAACAGCGTCGTTCTTCGTTCTTCTTCGGAGGGCTCGTACCCCATGGGGAGTCATGGGTACGGGCCCTTCGGCATGTGTGCGGTTGGCGGGTGCGGGTGCGGGTTCGGTGGGGGCGGGCGTTTTGCGCAGTTCCCCGCGCCCCTGGATGCCTGCGGCGGCACGCTGGGCCCCGGTGGGTCGTCCGGGGGTGTCAACGGGAGCGACTCCGGGCGTCGTTGCTTCGCTGCGGGGCCTGTGGGGGTGCGGTCGGGGTGGGGCTCGTGGGGTGGGAAGAGGCCCGGCGGCAGGGCCGGGAGGGGGCCCGAAACGCGAGAGGCGCTTGCACTCGACCATGCCGAGTGCTAATCATTGGCGTTAGCACTCTGAAGGTGAGAGTGACAAAGATGGACCGGGTCGGTGAGGCCCGCAGGCCTTGTGGGGCAAGGATCCACAGGCCGGCGAGCCGTCCGTCGCGGGCGCGGGCGCGGTCCGAAGGAATCACCCCCAGTCCTGGAGGGACCACTTCACATGGCCAAGATCATCGCGTTCGACGAGGAGGCGCGGCGCGGCCTCGAGCGCGGCATGAACCAGCTCGCGGACGCCGTCAAGGTGACGCTCGGCCCCAAGGGCCGCAACGTCGTCCTCGAGAAGAAGTGGGGCGCCCCCACGATCACCAACGATGGTGTCTCCATCGCCAAGGAGATCGAGCTCGAGGACCCGTACGAGAAGATCGGCGCCGAGCTGGTCAAGGAAGTCGCCAAGAAGACGGACGACGTCGCCGGTGACGGTACGACCACCGCGACCGTGCTCGCCCAGGCCCTGGTCAAGGAAGGCCTGCGCAACGTAGCCGCCGGCGCCAACCCCATGGCCCTCAAGCGCGGTATCGAGAAGGCCGTCGAGGCCGTCTCCGCCGCCCTGCTCGAGCAGGCCAAGGATGTCGAGACCAAGGAGCAGATCGCCTCCACGGCCTCCATCTCCGCCGCCGACACCCAGATCGGCGAGCTCATCGCCGAGGCGATGGACAAGGTCGGCAAGGAAGGCGTCATCACCGTCGAGGAGTCCCAGACCTTCGGTCTGGAGCTGGAGCTCACCGAGGGTATGCGCTTCGACAAGGGCTACATCTCGGCGTACTTCGCCACCGACATGGAGCGGATGGAGGCGTCGCTCGACGACCCCTACATCCTCATCGCCAACTCCAAGATCGGCTCCGTCAAGGACCTGCTCCCGCTCCTGGAGAAGGTCATGCAGTCGGGCAAGCCGCTGCTGATCATCGCCGAGGACGTCGAGGGCGAGGCCCTGTCGACCCTGGTCGTCAACAAGATCCGCGGCACCTTCAAGTCGGTCGCCGTCAAGGCCCCGGGCTTCGGTGACCGCCGCAAGGCCATGCTCGGCGACATCGCCATCCTCACGGGCGGCGAGGTCATCTCCGAGGAGGTCGGCCTCAAGCTGGAGAACGCGACCCTGGACCTCCTGGGCCGCGCCCGCAAGGTCGTCATCACCAAGGACGAGACCACCATCGTCGACGGTGCCGGTTCGTCCGACCAGGTCAACGGTCGCGTCAACCAGATCCGCGCCGAGATCGAGAACAGCGACTCGGACTACGACCGCGAGAAGCTCCAGGAGCGCCTGGCGAAGCTCGCCGGTGGCGTCGCCGTCATCAAGGCCGGTGCCGCGACCGAGGTCGAGCTCAAGGAGCGCAAGCACCGCATCGAGGACGCCGTTCGCAACGCGAAGGCGGCCGTCGAGGAGGGCATCGTCGCCGGTGGTGGCGTGGCCCTCATCCAGGCCTCCTCGGTCTTCGAGAAGCTGGACCTGGAGGGTGACGAGCTGACCGGCGCCAACGCCGTGAAGCTGGCCCTGGAGGCCCCGCTCAAGCAGATCGCCGTCAACGGTGGTCTCGAGGGTGGCGTCATCGTCGAGAAGGTGCGCAACCTGCCCGTCGGCCACGGCCTGAACGCCGCGACCGGTGAGTACGTCGACATGATCGCCGAAGGCATCATCGACCCGGCGAAGGTGACCCGCTCTGCCCTGCAGAACGCCGCCTCCATCGCCGCGCTGTTCCTCACCACCGAGGCCGTCATCGCCGACAAGCCGGAGAAGGCCGCCGCGCCCGCCGGTGGCGGTATGCCCGGCGGTGACATGGACTTCTGATCCACCCCGGGCCACCAGGCCCGACGGTAGGTCAACGTCCTTGGCGGGGGCGGCACTTCCTGGGAACAGGAGGTGGCCGCCCCCGGTCATTTCTTGCGCTATGCTTGATCACGAGCCGCCCGACGTGAACTCCCGTCGGCCGACTACGCGTTGGTGGTCCAAGGAAAGACGCCCCGCTTCCTGCGGGGAGATGCAGGTGCAAGGCCTGCCCGGCGCTCCACAAGAAGCCCGCCCCACACTCGTGGGGCGGGCTTCTTCGCTGCGTGGCCCGAGTCACAGCGCGACGGGAAATCCTGGGGCGGACGAGGAGGTTGACTCCTGGGTAATCGTCCATGCGTATGCACATACCGAGGAGTACCCCACGTGACCGCTCCCGCCACGCCTCCGGCCGCCTCCCGGGCCGCCGAGATCCTCTCCCGTCCGGTCCACATCAACGGCCTGACCGTCCCGAACCGCATCGCGATGGCGCCCATGACCCGGATGTTCTCGCCGGGCGGTGTCCCCGGTGCGGACGTGGCGTCGTACTACTCCCGCCGCGCGGCCGCCGGTGTCGGTCTGATCGTCACCGAGGGCACCTACGTCGGTCACGAGTCGGCCGGGAACAGCGGCAGCGTCCCGCGGTTCCACGGGGAGGAGCAGCTGGCGGGCTGGGCGAAGGTCGCCGAGCAGGTGCACGCGGCGGGCGGCACCATCGTCCCGCAGCTGTGGCACATCGGCATGGTGCGTGAGCAGGGCAAGGAGCCCTACCCGGACGCCCCCGCGGTCGGCCCCTCCGGCATCCGCCCCGGCGCCGACGAGCCCACCGGCAAGGCCATGACCCAGCGCGACCTGGACGATGTCATCGGTGCGTTCGCCGAGGCCGCGGCCGCCGCCGAGCGCATCGGCTTCGACGGCGTGGAACTGCACGGCGCCCACGGCTACCTCATCGACCAGTTCCTGTGGGCGGGCACCAACCGCCGCACCGACGCCTACGGCGGTGACCCCGTCGCCCGTACGAAGTTCGCGGCGGAGATCGTCGCGGCCGTACGTGAGACGGTGTCGCCCGAGTTCCCGGTGATCTTCCGGTACTCGCAGTGGAAGCAGGAGGCCTACAAGGCGCGGCTCGCCGAGACCCCGGAGGAGCTGGAGGCGATCCTCGCCCCGCTCGCCGCGGCCGGTGTCGACGCCTTCCACGCCTCCACCCGCCGCTACTGGCTCCCCGAGTTCGACGGCTCCGACCTCAACCTCGCCGGCTGGACCAAGAAGCTCACCGGCAGGACCACCATCACCGTCGGCTCGGTCGGCCTCGACGGCGACTTCCTCCGCGGCTTCGCGGGCGAGGGCTCCCCGGTCAAGGGCATCGACGACCTGCTCGACGCCCTGGAGCGCGAGGAGTACGACATGGTCGCCGTCGGCCGGGCACTGCTCCAGGACCCCGAGTGGGCGACGAAGGTACTGGCCGGCCGCTTCGACGAACTCCAGCCCTACGATGCAGCCGCGCTGAAGTCTTTGAGCTGACGGGACAACGCTCCCCGGCTTGGTTGACTCACGCAAGGGGCCTGGGCTGAAGTGAGGCGAAACAGCCCAGACCCGTGAGGAGTTCGACGATGACGTCAGCCGAGGATCTCCAGGTACGCACCACGGCCGGTGCCGTGCGCGGGCGCGCCGAGGACGGACTGGTGGTCTTCCGGGGCATCCCCTTCGCCGAACCCCCGGTCGGAGAGGCCCGGTTCCAGGCGCCGCGGCCCGTGCGGGGCTGGGAGGGGACCCGGGAGGCGTACGCCTTCGGGCCCCCTCCTCCGCAGGAGTCGGCCTTCCAGGCGCGCGCGGGTGCGCTGGACGCACCCACTGGGGACGACTGGCTCACGGTCAACGTCTGGACGCCCGCCACCGACCCGGCGGCCCGCCGCCCGGTGATGGTGTGGATCTACGGCGGCGCCTACAAACTGGGCCACTCCGGCAGCCCCGGCTACGACGCCCAGCACCTCGCGCGCGCCGGCGACCTGGTCGTCGTGACTCTCAACTACCGCCTCGGCATCGAGGGCTTCGCCCTGCTGGAGGGGGCGCCCGCGAACCGGGGACTGCTGGACCAGGTCGCGGCGCTGGAGTGGGTGCGGGACAACATCACGGCGTTCGGCGGGGACCCCGGGCAGGTCACGGTGTTCGGGGAGTCGGCCGGGGCCGGGTCGGTGGCCTCGCTGCTGGCGATGCCGAGCGCGCGGGGGCTGTTCGGGCGGGCCGTCGCACAGAGCGTGCCCGGCACGTACTTCTCCGCCGAACTCGCCCGGGACATAGCCGTGGAGATCGGCAAGGAGGCGGGTCTGGCGCCGACGGCCGCCGCGCTGTCCGCCGTGGATCCGCGGGAACTGCCCGCGGCGGGGGAGCGGTTGAGCGCGCGGATGCGCGAGTACGACGACCGGTGGGGGCAGGTGGCCCCCACCGCGACGCCATTCGCACCGGTCGTCGACGGCGACGTACTGTCCACGACCCCCTGGGAGGCGCTGGCGGCGGGCGCGGCGCGGGACGTGGAACTGCTCGTGGGGCACAACCGCGACGAGTACCGGCTCTTCCTCGCCCTCGGTGAACAGCTCGGCAGGATCACCGAGGAGCAGGCGGCCGCGGCGCTGCGGATGTTCGCGCCGGGCCCGGACGGCGAGCGCTCCTACCGTGAGGCCTTCCCGGACGCCACTCCGACCGGACTCTACGAACGCGTGCAGACGGACTGGCTGTTCAACATGCCCTCCCTGAGGCTGGCCGAGGCGCAGACCGCAGGCGGCGGGCGGGCCCACCTCTACGAACTGACCTGGGCCGCACCGGCGTTCGGCGGCGCGCTCGGTGCCTGCCACGGCCTGGACATCCCGCTGCTGTTCGGCACGTACGACGCGGACCTCGGGAATCTGCTGTTCGCGGGGACCGGGGTGCCGGACGAGGCGAGGGCACTGACCGCGCGCTTCCAGGCGGCGTGGACGGGCTTCGCGCGGACCGGGGACCCGGGATGGCCGGCGTACGACGGCGAGGGGCGCGCCACTCAGGTCCTGGACGCCACGCCGGAGGTGCGGCCGTACCCGGAGGAGGTCTCACGGCGGCTGTGGGAGGGATACGACTTCGCGGCGCTCCCCCTGCTGAAGTAGGTCCCCCGGGCTCTCGGACGTTCGGCCTCTAGAGGTTGCCGAGCGGCTCGATGTCCACCCGCACCGGGGTGCCCCACACCCGCAGCACCTCGTAGTCGGTGAACTCGTGCACCAGCCGGTACGCCATCGCGGCGCGCGGCGCGCGGCGCTGGGCGTTGAGGTAGAGCTCGGCCTCGTGCCGGTCCCGCCTCGGCGTCCCGCACAGCTGCCACTCCTGGCCGGTCCACAGCTCCGGCAGCCAGCGCTGCTGGGGCTGGGGGCGGTCCTCGCGGACGCCGTAGCGGGAGGGGGTGGGTTCGGCGGCGCGGGGACGCGCGGCCGGTCCGTTGATCTCCGCGCGGCGGGCCGCCCGGCGCCGGGTCTCGCACAGCAGGCACAGGTCGGGGGCGTTCTCGTCGACCGGGCCGTTCGGGTGCTCGGCGCAGCGGGTGGTGGGGACGGCGGTGGTGACGGTGGTCTCCAGCAGCTCCAGCGCCCGCTTGAGGTCGGTCCTGACCTCGTGCAGCTTGGCGTCCGGAGTGTCGCCGGTGACCGACTCGCCGTGCTCGCCGAGGAGACGGAGGGCGCGGCCTAGAGCGGTGAGCTGGGCGTGGTTCATGGTGTCAGTCTGCGTAATCCTTGAGTTTTTCGGTATCCAGGGTGACGCCGACGGGTGCCGGGAGTTCGACCACGGATCCGTACGGGTAGGCCGGGCTTCGCTGGTACGTCCCATTGCGCGGGTCGCTGTACACGGTGAGCGCGTCGATGTCCCGGTCGACGAGCAGGTAGACGGGGATACCCGCTTCCGCGTACCCGCGAACCTTGTCGACCCGGTCACGGCGGTCGGTGTCACGGTCGTGGGAGGTGACCTCGACCACCATGAGGACACCCTCCGGATCGGCCCAGTCCCCCTCCTGCGCGATGAAGTGGTCGAACGGCGCCAGCGCGCCGTCCGCGCAGGCGTGCCCCTTGCGGTACGCACCCACCCTGAGTCCTTGCTCGGGGTACAGGGCCAGATCGGGGCGCTCCCGCATGAACAGCCGGGTGAGCCACACCACGATGGCCCGGTGGCGCTGGTCGGGCACCGGCTTGACCTCTAGCTTTCCATCGATGAGTTCAAGATGGACACCCTTGGGGGCTCTGCGGGCAAGCTCCTCGAAGTCCTCGACCGAGATGCGATCGCCTTTGACATACAGCCGCCCGTGGACGAGTTCGAGCTCCACGTGTTGCGGGGCCCTGCGGGCAAGCTCCTCGAAGTCCTCGACGGACATCTGCGGACGCTCAGCGGTGCTGGGGGTCATGGCGTCGCCTCCTCCCCTCCATGGTGCCCCGGGGCGGTGTCGGCGGACCGTAGGGGCGGTCATACGGGCGTCCCTTCTTCTCGCTTCAGGGACAGCGCGGCCCGGATCTGGTTCGCGCGGGCGTGGATCTCGGAGGCGGGCAGGAGTGCGCCGGGGCGCGCGGGGGCGTATCCGTCCCGGCAGCTATTGCATACGCCCCCCGGCAGGGCCTCCGGAGGCCCGGGGACTCTGCACTCCGCGCACTCCAGGATCCGGTGGGGCGGTCGTTCGGGCGGGGGCTCCGGTGGGAGTTTGTCGGTCAGGCGGCGGCGGAGCAGGGCGGCCGGGTGGTGGACCGGGGTCGGCAGGCCGTTGGTCAGGGCATGGCGTACGGCCTCCTCGCTCACCCCCCGGTCGAACCACACCCCCACCAGCGGGGCGAGGGCCGCGCAGTCGGCGGCGGAGAGGGACAGCGAGGGGGTCTCGCGGCCCAGCGCGGCGAGGAGGATGTGGGCGCGGGAGCGGGTGGGTGGGCGGTTCGGTGGTTCCTCCGGTACGTCACCCCTCGTGAAGGCCGCCCACCAGTCGTCGTCGCGTGCGGTACGGGACCACCACGATCGGGTGATCCAGCGATGCCCTCCGGAAGCGGAGTCCAGGCGTTCGCGCCCCCGGCGCAAGTGGCCTGCCCGCTGGAGGCGGTTGAGGGCCGTGCCGAGGGCGCACTGTCCGTACGGCAGCTGCTTGGCCAGCGTCTTTACGGAGATGTCGGTGCCGTCGGCGAGACGGTCCAGGTACGCGGCGATGGCGGCTTCGCGGGGCGGAAGGTGGGCGAAGTCGTGCGCGGTGCGGGCGTGTTGGCCGGGGACGGAGCGTTTGCCGTATCCCGGCTTGGCCATGGGGTGCGGGGATGCGTGCGCGGGCAGGAAGGCAGGACTAAGCTTGGCGTCAGCCACGGGATCGGCCTCTTCGATCTCGGCGGTCAAGCCCCCGCAGGTGTTGCTAGCACCTGACGGGGGCTGTTCGTTGTCCGGGCACGCTAGACGATCGTGACTGTCCGTGGCAAGCCGGTCGCTTCACGTCAACACGCGGGGTGGGTGGGCGGGTTGGAGCCCTCCACCCATTCCTTGAAAAGAGGGCTCGGAGCTGGAGGCTTGAGCTTCGGGACCGGTCAGCCCATGCTCTTGGCGCCGTCCAGGGACTCTCGGACGATGTCGGCGTGACCCGCGTGCTGGGCCGTCTCGGCGATGATGTGCAGCAGCACCCTGCGGGCCGACCACTGCGCCCCGGCCTCGAACCACGGGGCCTTGGGCAGCGGATGGGCGGCGTCCAGGTCGGGCAGGGTGGCGACCAGCTCGTCCGTCCGGTCGGCCGTCTCCGCGTAGGCGGCCAGTACGCCGGCCAGAGTCTCGCCCGGGAGCATCCGGAACTCGTCGGCCCGTCGGGCCCAGTCGTCCTCGGTCATGGCGGTGAAGTCGCCCATGGACGACGGACCGTCCTGAATGAAGCGCACCCAGTTTCGTTCCACCGACGTGACGTGCTTGATCAGACCACCGAGACACAGTTCGCTGACGGTGGTCCGCTTCCCGGCCTGCTCGTCGGTGAGGTCACGGGTGGTGAAGCGCAGGAAGTGCCGCTGCTTGGCCAGCGCCTCCAGCAGGTCGGCGCGCTCGCCGGTGGGCAGGGTGGTCTTCGTGGCGGCGGTCATGGTGTGGCCCTCCGTGGATTGCTGTTCCGTCGACAGGCCACACGCTAGGAGGCATGTAGGTCAGATCCTGACCTCTTGGGCGGGAAGGTTCTTCGGGGGCCCGCTACTCGGTCCAGTGGTCGCGAGCGGCGGCCGCCACGAACGCCGACCATGCCTCCGGCCGGAACACGAGCTTCGGGCCGTGGGGGTTCTTGGAGTCGCGGACGGCGGTGGGGTGGCTCACGGCCACTTCCAGGCAGTTGCCTCCGCTGCCGCCGCTGTACGTCGACTTGCGCCAGGACTCAGGGGTGTTCCTCATGGGCGTAATCCTGCGCCATCGCCTCGATGAGAGCCAGGGAGTTCTGCGGGGAGAGGGCGTAAGCCGTGAGGAGTTGGTAGGTGAAGCGCTGGTGTCTGACGATGACCGGATCGTCCTCCAGCCGCCCAGTGCCGACCCCCTCGAAGTACACCAGTGGAGGGGCGTCCTCGAAGTCCATCAACTTGAGGGAGCCTTCCATCGCGGCGTGCGCTCCCGCCTCGAAAGGGAGCACCTGCACGATGGCCCGACCTCGCCGGGCCAGCTCGGCGAGATGACGCAGCGCCTCCGCCATCACCTTGCGTCCGCCCACCGCCCTACGCAGCGCCGCCTCGTCAATCACCGCCCACAACAGAGGCGCTGTTGGATCGCCGAGGACCCGGGCACGCTCCACCCGGGCTGTCACCAACTCTTCGATCTCCTCTTCCTTGGCTGTCGGCTGATAAGCGCGGCACACGGCCCGTGCGTATGCGGGCGTCTGGAGCAGGCCGGGGATCAGGAGCTGCACGTATTCCCTGATCTCCGTTGCCCCGGCCTCCGCCTCCGCCGCCTCCGCAAAGTGCTCCGGATACTTGGACTTGGCCGACGCCCGGCAATTCCGCCGGAAGAAGTCCTCCGTCCCCAACACCTCATCCAGCAACCGTGCGTACTCCGCTTGCATCCTCCGCGTGCCCGACTCCAGTTGCCCCACGAACGACCCGCTCACGAACAGCCGTTGCCCCAGTTCCTCCTGGCTCAGGCCGGCCTTCTCGCGCGCGTGCCGCAACTCCGCGCCCAGCAGCGCCCTCGGTGACGACGACGGGTCCAGATCCTTCGGTCCTGCCATGCCCAGCTCCCGATCCAGCAGACGAGGTTGTTGGGATGCCCTGTCTGGCCAGGTTAGGGCCGCACCGGACACGCTGTGTCGCGAATCACCAACCCAGCGTGCCGATGGAGGAAGCGTGCGGTCCACCCAAGAAGTCCTGGAGTCCCTGCGGGAGGCGCTCACCGGCGTAGGAGTCGTGTTGCCGTCCCTCGCTGTCGACCCCCTCACCGGCGCCGGTGACGAGCCCTTCCCGCTGGTCGACCTGGGGCGCTGCAACGTACGGACGGCCGAGCGGCTGGCGTCCGTACTGCGCGGGGAACGGCCGCCGGTGGGGTCGTACGTCGTCGACGAGCGAGACGGACGCGTGGGGGAGGTGAGGGGGCACCTGGGGGGAAGGGTGCAGCTCAGGCCCCTCGGCGGCGGGCGGGAGTGGGACTGTCCGCCGGAGTCCACCGGGGCCGCCCCCCAGGCCGACGTACTGCGGGCCAGGGTGCGGAGTCGGAACCGGGAGGCACGTCGCTCATGACGTCGCATATGGACCTGCGTCGGCTAGGCAAGCGTTTCACGAAGAAGCGTGCATACTGTTTTTCGGGAATCATATGCTCGGAGGTGGCGATGTCACGCACCATGATCGACCTTGATGATGTGCTTCTTGCTGAGGCCGCCGAAATACTGGGCACGACCACCAAGCGGGCCACCATCAACGGCGCTCTGGCGGAGTTCGTGGCCGCGGCCAAGCGGCGACGCTTCATGGAGATGCTCGACGAGGGCCATTTCGACGACCTCACCGACCCGGAAGTGATGGCGGGTGCATGGCGCTAGCGAAGTACCTGGTCGACAAGAGTGTCTGGGCACGGGCCCGGCATCCCTCCGTCAGGGCTGTCCTCGGGCCTCTTGTCGAAGGAGGTCTGATCGCGACCTGTGCCGTGATCGATCTGGAGATCCTCTACAGCGCCCGGAATGCGGAGAGCCATGCCGCAGGACGCTCGGTTCGCCGCGGGTTCGAGTGGTTGCCGCTGACGGACGAGATCGGTACGCGGGCCGTCGAGGTTCAGGCGCTACTGGCCGAGAAGGGGCACCATAGGGCGGCCTCGGTGCCGGACCTGTTGATCGCCGCCACGGCCGAACGCCACAAGGCCACCGTTCTTCACTACGACGCCGGCTTCGACACCATCGCCGCGGTGACCGGGCAGCCCACGGAGTGGGTCGTTCCGCGAGGGAAGGCCGACGGCTGATCTTGATGAGGCGGTTGCACCCCCATGGCCATCCTTATCCCCGAGTCCTCCGAGCCCTCGCCCGCTTCAACGACGCGCACCCGTGGTCCCACAACGCCCACTTCCACCCGTGGCTCATGCGCCGGCTGCCCCGTCGCTTCGAGCGTGCGCTGGACGTCGGCTGCGGTTCCGGAGACCTCGCCCGGCTGCTGGCCACCCGTGCGCATCAGGTGCACGGCATCGACGTCGACGTGCGCATCATCGACGTGGCAAGGGAGTTGACCGATCCCGGCCTCCCCGTCACCTTCTCCGTCGCGGACGCGCTGTCGTACGACGAGGGTGCCCCCTACGACGTCATCACCTGCGTCGCCGTCCTCCACCACCTCCCCCTGACCGAGACCCTCACCCGCTTCCGGCAGCAGTTGGCTCCCGGTGGGACCCTGGTGATCGTCGGGCTGACGCAGGAAGACACCCGCGTCCAGGCACTCCTCGGCCTCGTCTCCGTCCCGCTCAACCTGGTCACCGGTTGGGTGAAGAACAGGGGACGTACGGCTCCACGGCGTCCCGTCGCGATGACCGCCCCGACCCGCCCGGCCGACGTTCCGTACACCGAGTTCGTCCGGGAAGCCCGTCGCATCCTTCCCGGGGTCCGGCTGCGGCGGCGGCTCTTCTGGCGCTACACCCTCGTCTGGAAAAAGGTGCGCGGGGATGTCGATCCAGGCAGGCTCTGAACGACGCACGGGTGAGAGCACGCCACCACACGAGAGGTGCAGGCCATGCCCAAGGTCCGGGTCCACAACGTGACGATCTCCCTCGACGGCTTCATGGCCGGTCCGAACCAGCGGCTGGACGCCCCGTTCGGCGACGGCGTCGGCTGGGGCGACGAGTTGCACAGCTGGTTCATGTCCGCGTCGGAGGACGCGGCCGCCGGGAAGACCGGAACCGACGTCGACTACTTCGTCCGCGGTGATCAGAAAGTCGGCGCCACGATCATGGGGCGGAACATGTTCGGTCCGCAGCGCGGGCCGTGGGAGGACGAGTCCTGGCAGGGCTGGTGGGGCGACAACCCGCCCTACCACCACGACGTCTTCGTCCACACCCACCATCCGCGCCCGGCACTGGAGATGGCCGGCGGAACCACCTTCCACTTCACCGACGAGCCGCCGGAGGAGGTGCTCCGGCGCGCCTTCGACGCCGCGGGCGGCAAGGACGTCCGGATCGGCGGCGGGGCGGCGGTCATCCGGCAGTATCTGCGCGCCGGACTGATCGACGAGCTGCACCTGGCGATCGCCCCGCTCCTCATCGGCCGCGGCGAGCGGCTGCTCGACGACCTGGGCGAGGGGGTCGACGGTTACCGGGTGTCCGAGCTGGTCAGCTCACCGAACGTGACCCACGCGATCCTCGTCCGCCGCTGAGCCCGCCAGTGCCGTGACCGCGAGCCTTGCCGGGCTGCTGGGCCGGTGATCAAAAAAGGAGGGGTCGCTCCCTCCGGACGAGGTACGGTCCTGCCATGTCCCGATCAGCCGATACTGACCTCTCCCAACCCCCCGTCACCGCGGACGACCTCGACCTCGCCGTGCGACTCGCTGTGGCAGTCCTTCGTGAGGCGCCCCCGGCCGCGTGGGAAGGCAAGGCCGGTTCGCTGGAATGGGACTGCTGGGAAACCGTCGAGCACCTCAGCGATGACCTCTTCGCCTACGCTGCGCAACTGGGCCCCGAAACACCGCCCTTGGACGGTGAGGTGCCCTTCGTGTGGGAGAGCCGGCGGCCCGGCGGCCCGGCGAACGCCATTCACGCGGACCGCGAGGCGGGGCCCGCCGGCCTGTTGCAGGTCCTGGAAGCGAGCGGCGCGCTGCTGGTCGCCATGGTGCGCACGACGCCTCCGCAGCGCCGCGCCTACCACGTCTTCGGCGTCTCGGACCCCGAGGGCTTCGCCGCGATGGGGATCGTGGAGACCCTGGTGCACACGCACGACCTGGCACAAGGGCTCGGTCTCGCATGGAGCCCGCCTGCCGATCTGTGCTCTCGGGTGCTCGCCCGGCTGTTTCCGGACGCACCGTCGCCCACGGACCCCTGGCTCACCCTCCTGTGGGCCACCGGACGTGCCGAACTACCCGGACGCCCTCGTCTCACCACATGGCGCTGGGACGGCACACCCCGGGCGTAGGCTCGGGCTTCTCCGCCGCAAAGGGGAACAGCACTAGCCGGCCGTCGCCGCCAGTGCCGCCCGCAGGTGGCCCCCCGACTCCGCCAGCAGGCGGGCCGCCGTGGGGCCGTCGATGTCGGCCAGGATCGTCAGGATCGCGTTCTTGACCTCGCCGTCCGTGGCGGCCAGGGCCCGCTCGACCTCCTCGTCGTCGGCGCCGGTGGCGAGGGCGACGATACGGCGGGAGCGGGCGCGCAGCTTGTCGTTGGAGGCGCGGACGTCGACCATCAGGTTTCCGTAGGTCTTGCCGAGCCGGATCATCGTGATCGTCGACAGCATGTTGAGGACGAGCTTCTGGGCCGTGCCCGCCTTGAGCCGGGTCGAACCGGTGAGCAGCTCGGGGCCCACGACCACCTCGATGCCGTGCTCCGCGGCCGCGGCGAGCGCGCTGTCCGCGTTGCAGGACAGGCCGACCGTCAACGCCCCCTGCGCGCGGGCGTGTTCCACCGCTCCGACGGCATAAGGGGTACGACCGGAGGCGGACACCCCGACCACCGTGTCCAGGGCGGTCACCGCGAGGCCGTCGAGGTCGGCCCGCGCCAGCTCCGCGGAGTCCTCCGCCCCCTCCACGGACGTGACCAACGCTTCCCGGCCGCCCGCGATCAGGCCCACGACCCGCTCCGGGTCCGTGTTGAAGGTCGGCGGGCACTCGGAGGCGTCCAGCACGCCGAGGCGTCCGGCGGTGCCGGCGCCGGCGTAGACCAGTCGGCCGCCACGGGCCATCCGGTCGGCGATCGCGTCGATGGCGGCGGCGATCCGCGGCAGCTGCCGGGACACCGCGGCGGGCACGGAGGCGTCCTCGCCGTTCATCAGCCGGGCGATGTCGAGGGTCGGCAACCGGTCGATGTCGGCCAGCTCGGGCCGGAAGGCCTCGGTGGTCAGTGACTCCAACTGAGCCTGCAGATCGCGGGGATCGGAGGTGGAGGTCATGGGGGATCGGCTCTTTCTTCGTGACCGACGTCTGGCAAGTGACGCGGGTGACTCGTATCTACCGGCGGTGCCGGTGCGCCAGTGCCTCGTAGGACGCGGAGAGCGCCGGCGCCGCCGTCTCGTACGTCCGCTGCGCCACCCCCACGAACAGACAGTCCACCACCAGCAACTGACTGGTCCGGGACGACATCGCGGCCGGCCGCAGCTCACTCTCCCGGGCCGTGGATGTGGTCAGCACCTGGTCGGCGTACTGCGCCACCGGCCCGTTCGGCCGCCCGGTGATGGCGACGGTCGTGGCCCCGCGCTCGAACGCCACCCGCAACGGCTCGATGACGTCCCCGGTCGAGCCCGAGTGCGTGATCGCGATGGCGACATCCCCCGCGCGCAGCTGCACGGCGTTCGTCACGGCCAGGTGCGGGTCACTGTGCGCCTGCGCTATCAGCCCTATCCGCAGCAGCTTCTGGGTGAGGTCCTGCGCGACGAGACCGGAGGCCCCCACGCCGTACACGTCGATCCGCCGCGCCGAGGCCGTCGCGGCGACCGCCGCCCCCAACTGCACGGTGTCGAGACCGGCCGCCGTGTCCGCGAGGGTCTGCTGCTCGTCGTAGGCGAGCTTGGCGACGACGTCCGCGATCGGATCGTCCACCGCGATGTCCGTGGTGATCGCGGGCGACCGCCCCGACTGCTGCTGCGCGGCCAGCCCGGCGAGGGCGAGCCGCAGGTCGCGGTAGCCGGGATACCCGAGCACCCGGGCCGTCCGCACGACCGTCGCCTCGCTGGTCCCGGTCAGTTCCGCGAGGCCCGTGACGGTGAGCGCCGCGCACCCCGCGGGGTCCTTCGCGACGGCCTCGGCGACCCGCTGCATGGAACGGGTCATGGACGGGCCCAGCGTGCGCACCTTCGCGGCGAGAGCGCTGCCGAAAATTTCCTTCACTTGCTGAGGCACACAGGAAAGATATTTTCAGCTCGGATCGTGGTCAAGAGGCCGCACAATGGCTCCATGGAGTCCATCAATCCACTTGAGCAGAGCCTGCACACCGCCCGCGCCCGTGTCCTCGCCGACCTGGCCGCGGGCGAGGTCGCCGCCCCGGACGTGGTGTCGATGGTCGAGGACTCCGTCGTACAGCGCCGCTGGTGGGTGGAGCAGTGGCCCGAGGGCGCGGAATTCGTCGCGGGGCTGGTCGCCCAGGACGTCCAGGACGCGCTGCTGGAGCGCTACGGCCGCTGGCCCCTGTGCCCGGTGTGCGGCTCCGGTGACCCGCACGCCCTGGAGGTCGAGCCGGAACTGGGCCCCGACCCGCACTGGGTGTGCCACAAGGCGGGCGTGCAGGTCGCGGCGGTCGGCTCGCTCGGGACCGCGGCGGGCGGGATCACCCCCTCGTGACCGTCTACGTCGACCCGCCCACCTGGCCGGGCCACGGCCGCATGTGGTCCCACCTGGTCAGCGACGCCTCCTTCGAGGAACTGCACGCGTTCGCCGAGGAGGCGGGCGTCCCCAGGCGCGCCTTCGAGCGCGACCACTACGACATCCCGTCACACCGGTACGCCGACGTGGTGGCGGCGGGCGCGGTGGAGGTGAGCAGCCGGGAGGTGGTGCGGCTGCTCACGGGGGCGGGACTGCGTCGCCCCAAAGGCCGCGCGTGGTCAACCGGCCCCGCCGGGCAGGACGTACAGCCGTAGCCCCGGCTCCGCCTCCCCGTACACCTGCTCCTCGTCCACGGTCGCCCGGACGAACCCGGCGCGGGCGATGACCCGCTGCGAGGCCGCGTTGTCGGGCTCGATGGTGGCGCAGAGGCTGCGCACGTCGTCGCGGGCCAGGGCCCAGTCGCTCAGGGCGCGCAGGGCCTCGGTGGCGTAGCCCTGGCCGCGGGCGCTCTCGGCGAGGTCGTAGCCGACCTCCGCGCGGCCGTTCTCGTCGGGGACGCCGTGGAAGCCCATGCCGCCGATCGCGCGGCCGTCCTCCCGTCGTACGAGGACGAAGAGGCCGAACTCCGGGCGGTGGACGCCCGCCTCGTAGGCCTTGATGGCCATGCCGGCGGCCTCGCGGGTGCCCTCGAAGGGGCCGTCCTCGACCCACTCGAAGTCACCGTCGCCGCCTGCGGCCAGTTCGGCGGCGGACGCGGGGGTGACGCCCTGGAGGGTCAGCCGCTCGGTGGGCAGGACGAGGTTGTTGCTCCAGCGCCACTGGGTGCGCGGGGCACGGCCGGGCAGGTCGCCGCGGCCGGTGGCCCACAGGAGGGTGCGCCAGGGGTCGGGGCCGGGCTGGACCTCGGGGAAGATCCGGGTGAGGACGTACTCGGGGAGGTGGGCGGGGGGCTCGTAGTCCAGGCCCAGACCGGCCGTGATGTCGTACGTGTGCAGGAGGACCTCGGCGATGCCCATCGCGGCGAAGCCCACGCGGTTCGCGCTGCGGAAGGGGGCCGGGTGGAAGGCGCGGGCCTCGCGGGGCGCGGTGCGGACCGCCGCGGCGAGCAGGGCGCCGGCTGTCTCCAGGACATGCAGCAGGCCCGTGTTGTCGGTGCCCTCGTCGAGGGTGATGTCGAAGGGGATGTAGTCGTCCTGGGCGCCTCCGGCCAGGTTCGCGGCGTACGAGATCAGGCAGCCGCAGATGTGGAAGGCCGTCTCGTGGACGGTCCACTCCATCCCGGCCGGCTTCACGGCCGTCCAGTCCCGGTCCACCGCGGGCCGCAGCACCGCCACCGCGTCCGCGACGGCCTCCGTCACCCGTTGTCCGCCCACGTCCCCGCCCATGTCTGCCATGCGGGCAGGCTATGACGCCGGACGCCTCAGAGCGACAGCATTTCCAGCTCCGAGGCGAGGTTGTAGCGGGCCGTGGCCTCCCACTCGCGCTCTCCGTACGGCGTCCTGAAAAGGCGCGGCAGATCCAGCAGTTGGCGCAGGATCGCGGACCGCCCCTCGCGGAAGGCGTCGGTTGGGACGAAGCCGTACTCCTCGCGGACGGCGGCCGTGTAGGCGGCGTACGCGGCGGGCGGGGCGGCGAGGATCGCGAGGTCGGCGTCGCAGAGGACCTGGCCGTCGCGGTCGTCGTCGGCGGGATCGTGGGCGGTGGTGAGACGGACGAGGCGGGCGACTTCGGCCGTGCCTTCCTGCGGGAGCCCGGCCTCGGGGAGGGCGCGTTCGGCGAGGCGGGCGGAGCGTTCCTCGTTCTCCGAGCGGTCCGGGAGGTAGACGGCGTCGTGGAACCAGGCCGCCAGACGCACCAGGTCCGGGTCGTCCGCGTACTCCTCCAGCACGTCGATGTGGTCGAGGACCGCCGTCAGGTGGGCGAGCGTGTGGTAGCGCCGCTGCGGCTCCTGCCAGCGGGCGAGGAGGTTGTCGGCGTACGGCACCGGGTCGGGACCGTCACCGGCTCGGGCGCTCTCCAGAGCACGGACGAAACGGTCGCGGAGGTCATCGAGATCGGCCATGCCCTCATTGTCCCGCGGCTTACGACGGTCCGGTGAAGGGTCGGCTGAGACGCACTGGTGAGGGGGACCCCGTAGCGGCGTATTCTGGAATTGGACTAGACCTGTAAGACCTGTAAGACCTGTAGCCGCCCGAGACCGTCGACGAATGGGGTCCCATGAGCAAGCGTGCAGTCCTGGAGGTGATCGCCCTCGACGCCGAGGACGCGATCGCCGCCCAGGCCGGAGGCGCGGACCGGCTGGAACTGGTGACCGACATGGCGGCGGACGGCCTGACGCCGACGGTCGCCACGGTCGCGGAGATCCGGGGGGCCGTGGACATCTCGCTGCGGGTGATGCTGCGGTTGTCGGGCGGGTTCGGCGCCGGGGACGTCTCGCGGGTGGTCCGGGCGGCGGGGCAGGTGCGGGACGCCGGGGCCGAGGAGTTCGTGCTGGGGTTCCTGGACGCGGACGGCGAGGTGGACCTGCGGGCCGTGGAGTGGGTCGTCGGGGCGCTGGACGGGTGCCGCTGGACCTTCCACCGTGCCATCGACCACGCGGCGGACCGGGACGCCCTGCGCAAGCAGCTGGCGGACCTCCCGGGCCTGGACACCTACCTCACCGCGGGCTCGGCGGCGGGCGTCGACGAGGGCCTGCCGGTGCTCCTCGCGGAGGCGTCGAGGGCGGGCGAGCCGGGGTACGAGCCACAGCTCCTGGTGGGCGGAGGCCTCCGGCTGGACCACGTCCCGGGACTCCGGGCGGCCGGGATCGACGCGTTCCACATCGGCGGGGCGGCGAGGCCGGGGGGCTGGGAGGCGCCGGTGTCGGTGGCGGCGGTCGCGGAGTGGCGGCGGGCGGTGGACCAGGGGTGAGGGGGCGCTACGAGGATGCGGGGCGGCGGGGCGCGGAGGCCGGGCGTGGCTCAGCCAACGCCCAGGAACGCACCGCCCCCCACGGTGATCGCCGGACAGAACACAGCCCCGTCCTCCCCCGGCCTCGCCGCTCGGAACGTGCCGCCGACCAGCCCCGACGCGGCGCCCTACCCGGCCAGCGCCGCAGGCAGCGGTGCCGTGTGGGTCACGATCAGGCCCGACACCGCTCGGGTCAGGGCCACGTACAGCCGCCGCAGGCCCGTGCGTTCGTCCGGTTCGCCGTCCACCACCGCCTGCGGCTCGTCCAGGACGACGTAGTCGTACTCGAGGCCCTTGGCGAGGGACGCCGGGACCAGGGTCAGGCGGGTCTCGGCCGTGGTCTCCTCGCCCGGGGCGAGATACGGGACCCCCGCCGCCGTCAGCGCCTCGGCGAGAGCCGGGACGCGGGCGTCCGCCGCGATCAGACCCGTCGAACCCTCGTTGCGCAGCAACTCCTCGCACGCGGCGACCACTTCGCCCGTACCGGAGATCCCCCGCACGTCGAAGAAGCCCGGGTTCTCACGGACCGACGCGACCGGGGCCAGACCCGGTGCGATGTGCGGGAGGAGCCGGGAGGCATACGTGATGACGTCCGTCGGGACGCGGAAACCGGCCGTCAGCTCCTCGATCACCCCGTCCGCCTTGCCGAGGTGGGCCAGCGCCTCGCCCCAACTCCGCGTCGCCCACGGCGTGGTGCCCTGCGCCAGATCGCCGAGGACCGTCGCCGAACCGGTCGAGCAGCGGCGGCCGACCGCGCGGTACTGCATCGGGGAGAGGTCCTGCGCCTCGTCGAGCACCACATGCCCCAGCGAGTGCGTGCGCTCCACGATGTCCGTCGCCTCGTCGATCAACACCGCGTCCGCGGAAGACCACTTGGCCGACTTCACCGACCGCACCGGCTTCGCCCACAGGATCGTCTTGCGCTCGTCCTCGTCGAGGATCCCGTCCGCGTGCACGGCGAGGAAGTCCGCGTCCGTCAGCAGCCGGAGCACCAGTTTCGCCGGATCCACCGGCGGCCAGATCGCCTTCACCGCCGCCTTCACCGCCGGGTTGCGGGCCACCGCGTCCTGCACCCGGTCGTCCGGCGCCTCCCCGGACCGCTCCATCTGCACCAGCACGGCATGCGCGATCCGCTGCGGAAGGGCTTCCCGACCGGCGCCGTACCGGATGCCCCGGTCGAGCAACTCCCGCACGATCTCCTCGATCTCGTACGCCGGGACCCGCCACCTGCGCGACCCGCGCACCACCATCACCGGCTCGGTGGGCATCGTCACATGCGCGTAGACGGCCCGCCGGAGCACCTGAGCCATCCTCGCGTCGCCCTTGAGGACCGCGGCGGCCGCGTCATCGGTGCCGCGTACCTCCAGGCCCGCCGCCACCAGGTCGTCGACTGTCGCCTGCTTCACCGACAACTCACCCAGCGCGGGCAGCACCTGCTCGATGTAGTGCAGGAAGGACCGGTTCGGCCCGATGACGAGGGTGCCGGTGCGGGCGAGCCGCTCGCGGTGGGCGTAGAGGAGATAGGCGACGCGGTGCAGGCCGACCGCGGTCTTCCCGGTGCCGGGGCCTCCCTGCACACAGACCGTGCCGCCGAGACCGGACCGTACGATCTCGTCCTGCTCGGGCTGGATGGTCGCCACGATGTCGCGCATCGGGCCGACGCGCGGACGCTCGATCTCCTGCTGGAGCAGCTTGCTGGTGGCCGCGGCCTCGGCGGGGTCGGAGAGGTGCTCGTCCTCGTAGGCGGTGATCTCGCCGCGCGTGTAGCCGAAACGGCGGCGCAGCCCGACGTCCATCGGGTCCTTCTTGGACGCCCGGTAGAACGGCTGCGAGACCGGCGCCCGCCAGTCGATCACCATCGGGTCGCCGTCGTGGTCGTGGACGTGCCGGCGGCCGATGTAGAAGCGCTCTCCGTCCGCGCCCTCGGCCCGGTCGGCGCCGGGGGAGTGCAGATAGTCGAGGCGGCCGAAGAACAGCGGGGTGTCGCTGAGGTCGGCCAGCGCCTTGATCCGGTCGTCGATCTGGCGGGCCAGGACCTCGGCGTTGACCCAGTTCGCGGTGACGTCCTTGATGTCCAGCGACTCGACGTCCTCGCGCATGGCGCGCAGTGCGGCGCGGGAGCCGGCGAGGTGGGAGCGTTCGCGGGCGAGGGGGTCGTCGTCTGCGGGCACGGGAGTGGACGGCCTGGACAAGGGGGTGCCTCCGAAGGTGCTGCGGGCCGCGTGGTGGGATGCCGACCGGTTTCCGTCCGGGCGGCGGCACTCCGTGAGGGAGGCGGGCAAGAGCGGAGATTCTAGAGGGAGGGGAGGCGAGGGGGCCAACGAATATTCCGGGCCCCTACCGAATATCCCGAGCCCCTAAGGGATCGCCCCTCCTCCTCTCGGGGTGGCTCCACCCGCAGGCTGTACTCAGGTAGCACACGAAGTGGCTACCTGGGACCGATGCCCTCCTTATGCCCCGAAAGCCACTATGGAGGCATGAGCGCAGCGACCTTCACCCCAGCCCCCGGTCGCCCGTCCGGGGCGACCCCCCTCTCCGACACCCACAGGACCCACCGCCTGGGCAACGCCCTGCGGGCGGTCCGCGTCTTCGCCGGCGCCGCCTTCGACGTCGTCATACTCGGCGAGTACGGCGAGGAAGCCGGCGTCCGCCGCAGGTAACCGCCGCAGGTAGCCCGCAGACAGCCGCCGGTCAGCTGTCCGCGAGCAGCTCGTCCGCGTCCACGATCCGGTAGGCGTACCCCTGTTCCGCCAGGAACCGCTGGCGGTGCGCGGCGAAGTCCTGGTCGATGGTGTCGCGGGCGACCACGGAGTAGAAGTGCGCCTGGTGGCCGTCCGCCTTCGGGCGCAGGACCCTGCCGAGCCGCTGAGCCTCCTCCTGGCGGGAGCCGAAGGTGCCCGAGACCTGGATGGCGACGGTCGCCTCCGGCAGGTCGATGGAGAAGTTCGCGACCTTGGACACCACCAGCACGCTGATCTCGCCCTGACGGAAGGCGTCGAAGAGCTTCTCGCGCTGGGCGTTGGAGGTCTCGCCCTTGATGACGGGGGCGTTCAGGTGCTCGCCGAGTTCGTCGAGCTGGTCGATGTACTGCCCGATCACCAGGATCTGCTGGCCCGCGAACCGTCGTACCAGAGCCTCCGTGACCTTCCGCTTCGTCGCGGTCGTGGCACAGAAGCGGTACTTCTCCTCCTGCTCGGCGGTGGCGTAGGCGAGCCGCTCGGAGTCGGTGAGGTTCACCCGCACCTCGACGCAGTCGGCCGGCGCGATGTAGCCCTGCGCCTCGATCTCCTTCCACGGGGCGTCGAACCGCTTGGGCCCGATCAGGGAGAACACGTCCGACTCCCGCCCATCCTCCCGCACGAGGGTCGCGGTCAGTCCGAGCCTGCGCCGGGCCTGGAGGTCGGCGGTGAACTTGAAGACGGGCGCCGGCAGCAGGTGCACCTCGTCGTAGAGGATGAGCCCCCAGTCCCGGGAGTCGAAGAGTTCGAGGTGCGGGTAGACGCCCTTCCGCCGGGTCGTCAGCACCTGGTAGGTGGCGATGGTGACGGGCCGGATCTCCTTCCGCGTCCCGCTGTACTCGCCGATCTCCTCCTCGGTCAGGGAGGTCCGCTTGATGAGCTCGTGCTTCCACTGCCGGGCCGAGACGGTGTTGGTGACGAGGATGAGGGTGGTCGACTTTGCCTGTGCCATGGCTCCGGCGCCGACGAGAGTCTTACCGGCACCGCAGGGCAGCACCACGACGCCGCTGCCGCCGTGCCAGAAGTTCTCCACGGCCTGCTTCTGGTAGGGCCTGAGCGCCCAGCCGTCCTCGTCCAGCTCGATCGCGTGCGCCTCGCCGTCGACGTACCCCGCGAGGTCCTCGGCGGGCCAGCCCAGCTTCAGCAGCGTCTGCTTGATCTGCCCGCGCTCGGAGGGGTGCACGGCCACGGTGTCCGGGTCGAGCCGCGCCCCGACCAGCGGGATGATCCGCTTCGAGCGCAGGATCTCCTCCAGCACCGGCCGGTCGGTGGTGGTGAGCACGAGCCCGTGGGCGGGGTGCTTGCTGAGCGTGAGCCGCCCGTACCGGTCCATCGTCTCGGCGACGTCGACGAGCAGGGCGTGCGGCACCGGATACCGGCTGTACTGCACCAGCGCGTCGACCACCTGCTCGGCGTCGTGCCCGGCGGCGCGCGCGTTCCACAGACCGAGCGGTGTCACCCGGTAGGTGTGGATGTGCTCGGGCGCCCGCTCCAGCTCGGCGAACGGCGCGATGGCCCGACGGCACTCGTCGGCCTGCTCGTGGTCGACCTCGAGCAGCAGGGTCTTGTCGGACTGGACGATGAGAGGACCGTTCACGTACATGCATCCTTCCGCACGGGCCAAACGTCCAGTGTGCCTCAACCAGGGACGATCAAGGGAGGCCGAGGCAACCTCGGGCCCCGCTCGGTTGTCTTGACTGGCGGGAGCGGGCCGGGGAGGACACATGGGGATGTCTGCGGGCAGATGGGTGGTCGGCGGGGGCGCGGCAGTGCTGCTGGTGGCGACCGGTGCCTGGGCGTCGCGGCCGGTGGACGTCGACACGGACCTGTGGAGCCGGGTGCGGCCGGCCGTCGAGGCGCGGCTCGTGGACCAGGCGCGCGGCACCGGGTACGGGGAGGGCGAGCCCGGGCTCGGGGCCCGGTGGTTCTGCCGGGCGTGGGCGCTGGACCTCGACGAGCGGGACGGACTCGTACGGGCCGGTGTCAGCACGCTGTGCCTGGAGTACGGGGTGCGCGCGGGGCACCTGGTGGAGTGCGGCGGCGCCGAGGTCCCGCAGGTGCTGCGGCTGCGGCGGGAGACCGACGGCGACTACGTGGTCGTGTCGCAGGAGGAGCCGCCCGAGGGCGCGGGCAACGCGCAGTGGCTGACGACCCACTTCGGCCACGCCACCACCGCCGCACTCGACACCGCCGTGCCCTCGACTCCCCTGGAGTCGGCGGCCCGCACCCACTTCGGCCTGCCGGCGACGGCACCGGTGAACAAGGACTGCTGAAGCGGCCCCCGAGACCGCTTGGCCTTCGCCTCACCGCTGGTCGGTCCGAGGCTTCGCCGGCTCCGTCAGTCCGTGTCCTCCGCCAGTTCCGCCACCCCGGTCACCCGGTGCAGCGGATACGTGCGGACCTCGTCCGCCGTGTGGTCGTAGGCCGTCACGAAGCCGCCCTCGACGCGGACGGGGGCGATGACACGCTGGCTGGCGGCGCCCTCGGCGTTGACGTAGCCGATCCACAGGGCCTCGCCGGTGAGGACGGCGGCCTGCATGGTGGCGAGGGTCTCGGCGGAGCTGGTGCGGGGGAGTTCGCCGTTGGCGGGCAGGGACTGGTCGGACTGTCGGCGGGGGGTCGTCGAGGCCAGGTCGCCGGCCCGGATGGCGCGGATCGCGGCCGACAGGAGGGTCGCGTCGGGGACCGGCGGGCCGTCCGGCACGGGTTCGGGGGCCGTGCGCGGCGGGGTGCGGTGGGCGTGGGCGCGGGTGATGAGGACGTCGCCCTCCGCGGACTCGGCGGCCGGGGCGAAGCCCATCGCGCGCAGGCCCTCAAGGAGCGACGCCGGGTCGGCCTGGGCGGCGAGGACGGTCGGGGCCAGGCGGCGCAGGCGCAGACCCGCGGCGCGCTTGTCGGCGAGGATCTCGTTGAGCAGGGCGTCGTCGTCGCAGCGGACGTACGCGGAGGCCGCGCCCACCCGCAGGTGGCCGTGCCGGCGCGCCACGTCGTCGATCAGGTACGTCAGCGGCTGCGGCACCGGCGTACGCGCGTGCGTGGCGAGGAAGGCGTGCAGGTCGGAGGCGGACTGACCGGCGTCCAGAGCACGGCGTACCGATGCGGGGGTGAACCGGTAGACCGTCGCCCCGCCCTTCGACTCCACGTCGGCCAGGACGTCCAGCACCTCGGCCAGCGACCGCTGCAGGGGGCCGGGGGCCACCGCCGTCAGGTCGGCCTGGAGCAGGACGTGGTCGAGCGGCTCGGGCAGGAGCGGCGCGAGCAGCCGGGCGGCCGCGGCGGACGCGGTGGCCTGCTCGGCGGGGGAGAGGGGTTCCACGGAGGTGGGGCGGTGGTGCACGGGAAGTTTGTCGCCGGGGCCCTGCGGGACCGTGGCCGGCGTCTTCGGCGTGGCCGCGCCCAGCAGCGCCCGCCCGTGCCCCGACAGCGCCCCCCGCCCCGTCACCCCCAGCAGCTCGGCCTCCGCCAGCGTCCACTCGGCGAGCCGTGAGCGCAGATCGTCCTCGCGCTGCGGCCCCCGCAGCGGGCGCTCCCAGCGCAGCCGGGCCAGCACCGACTCCCTCGACGGCGACGCACCCTCCGGCAGCCCCGCCAGCAGCGTCAGCACCCGGTGCCGTACCTCCGGCGCCGCGCTGCGGTCGAGTCCCGGGCCCAGCGTCGACAGGGTGCGCTCCTTCGCGTCCCGGCCGCCCACCAGACCGGGCACCCGCGTCGCCGTCAGCCACGCCTCCGCCAGCCGGACCCAGCGCTGGGCCGGGGGCTGCTCCAGCCACTCGTCGTGGGCCGGGGTCGCCGCGTACCGCTCGTCGGCCCCGCCGTCGGAGGCCAGCAGGCCCGCCGCGTACGCCAGCTCGACCCAGAACGCGGCGACCGGCTCCGCCACGTCCAGCGCGACGGCCGTGCGCTTGAGGTCACGGACGCTCAGGCCGCCCGCCCGCAGCACCGCGGGCCCGCCCTCGTCCCAGTCCTTCAGCAGATCCTCGACGGTCGCGAGCGCGGTGTACGCCTGCCCGGCCGCCGTCGCGTCCACAACCTGTGGACGGTGGGTCGCCGCGGGCTCCACGCCCGGCGGCAGCGGTTCCACCTCCCGGTGCGCACGGCCACCGCGCAGATGCAGGGCCACCTCCCGCGGCAGTACGACCGTCCCGGGCGCCGTCGGCACCAGCAGTCCCAGGTCGAGCAGGCGCCGCAGATGGGCCGCCGGCTCCGGGGTGACCTGGCCGTACGGCGGACCCCACACCAGTCGCGAGAGCACCTCCCGCGACTGGTCCGGGAGCCCGGCGAGCAGTGCCGACATCCGCTCGCGGTCGGTGAACAGGGCTGTCAGCGACGCCACCGCGGACACCGCGTCGTGGGTCGAACCGAGCCCCGCCGCCGTCACGATGTCCTGGATGCGGCCCGGCGACATCCCCGCGGTGGCCTCCTGCACGGTCGGCCCGAGCCCGGTCGGCGACGGATTCTGCGGCGAGGGCGCGAGCAGCTCACGGGCCGTGCGCACCAGCCGCAGCCGGTCGTCGTCGCCCCACACCAGGGCCTGCTCCCGCAGGGTGGCGAGGGCGCGCGGGAGCGCCGCCGACACGGCCGGGTCACCGCCGTCGCCGGTCAGCAGCGCCAGCAGTTCCTCGTACGGCGCCGGGTCCGCCGCCACCGCCAGCGCCTCCGCCGTCTGGAGCGCGAACCGGTCCAGCCGCTCCAGCGCCCGCACCACCGACGCCCGCGTCCCGGCGCGGGTCGCGAGCTGCGTGAGGTCCGTGGGGACGGGCGTGATGAGGTCGGGACGGGCACGCAGAAGCGCGGCCAGGGAGGCGTCGTCCCTGGCCCGGAGCGCTTCCGCGAGGGAGCGCGGCGGTACGGCCGGGTTGCTCATCCGACCAACGGTAGCGGGTTGCCCCCGGCGGCCGGGCCGTGCAGGTGCGGTCGGCGGGGGTGCGCGCCCCGGGGGGCGGTGCGCTAGTTTCGTCCCACAGGGGAGCCAACGCACCAACCCCGGAGGGGACTTCGTGGGTATCGAGAGCGATCAGGTCGTCTACGAGTATCTGAGCCGCGTCGGCGATGTCGCGCAGCAGCGGCAGTTGCCGTCGTCCACCCGTATGCGGCTCGTCTCGGAACTGCGCAACGAGATCGACCGGCGGCGCGCCAAGGTCACCGTGGACTCGCCCGCCGCCGTCCGCCGGATCATCGCCAAACTGGGCAGCCCCGACGAGGTGGTCACCGCCGCCGGAGGTGCGGCGGGCAGCGCCCCGCAGGCGCCGGTCGTCGCCATGCCCGTACAGCGGGACCGGGAAGCGGAGGAGACCGAGCGGTCCGAGCGGTCCAAGCGGCTGCGCAAGGCCGTCCCCCGGCAGCGCCCCGAGACCCCGCCGCAGCCCGCTCCCGCCCGCGACCTCTCCAACGGGCCCCACCTGGCCGGCCTGGACGAACTCGGCGACACCGCGGCGCAGCCCGACTGGTGGCGGGTGGACAGCAGCCCCTTCGGCGTCGGCGACAGCGTGCCGGGGTTCGTGGGCGGAGTGGAGATCCCCGAACTGCTGAAGCCACCGCCGTCCAAGGAGGAGCGGAAACCCGAGCCCGCGCCCGCCGTGGAGCAGGCCCCGCCCGTGCCGGTGGTGAAGGCCCGGGCGGCCTGGTGGAAGCCGAAGACGGCCGTCAAGGCAGCGGAACCGGTCGTCAGGGGCGCGGAACCGGTCGTCGAGGGCGTCCCGGTCCGCCGGCGCCGCTTCTTCCGGGCCAGGGGTTCCGGCGCCGCCGCCTCCGGAGCCGGCGGCTGGAGCAACCCCCTCCTGCTGCTGGCCGCCGCCCTGCTCGTCGCCGGCGCCGTGCTCGGCAACCTGCTCGTC
>NZ_JBHVYZ010000067.1:0-42991 GCF_042880295.1 Streptomyces sp. NPDC058307
GGGGGCGCCCCTTGCCGGTCCTCTCGCGTCGCGCATCGAGAAGCGGTCAACTCTGCTTGTCGGTCGTCTCCTGGTCCTCCGGACTCCCGGCCTGCGCCGGAGTCCTGGCCTCGGCGACCTCCGCCGCCACCGCGGCCGAGGTCTGCGCCGACTCCGCGAGCACCTCGGCCGCCACCAGTTCGGACGCCTCCTTGGCGGCCGTCAGCAGCACAGTGTCCTGCGGGGCCTGGTCCTCGAAGTTCTCCGGGTGGTGGCAGGCGACCTGCTGTCCGGGCTTGAGCTCGGTGAGCTTCGGCTCGACCGTCGTGCAGATCTGCGTCGCCTTCCAGCACCGGGTGTGGAAACGGCAGCCGCTCGGCGGGGAGATCGGCGACGGCACATCGCCCTTGAGCAGGATGCGCTCGCTCTTGGCGTTCCTGCGCCTCGGGTCCGGTATCGGGACCGCCGACATGAGCGCCTTGGTGTACGGGTGCATGGGCGCCCGGTACAGCGACTCACGGTCGGCCAGCTCGACGATCTTGCCGAGGTACATCACCGCGATCCGGTCCGAGACGTGCCGCACCACCGAGAGGTCGTGCGCGATGATCACGTACGTCAGACCGAGCTCCTCCTGGAGGTCGTCCAGCAGGTTCACCACCTGGGCCTGGATCGACACGTCCAGCGCGGAGACCGGTTCGTCCGCCACCACGAGCTTCGGCTTGAGCGCGAGCGCGCGGGCGATGCCGATGCGCTGACGCTGACCGCCGGAGAACTCGTGCGGATAGCGGTTGTAGTGCTCGGGATTGAGACCCACGACCGACAGCAGCCGCTGGACCTCCCTTTTGACGCCGCCCTCGGGCTCGACGCCCTGCAGCTTGAAAGGAGCCCCGATGATCGTGCCGATGGTGTGGCGCGGGTTCAGCGAGGAGTACGGGTCCTGGAAGATCATCTGGACGTCGCGACGCAGTGGACGCATCCCGCTCACGCCCAGGTGCGTGATGTCCCGGCCCTGGAACTCGACCTTGCCGGCGGTCGGTTCGAGCAACCGGGTGATCAGCCGGCCCATCGTCGACTTGCCGCAGCCCGACTCGCCCACCACGCCGAGGGTCTCGCCGGACCGCACCTCGAAGTCGAGGCCGTCCACCGCGTGCACCGCGCCGACCTGCCGCTGGAGCAGCCCCTTCTTGATCGGGAAGTGCTTCTGCAGGCCGGTGACCTTCAGCATCACCTCGCCGCCGACGGGGTTGCTCTCGCTCTGCGCGGGTTTCGTCACCGCTTTCTCGTCACTCACAGCTTCGGCGCAATCTCTTCGGTCCAGATCCGCTCCCGCTGCTCGTTGCCCAGGTGGCAGGCGGCCCAGTGCCGGCTGCCGACCTCGGCCAGCTCCGGGCGGACCGTGCGGGTCACGTTGTCCTTCGGGAGGTCCGCGTACGGGCAGCGCGGGTTGAAGGCGCAGCCGGACGGGATGTTGATCAGCGAGGGCGGGGAGCCCTTGACCGGGATCAGGCGCTCCTGCTGCTCGCGGTCGAGACGCGGCATCGAACCCAGCAGACCCCAGGTGTAGGGGTGGCGCGGCTCGTAGAACACCTTCTCGGCCGGCCCGCGCTCGACGCAGCGGCCGCCGTACATCACCAGGATGTCGTCGGCGAGTTCGGCGACGACGCCCAGGTCGTGGGTGATGACGATGATCGCCGAGCCGAACTCCTTCTGCAGATCCCGGAGCAGGTCGAGGATCTGCGCCTGGACGGTCACGTCGAGGGCGGTCGTCGGCTCGTCCGCGATGAGCAGTTCGGGGTTGTTGACCAGCGCCATCGCGATCATCGCGCGCTGGCGCATACCGCCGGAGAACTCGTGCGGATGGCTGTCCACCCGCTTGTCCGGCTGCGGGATGCCGACCCGGTCCAGCATCTCCACGGCCCTGCGCCTGGCGGTCTTCTTGTCCACGTCGTGGTGGATCCGGTACGCCTCCACGATCTGCTGCCCGATCGTGTAATACGGGTGCAGCGCGGACAGCGGGTCCTGGAAGATCATCGACATCTCGCGACCGCGCAGCTTGCGCACGTCGTCGGGCTCGGCGGACAGCAGCTCGGTGCCGTCCAGCCATATCTCGCCGGAGATCTGCGCCTTGCGCTTCCCGTACTGGCCGGCGGTGTGCAGGCCCATGATGCCGAGCGAGGTCACCGACTTGCCGGAGCCCGACTCGCCCACGATGCCGAGGGTCTTGCCCTTCTCGAGCTGGAAGCTGAGCCCGTCGACGGACTTGACCAGGCCGTCGTCGGTCGGGAAGTGCACCTTCAGGTCGCGTACTTCCAAAAAGGCGGTCGGCGCGGGCGAAGCGCTCGTGGGCTCGCCCACCGCCGCTCCGCTCTTGCTGAGTTCGGTCATGACAGCCTCACTCGGGGGTCGATCACGGCGTACAGGACGTCCACCACGAGGTTGGCGATGAGCACCGCCAGAGAGGTGATCAGGGTCACGCCGAGGATGATGGGCAGGTCCTGGTTCCGGATGGCGTCGAGCACGGCACGGCCGAGACCGGGCAGGTTGAACGTCGATTCCGTCAGGATGGCGCCGCCGATGAGGGCGCCGAGGTCCATGCCCAGCATGGTCAGGATGGGCGTCATCGTGGAGCGCATCGCGTGCTTGCCGATGACGACCTGTTCCTTGAGGCCCTTCGCCCGTGCGGTGCGGATATAGTCCTCGCCGAGGATCTCCATCATGGTGGCGCGGGTGATCCGCGCGTACATCGCCGCGTACAGGAACGCGAGGGTGATCCACGGAAGGATCATGCCGCCCAGCCAGCCGCTGAAGCTCTCGTCGAGGGGCACGTACTGCGCGTCGATCCACTTCAGCCCGAAGGCGAAGATCGCCAGGCTGAGCAGACCGGTGAAGTAGATGGGGAGGGAGACGCCCGCCAGGGCGATGACCATCGCACCGCGGTCCCAGATGGTGCCCCGCTTGAGCGCGGAGAGGACACCGGCTGCGACACCGAAGACCAGCCACAGCACGGCGGCGCCGAGCGCGAGACCCAGGGTCACCGGGAAGCGGTCGGTGAGCACCGGCCAGACGGCCTGTTCGCTGCGGAACGAGTAGCCGAAGCACGGCGCGGCGCAGTGGGTGACGTCGCCGCCGCCCGAGTAGGTGCGACCGACGAAGATGCCCTTGAAGAACTCCCAGACCTGGGAGTAGATCGGGTCGCCCAGGCCCAGCTTCTGCCGTACGGCTTCGACGGCAGCCGGGTCGGCCTGCTTGCCCACGAAGCTCGAGGCGATGTCGACGCCCGCCCACTTGGGGACGAGGAAGAAGATGCCGAAGACCACCATGATGATGACCACGAGCATCACTGCGGCGGCGAACAGCCGCCTGATGAGGTAAGCGAGCACAGCTCTCGGCCCGCTGCGGATCGCGGGTCACCGGAGATCGTCCGGTGACCCGCGATCACGCTGCGCCGGCCTTCACCTGCCTTTCGTGCCGTATGGCGGGTGTGCCGATTACTTCGGGTTCTTCAGACCGAGGTTCACGAAGTCGTACATACCGCTGTAGTTGTTGGTGGTGTAGACGTTCGCGAGGTTGCTCGAGCGCCAGTTGATGAACTTCTCGAAGACGAAGGGCAGGTAGTAACCGCCCTCCATGACCTTGTGGTTGATCTCCGTGGCGGTCTTGGTCTTGCCGGCGTCGTCCAGCGTGGTGACGTACTGGTCGAACAGGCCGTCGATCGTCTTGTCCTTGATCAACGCGTAGTTCGAGTTACCGCTCGGCAGGATGTACTTGCTGTCCCACAGCGGCAGACCGAAGCCCTGGACGGTCGGGAAGTCCGGACCCCAGCCCATGATGATGATGCCGTAGCCCTTCTTCTTGACGTTGTCGGGGCTGCCGATGATGCCGGTGGTCTGCGAACCGTCGTACTGGTCGATCTGGGCGTTGACGCCGATCTTCTTCAGCGACGCCTGCAGGGACTGGGCGGTGGCCACCTCGACCGGCTTGTTGTTACGGACGGCGATGGTGGTGGAGAAGCCGTTCGGCTTGCCGCAGGCGGCGAGTTCCTTCTTGGCCTCGGCCGCGTTGCCGTTCTTGTTGGCCGTGGCGAGCTTGTACGGGTCGTACTTCTGGCCCTCGGCGCCCGGGACGGACGGCGGCAGCATGTTGGTGCCGATGTCACCACCGGCGACAGGTCCACCGCGGGCGGTCTGCAGCGACTCGTGGTCGGCACCGTAGATCACGGCCTTGCGGCAGTGCTCGTTGTCGAACGGCTTCACGCTCTGCGGGAAGACCGCGTAGCGGATGTAACCGGAGACCGGGTTGTCCAGGTTGGCCTTGTGCTGCTTCAGAGCGGTGGTACGGCCCTGCGGCGACATACCGGTCTGGTTGATGTCCAGGTCCAGGTCACCGTTGAGCAGGCGCTGGTCCAGCTGGTTGGCGTCCGAGAAGAACTGGACGGTGATCTTGTCCGGGTACGCCTTGCGGATCGGGTCCGAGGCCTGCTTCCACTCGGGGTTGCGGACCAGGGTCAGGTTCTTGCCCGGGCTGTACGCCTGGAACTTGTACGGGCCGGAGGAGAACGGGTGCAGACCGTACTTGGACTTGGTGTCCATGTCCTGGCGGACCGGGGAGGCCGAGACCAGGCCCAGCACCTCTTCGAAGTCCGAGTTGGCCTTCGGCAGGTGGAAGACGATGGTCTTGTCGTCCGGCGTGTCGATCGCCTTCAGACCCAGCTTGTCCTTGGAGGTGTCCTTGTACGGGCCCTTGTACTCGCCCTTGGGGTCGAGGATGTCCTTGAGATAGACCGGACCGCCGGACAGCACGTCCTGCGCCCAGACGCGCTCTATGCCGTACTTCACGTCCTTGGACGTGATCGGCTTGCCGTCCTCCCAGGTGCTCCCGTCACGCAACTGGTACGTGTAGGTCTTGCCGTCGTCCGAGACCTTGGCGAGGCCGGTGGCGAGGTCCGGCGTCAGCTCGGCGCCCGCCTTGCCCGGCTCCGCCTTGCCCGTGACCAGCTGACGGCTGTAGTAGCGCGCGAAGTTCCACATGAAGCCGTAGTAACCGCGCGTGGTGTCCCACGAGTCGGCGTCCTGGGCGCCACCGAACTTCAGGGTGCCGCCCTTCTTGGCCAGCGAGGCCTGGGCGACCTTGTTGTTGGCGGCGTCGAAGCCGGCCGCACCGCTCTTCGACCCACCGTCGTCGTCATTGCCGCCGCCGCACGCAGCTGTGGTCAGCAGCGCGGCGACCGCAGCAGCAGCGGCCAAGGCCTGCTTGCGCCGCCCTGAGGTGCGTTGGGTAGTCACGATCTCGGATCCTCCGGTTTAGATGAGAGAGCCCGTGTTGATGCCACGGGACGCTTTGATACGGCAGTTCAGCGGGAGCCCTTCGGGTCCAGCGCGTCCCGCACACCGTCGCCGAAGAGGTTGAAGGCAAGAACGGTGATGAAGATCGCCACACCCGGGACCACCATGTACATGGGGTCCGACTCGTAGTAGTCGATCGCGCTCGAAAGCATCTGGCCCCAGGAGGACGTGGGCGGCTTGACGCCCACGCCCAGGAAGCTGAGTGCCGCCTCGGTGAGGATGTTGGTGGGGATCATCATCGTCGTGTAGACGACGATCGGCGCAACCAGGTTGGGCAGCAGTTCCTTGAACAGGATGTAGAACCGCCCGGCGCCCAGAGAGCGGGCGGCCTCGACGTACTCGCGCTCACGCATCGAGAGCGTCTGACCGCGCACCACGCGTCCGATGTAGGGCCAGCCGAAGAAGCCGATGACGAGGATCATCACGAACACGCGCACGTTGGACCCGCTCAGGCCCAGCATGTTGTTCGGCATGACGGAGACCAGGGCGATCGTGAACAGCAGTTGGGGAAAGGCGAGCAGACCGTCCATCACACGGCTGACGAGCGAGTCGATCCAGCCGCCGAAGAAGCCCGCCAGGATGCCCAGCACCGTGCCGAGGACCACTGCGACCATGGCCGACAGGAAGCCGACGAGGAGCGAGACCCGGGCACCGTAGAGGATGCGGGCGAAGATGTCGCGGCCGTTGACCGGCTCGACACCCAGCAGGTGGTCGCCGCTGATACCGCCCAACGCCCCCTTGGGGGTGCCGAACAGCGGGTCGATGAGGTTCTCGTGATAGGCGTCGGGGTCCTGCCCGATCAGATTGGTGATCACCGGCGCGAGCACGGCGAGCAGGATGAGCACGAGCACGACCGCGCCCCCCGCGAGGGCAAGCTTGTCCCGCTTCAGGCGCTCCCAGGCGATCCGCCCCAGGGAACGCCCCTGTACGGCCTTCTCGCCCGCGGCGAGCGCCGCTTCTTCGGCCGCACTCGGAGCCGCTTCCGCGGTCGGCTCGTGCAATGGTGCCGTCATCTGGCAGGGACCCCTCTCAACCGGCGGTGACCGGCCCACACTTGCCGCTGTAGCGGCGTGATCACGTCGTACGCAGGGGTAGACCACCCCTTGGTGCCGGAGTCTTCAATGCTTCGGCGATCTGTAGCCAGACTTGGCGGCGAAAGGATGCATAAACGTGATGCGGGCTGGAGTATTCCGTTATCCGAACAGCTGGCCACAAGAGCCGGACGGTCACCAATCGGTGCAGATCATCCCCAGCGGTGACCATCCGTTCTGCTCTACGCGCGGAGAAGTCTACGGTGTGAAGAATCAGTGCTGTGCCAGTACCGTGCGGGGCACTCTCTGACAGGTACGGTCAGTACCGGCCCGACTCCGGCGGGTAGCCGTACCCGGCGCCCGGTGCCTGACCGGGGGATCCGTGGGCCTCACGGTCGTAGAACGGCCGGGCCCCGGCGCGCATCCACAGCGCCACCGGGTCGTACTCGTCGGACATCGCCACGGTAGACACCGGCAGCCCGTCCGGGACGGCGCCGATGGACTGCTGCATCATCGCGCGCACCGAGTCCACGGCCGAGGGGCTGGTGTCGTACACGTCCAGACCGATCGCGAGATACGGCGCCCCGAGCGCCGGCTGCACCCAGGCGCGGCGCAGCGAGCGGACCGCCGGGGTGCGGTGGGCGTTCTGCACGAGCAGGGCGTAGAACTGGGGGATCTCGATGCCGGGTTCCGAGAGCCTCAGCGGCCCCGCGGGCTGGCGCTCCAGGCCGGTCGCGATGCGGCGCAGGTCGAGCCAGGGGATGCCGACCCCGCCGCCGGGGGCGTGCGGGTTGAGCCAGAGGCCGTAGTGGTCGGGGTAGAGCGTGCGGGCCACGTCGATGCCGTCGACCACTTCGTACGAACGGTTCCAGCCGCTGGCGCTCAGCTCCTGGGCCGAGGTCACACAGGGGGCGTAGCCGTAGCCGTCGACCTCCATGTTCGCGTACTGGGCGTCCGGGGAGCCGGACTGGCCGTGCCACAGGAGCATCCAGATCTGGCCGGAGCCGGGGGACGCGAGTGCCTTGAGCAATGCCTCGTAGGCGTCGTAGCGCCCGGGCGTCACCTGGCGCAGCATGTGCTCGACCTGGCCGGTCGTGGTGCCGGTTCCGCTGGCGCCGCTCACGTTGTGCCGCCCCTTCTTCAAAGGTTGCCCCAGGTATGGGAACAGCTTAAGCGCCTACCGGGCCGGGGCTCGTCGACCGTCGGCGGTGCGGGGCGCGTGGGACGCCCCTGACGGCAGGTCTAGTTGCCGTGCAGGTAGAAGGGCCGTACGCGTTCGCGCATCCAGTGGCCCACCGGGTCGTCCGCCACGTCGAGCAGGACCAGGTTGACCGGCCAGCGCACCGGGGTCCGCCCCAGGGCCCGGCCGAGGGCGTCCATCGGCAGGGTGCGCAGGTCGCCCTCCCACTGGGAGAGTTCCACGCCAACGAACATGACCGGCTCGGCGGTCTCGATGGCGGCCAGGCAGCGACGGGCCGTCAGGACCACGCCCGTGGCCGCGAACTCGGCGGACGCGGCTGCCAGGAAGTCGACCGGGTCGTCCTGCCAGTCCGGCTCGTACAGCTTGACCCGGCCGCCGGTGTTGGGCCCGTCCAGCGGGGTGCGGCCCACCCGGCACAGCTCGGCGACGGCGGCGGGCGGAAGGGGGACGCCGACCACGCCGTCGGGGTTCACCGCGACGCCCACCTGCGGGGGCAGACCGCGGGCGAACTCGACCGCCGGGGCGATGGTGTACGACAGATGGCTGCCGACGACCTGGCGGAACTGCTCCTCGGAGCTGAAGACCGGGACGAACGCCTGGCCCTGGATCTCCAGGGTGGGCAGGTCGAGGGGGCCGCTGTGCGGGCCGCCGCCGTTCGGCAGGGGGATCCAGACGAAGCTGCGGCCGAGCACCTCGATGATCCGGGCGCTCGCCGAGGGCATGCCGAGGGAGGCCGAGAGCACCTCCTCCAGTTCGTTGCCGGGCCATCCGCCGTGCGGATGGTGGTGCGGGTGCGCCTGCCCTGGAAAGTCCGCGGGAAGATCCGCCGGGAAGTCCATCTGTGTGACCGCCTGCTGTGAACCGCTGTTGATGTGGCTGAAAGGCTAGCGGGTACGGCACGAAGGTGGCCCGGCCCGGGAAACCCGCCCGTCTCAGCCCGTGAACCCGATCCGTCGCAGCACGTCCGCCGCGTCCCGGTCGATCAGCACCGCCGAACCGCAGCCCTGGGGCAGGTCGCCGCGCGCCACGGAGCGGATCAGCCGGGCGGCCGCCCCCCGGTGCCGCAGGAAGGCGTACCGCGAGACCCCCCGGCCGCGCTCGCGCTGGCCCTCGAGCGCGGTGTCCGCCGTGACGTCGAGCAGCAGCAGGTGCAGGGTGCCGCCCCGGCGCCGCGCCTCGCGGGCCAGCCAGCCCCGCACCCACGCCTGCGTCCCGCAGTCGTGCACCACAACCCCCTCGCCGGAGCGCAGGGCGCGGCGCAGTGCGGCGTAGTGCGCGAGCCGGACCAGGGGGCGGTAGACGGCGTACGGGAGTAAGCGGGCCAGCCGGCCGTCCCAGCGGTCGCGGGTGTCCTGGGAGTCGATCCGGATCCCGCTGACCGCACGCCTCATCAGCGTGGACTTGCCGCTGCCGGGCAGGCCGGTGATGACGACGACATCCCCAGGGCCGAAGAGCAGGGCGTGCGGGCTGTGGCCCGCGCGGTCGCGCAGGTCACGGACGACCGGGCGGGCGCCGAGGGTCTCGACCGCCGGGGCCGCGGGCTGCTCGGGCAGCGCGAGTCCCGAGGTCGACGCGTACGCCGTGGGCCTGTTCACCGTCATCGTCCTCCTCCGGGGTCGGGGTCTCCCTCCCCACCGAGCGTAAAGAGAAGGTAATGGATGATCTCCCGGGTTTCTGTACGCGTACCGCCACAAGCCGGTTACAGAAGGGAGGGGTCGGGGCGGCCCTGCCGTGGGCGTCCGATGCGTGCAATGATGTCCGCGCCAACTGCATACCGGCCGCTTGAATCCGCGCGGGAGAGTCCCGGGGTACGTGTACCCGGGCGCCGAAGGAGCAAGTCCCTCCCTTGAATCTCTCAGGCCCCGTTACCGCGCGGGCGAGGCACATCTGAAAAGCGGGCCGCCGACTCGAAGGCGGCCCCACCCACGGTGCAAGCCGCCGGCCACTTGTGGTCGGGGCGAACCTCTCAGGTTCCGATGACAGATGGGGAGGAATACCTCGCCCGTCACACCCATGTCCTGGGATCCTTGGAGACGACCGTCCGATGAGCAGTTCTGAACTCCGTCTCACCGCGCTCGACGCCCTGCACCGCTCGCTCGGTGCGACGATGACCGACTTCGCCGGCTGGGACATGCCCCTGCGGTACGGCTCCGAGCGCGACGAGCACACCGCGGTACGCACGAAAGCCGGGCTCTTCGACCTCTCCCACATGGGCGAGATCACCGTGACCGGGCCGCAGGCGGCCGGGCTGCTGAACTTCGCCCTGGTCGGCAACATCGCCTCGGTCGGTGTCGGCCGGGCCCGCTACACGATGATCTGCCAGGCCGACGGCGGCATCCTCGACGACCTGATCGTCTACCGGCTCGGCGAGACCGAGTACCTGGTGGTCGCCAACGCCTCCAACGCCCAGGTCGTGCTGGACGCGCTGACCGAGCGCGCGGCCGGCTTCGACGCGGAGGTGCGCGACGACCGGGACGCGTACGCGCTGATCGCCGTACAGGGGCCCGAGTCGCCGGGGATCCTCGCGTCCCTGACCGACGCGGACCTCGACGGCCTCAAGTACTACGCCGGTCTGCCGGGCACGGTCGCCGGGGTCCCGGCGCTGATCGCGCGCACCGGGTACACCGGCGAGGACGGCTTCGAGCTGTTCGTGGCGCCGTCGGATGCCGAGACGGTGTGGCAGGCCCTGACGAAGGCCGGCGAAGGCGTCGGTCTGACTCCCTGCGGGCTGTCCTGCCGGGACACCCTGCGCCTGGAAGCGGGCATGCCGCTGTACGGGCACGAGCTCTCGCGGGAGCTGACACCCTTCGACGCCGGGCTCGGGCGGGTCGTGAAGTTCGAGAAGGACGGGGACTTCGTGGGGCGCGAGGCGCTCGAGGCAGCCGCCTCCCGCGCCGCCGAGAACCCGCCGCGCGTCCTCGTCGGACTCGTCGCCGAGGGGCGCCGCGTCCCGCGTGCCGGGTACGCGGTCGTCGCGGGCGGCGAGGTGATCGGCGAGGTCACCTCCGGGGCCCCCTCGCCGACGCTGGGCAGGCCGATCGCGATGGCGTACGTCGACGCCGCGCACGCGACGCCCGGCACGACGGGTGTCGGTGTGGACATCCGGGGCAGCCACGAGCCGTACGAGGTCGTGGCGCTGCCGTTCTACAAGCGCCAGAAGTAGGCGCCGGCCCTAAGCGCCAGAAACAGCCGCCGTAGGTGATGCTGGGCACACAGTCGCTGCTCACGCACGCCTTCAGCAGTCCCCCCTTCACCAGCACTCCCCCGCGTACAGGAGAATTCAGGCCATGAGCAACCCCCAGCAGCTGCGCTACAGCAAGGAGCACGAGTGGCTGTCGGGCGCCGAGGACGGCGTCTCGACGGTCGGCATCACGGAGCACGCGGCCAACGCGCTCGGCGATGTCGTCTTCGTCCAGCTCCCGGAGGTCGGTGACACGGTGACCGCGGGCGAGACCTGCGGCGAGCTGGAGTCGACCAAGTCGGTCAGCGACCTGTACTCCCCCGTCTCCGGTGAGGTCACCGAGGTCAACGAGGACGTCGTCAGCGACCCGGCACTGGTGAACTCCGCCCCCTTCGAGGGCGGCTGGCTGTTCAAGGTACGCGTCTCGGAGGAGCCGGCCGACCTGCTCTCCGCCGACGAGTACACCGCCTTTTCCGCCGGCTGAGGAGTCCGCACCCGATGTCCGCACTGAACACGCCCCTGCACGAGCTCGACCCGGAGATCGCCGCCGCGGTCGACGCCGAGCTGGACCGTCAGCAGTCCACCCTCGAGATGATCGCCTCGGAGAACTTCGCTCCGCTCGCGGTCATGGAGGCGCAGGGCTCGGTCCTCACCAACAAGTACGCCGAGGGCTACCCGGGCCGCCGCTACTACGGCGGCTGCGAGCACGTCGACGTGGCCGAGCAGATCGCGATCGACCGGGTCAAGGAGCTGTTCGGCGCCGAGTACGCCAACGTCCAGCCCCACTCCGGTGCCTCCGCGAACCAGGCCGCCCTGTTCGCGCTGGCCCAGCCCGGTGACACGATCCTGGGTCTGGACCTGGCGCACGGCGGTCACCTGACCCACGGCATGCGGCTGAACTTCTCCGGCAAGCAGTTCAACGTCGTCGCCTACCACGTGGACGAGTCGGGCCTCGTCGACATGGCCGAGCTGGAGAAGCTGGCCAAGGAGCACCGGCCCAAGGTGATCATCGCGGGCTGGTCGGCGTACCCGCGGCAGCTGGACTTCGCGGAGTTCCGCCGGATCGCCGACGAGGTCGAGGCGTACCTGTGGGTCGACATGGCCCACTTCGCCGGCCTGGTCGCGGCCGGGCTGCACCCGAACCCCGTCGAGTACGCGGACGTGGTCACCTCCACCACCCACAAGACGCTCGGCGGACCGCGCGGCGGGATCATCCTCGCGAAGAAGGAGTTCGCGAAGAAGCTGAACTCCTCCGTCTTCCCGGGCTTCCAGGGCGGCCCCCTGGAGCATGTGATCGCGGCGAAGGCGGTGTCCTTCAAGGTCGCCGCCTCGGAGGAGTTCAAGGAGCGCCAGCGGCGTACGGTGGACGGTGCGCGCATCCTCGCCGAGCGTCTGACGGCCGACGACGCCCGGGAGGCCGGGATCGACGTGCTCTCCGGCGGCACCGACGTCCACCTCATCCTCGTCGACCTGCGCGAGTCCGAGCTGGACGGCCGGCAGGCCGAGGACCGTCTCCACGAGGTCGGCATCACGGTCAACCGCAACGCCGTCCCGAACGACCCGCGCCCGCCGATGGTGACGTCGGGGCTGCGGATCGGCACGCCCGCCCTGGCCACCCGCGGCTTCACGGCCGAGGACTTCGCCGAGGTCGCGGACGTCATCGCGTCGGCGCTGAAGCCGTCGTACGACGTGGAGTCGCTCAAGGCCCGGGTGAAGGCCCTTGCCGACAAGCACCCGCTGTACGCCGGTCTGAACAAGTAGTTCCACGGTGGGGGCACCCGACGACGTGTGCCCCCACCCTTTGTGAAGGAGTGCCCGTGGCCATCTCGGTCTTCGACCTGTTCTCGATCGGCATCGGCCCGTCCAGCTCCCACACGGTCGGCCCGATGCGCGCGGCCCGCATGTTCGCCCGCCGCCTGCGCAACGAGGAGCTGCTGCCCTCCGTCGCCTCGGTGCGCTGCGAGCTCTACGGCTCCCTGGGCGCGACCGGCCACGGTCACGGCACCCCGAAGGCGGTGCTGCTCGGCCTGGAGGGGGCCTCCCCGCGCACGGTGGACGTGGAGGGCGCGGACGACCGGGTGGCGGAGATCAAGGCCGCCGGTGTCCTGAACCTGCTCGGCGAGCGCGAGATCCCGTTCTCCTTCGACGACGACCTGGTGCTGCACCGCCGCAAGGCCCTCCCGTACCACGCGAACGGCATGACGGTGTGGGCGTACGACGCCTCGGGCGCCGAGCTCATGTCGAAGACGTACTACTCGGTGGGCGGCGGTTTCGTCGTCGACGAGGACGCCATGGGCGCGGACCGGATCAAGCTGGACGACACGGTCCTGAAGTACCCCTTCCGCACCGGCGACGAGCTGCTGCGGCTGGCGAAGGAGACCGGTCTGTCGATCTCCGCCCTGATGCTGGAGAACGAGCGGGCCTGGCGCACCGAGGACGAGATCCGGGCCGGGCTGCTGGAGATCTGGGAGGTCATGCGGGCGTGTGTGTCCCGGGGCATGTCCCGTGAGGGCATCCTGCCGGGCGGCCTCAAGGTGCGCCGCAGGGCCGCCGTCACCGCACGCCAACTGCGCGCCGAGGGCGACCCGTTGGCGCACTCCATGGAGTGGATCACGCTGTACGCGATGGCGGTGAACGAGGAGAACGCGGCGGGCGGCCGGGTGGTGACCGCCCCGACCAACGGCGCGGCCGGCATCATCCCCGCGGTGCTCCACTACTACATGAACTTCGTGCCCGGCGCCGACGACGAGGGTGTCGTCCGCTTCATGCTCGCCGCCGGCGCGATCGGCATGCTCTTCAAGGAGAACGCGTCCATCTCCGGCGCCGAGGTCGGCTGCCAGGGCGAGGTCGGCTCGGCCTGCTCGATGGCCGCGGGTGCCCTCGCCGAGGTCCTCGGCGGCTCCCCCGAACAGGTCGAGAACGCCGCCGAGATCGGCATGGAGCACAACCTGGGCCTGACCTGCGACCCGGTCGGCGGCCTGGTCCAGATCCCCTGCATCGAGCGCAACGGCATGGCCGCGGTGAAGGCGGTCACGGCGGCGAAGATGGCGCTGCGGGGCGACGGCTCGCACAAGGTGTCCCTGGACAAGGTCATCAAGACGATGAAGGAGACCGGGGCCGACATGAGCGTGAAGTACAAGGAGACGGCCCGGGGCGGGCTCGCGGTGAACATCATCGAGTGCTGAGGGGACGGGCCCTGGCCAGCGCGTTCGCCTCTTTCGGCGCTGTCGGGGCCTTCCCTGTCTACGCGGCGGGAAGTCCCCGGAACGTCCCTGGGACAGACGTGAAAGTCCCCGAAAAGTCCCCAGGAAATCCCACGGGATGGGCGTCCGACCTGGAGGTTCGTGACATCCGCGATCTCTCTTCCCATCCGCCCTGACCGCCGACTGTCGTCAGGATGTATCAAATCGATCCCTTGAGGCTGGCAGAGGGGTACCATTCGATACATGAGTGCTGCGGAGAACTCGCGCCTGCAGCAGCGGCTGGCCGACCTGCCCCCCACGTTCACGACTGCGCAGGCACGTCAGGCCCTGCTCTCCCCCCGTGATCTGGCGTCCTTGGTGGCGGAGGCGGAGATAGGCGAATTGTCCCGTGGGGTGTACCGGCGGGCAGACGCCCCGGAGACCGCACATTCAGACCTCCTGGCCGTGTGCGCGCGGGCTCCTCACGCTGCCGTGTGTGGTGAGTCCGCCCTGGCCCTGCACGAGCTGATCGACGACATCCCCGCGGCAGTGCACATCGCCGTGCCGCGCGGTACACGCCGCCCCACGATTTCCTACCCGCCGACCGTGGTGGCGCAGTATGCCTCGAAGACCTTCGCCCTCGGAGTCGAGCGGTTCGAAGCAGCCCCGGGAGAGACCATCCCCGTATACAACGCAGCCCGGAGCGTCGTCGACGCGATGCGCCACCGCAACCGTGTCGGCGAGACCCTCGCCCTGTCGGCGCTCGGCCGCTACCTGCGCCGAGACGGACGCAGCGGGGTCGGCGAACTCCAGCACATCGCGCGTGAGTTGGATGCCCTCTCCGTCATCCGTCCCGCCGTAGAGGCAGTGCTCGCCTGATGGCCAACCCCGCGCGAGACACCACAGCCGGCCGCGTCTACAACGACCTGCGCAACCTGGCTCGCCGCAACAGCCGGTCCACAGACGAGATCATGGTCGAGTACGTCCTCGAACGATTCCTCTACCGCTTGGCCGTTTCGCCTCTTGGCCGCGAACACTTCGTCCTCAAGGGCGGCCTGCTGCTGGCCCAGTTCGGCGCACGTCGAATGACCCGCGACATCGACATCCTCGGCCGCTCGTTCCCAGGCACGGAAACCGAGATCGTCCGCAGGATCGCGGTCATCGCCGCCACCGAGATCGACGACGGAGTCGCGTTCGATCCCGCGACGCTCAAGACCGTCCCCATCCGCGAGGAGGACGAGTACCACGGCGTACGTCTGTCCATGGCCGCCTCCATCGCCCGGGCCCGGCTCAAGCTCCAGTTGGATGTCAGCTTCGGCGACCCTGTCACCCCCGGCCCTCGAATCATCGACTACCCACAGCAGCTCACGACGGAAAGCTTCCAGATCCTCGGCTAACCCCTCGCCACCGTCATCGCCGAAAAACTCTCCACCGCCGTCTCCCTCGGCGACCTCAACACCCGCGACCGCGACTACGGAGACCCCTACCGCCTGCTCACCCTCAACGACCTCGACGGCCAGGAACTCACGACGGCGCTGACCGCGACCGCCGTACACCGCGGCATCACCCTGAAACCCCTCAGCACCGCCATCAGCGACCTCGGCGAACGTCGCCAGAACTCCTACACCGCCTGGCGCCGCCGACAGGGCGCCGCCGCAACCGGCTACCCCGAAAGCTTCACCGAGGTCGTCCGACAGGTCACCACCTTCGCCGACACACTCCTCAATGGCGGCGCCATCACCCTCACGTGGAATGCAGCGACCCTGACCTGGTCATGAACCAGACCTGGCCGACCGACCAAGTCTTCGGGACGCAAACCCGAGACCTACGCACTACGAGACCGTGAGCGTTCGTGTTGCCGAGTGACGTGTCGTGCAGCGTGCGGCCCCGCTGCGCTCGATCCTCGCGTCGCTGGTGATCAGTGCCGGTAGCCCTGGGCGAGCAGGGTTTCGCGGAACGTGGGGAGCGTTTCTGCGGGGACGGCCGGCTGCAGCTCGTCGAGGCCCCGCACGGAACCCCGCTGCGCGACCGTCCACCGGCGTGATGCTCGGCTCCGACTGTCAGTGGCCACGCTCGATCCACGCGTCGAGATGTGGCGCCTCAGCGCCGATCGTGGTGTCCTCCCCGTGTCCGGTGTGCACCGTGGTCTCGGGCGGCAGCGCCAGCAGACGGTCGCGGATCGAGCGGGTGATCGTCGGGAAGTGTGAGTACGACCGTCCCGTGGCGCCGGGGCCACCCTGGAAGAGGGTGTCTCCGGTGAACACCGTGGCCAGTTCCTCGGCGTACAGGCAGATGGCGCCTGGAGTGTGCCCGGGGGTGTGCAGGACCGTCAGTTCTGTCCCGGCGACGGTGAGACGGCGGCCGTCGGAGAGGTAGCCGTCGGGGTGCCGGTCGGGATGCGTGTGCTTCCACAGCAGATGGTCGTCCAGGTGGAGGAAGACCGGCGCGCCGGTGCGGTCGGCGAGGGCGGGGGCGGCGTCGATGTGGTCGTTGTGGGCGTGGGTGCACACGATCGCCGTCAGCCGTCGGTCCCCGACGGCCTGGGTGATGACGTCGGCGTCGTGCGCGGCGTCGATCACGATCACCTCGTGGTCGTCGCCGATCAGCCACACGTTGTTGTCGACGTTCCAGGTGCCGCCGTCCAGGCTGAACCGGCCGGAGGTGACCAGGCGTTCGATCCGGGCGGTCGTCACAGCACCACCACCGAGCGCAGCACGTCGCCGTGGTGCATCCGCTCGAACGCCTTCTCCACCGCATCGAGTTCGATCGTCTCGGTGACGAACGCGGCCAGGTCCAGGCGTCCCTGCAGGTGCAGGTCGATCAGCATGGGGAAGTCCCGGCTCGGAAGACAGTCGCCGTACCAGGAGGACTTCAGGGCGCCGCCACGGCCGAAGACGTCCAACAGCGGAAGCTCCAGCTTCGCCCCCGGGACGGGCACACCGACGAGGACGACGGTTCCGGCGAGGTCGCGGGCGTAGAAGGCCTGCTGGTACGTCTCGGGGCGGCCGACCGCCTCAATCACGACGTCGGCGCCGAAGCCGCCGGTCAGCTCGCGGATCGCCTCGACCGTGTCAGTCCTGCGGGAGTTGACCGTGTGGGTGGCTCCCATGCTGCGGGCCTTGTCCAGCTTGCGGTCGTCGATGTCCACGGCGATGATCTTCGCCGCCCCCGCCAGGTTCGACCCGGCGATCGCCGCGTCGCCGACGCCACCGCAGCCGATCACCGCGACCGTGTCGCCCCGGCCGACGTTGCCGGTGTTGATCGCGGCGCCGATGCCGGCCATCACACCGCACCCCAGCAGGCCGGCCACCTGCGGGGCCACCGCCGCGTCGACCTTGGTGCACTGTCCGGCCGCAACCAGCGTCTTCTCGGCGAAGGCGCCGATTCCGAGGGCCGGCGACAGTTCCTGGCCGGTCGAGGCCAGGGTCATCCTCTGCTTCGCGTTGTGGGTGTTGAAGCAGTACCAGGGCCGCCCGCGCAGACAGGCCCGGCACGTTCCGCACACCGCACGCCAGTTGAGGATCACGAAGTCACCGGGGACGACATCGGTGACACCGTCGCCCACCGACTCCACCACGCCGGCCGCCTCGTGCCCGAGCAGAAAGGGGAAGTCGTCGCTGATGCCGCCCTGTTTGTAGTGCAGGTCGGTGTGACAGACCCCGCAGGCCTGGATCCGTACGACGGCCTCGCCCGGTCCCGGATCGGGCACGACGATCGTGTCCACCCGCACCGGCTCGTCCTTGCCCGGTGCGATCACGCCGCGTACTTCCTGCGCCATGGGTCAACCGCCTTTCTGGGTGTTCGAGTAGTCGTGGAAGCCGCGCCTCGACTTCCGGCCGAGCAGTCCGGCCTCCACCATGCGCGACAGCAGTGGGGGCGCGGCGTGCAACGGCTCCTTGAAGTCGGCGTACATGGCGTCGGCGATGGCCGCGAGGGTGTCCAGGCCGATCAGGTCGGCCAGGCTCAGCGGGCCCAAGGGGTGGGCGCAGCCGAGAACCATGCCCTTGTCGATGTCCTCCGCGGAGGCGAACCCGGATTCCACCATCCGGATCGCGGAGAGCAGGTACGGCACCAGCAGGGCGTTCACCACGAAGCCCGCCCGGTCCTGGGAGCGGATCACCTGCTTGGCGAGGGTGCCGGTCACGAACTCCTCTGCCCGATCCTGGGTCTGAGGAGCTGTCAGAAGGGAGGGCACGATCTCCACGAGGCCGAGGACCGGGACCGGATTGAAGAAGTGCACACCGATCACCTGGTGCGGCCGTGTGGTGGCCATGCCCAGCTTCATGATGGGCAGCGAGGAGGTGTTCGAGGCGAGCAGCGCGTCCTCTCGTACGACGATGCGGTCGAGGGCGGCGAACAGGTCGAGCTTCACCGCCTCGTTCTCCGTCGCCGCCTCCACCACCAGGTCGCGGTCGGACAGGTCCAAAAGGTCCGAGGTGACCCGCAGTCGGGCGAGCGCGGTGTCGCGTACCTCGCCGGTGAGCTTGCCGCGCCGTACACCCCGGTCGAGTGAGGAGGTGATCCGGGACCGACCGGCCTTCGCCGCCTCCTCGTTCACCTCGTGCACCACGACGTCCAGCCCGGCTCGGGCGCAGACCTCGGCGATGCCCGCGCCCATCAGACCGCAGCCGACGACGCCGACCCGGCGCACGTCCGCGCCTGGCCCGCCGCTCACCGGAAGGCCGCCTGCCCCGTCAGCGCCTGGCCGATCATCAGCGTGTGCATCTCGGCGGTGCCCTCGTAAGTGAGGATCGACTCCAGGTTGTTGGCATGCCGGATCACCGGGTACTCCAGCGAGATGCCGTTCGCGCCCATGATGGTGCGGGCCGTACGGCAGATCTCCAGCGCCGCGCGGGTGTTGTTGAGCTTGCCGAAGCTGACCTGTTCGGGGCGCAGCCCGCGGTCGTCCCCGCGACACCGCCCACGCCACGGATCTGCTGGCCCGCGGCCGGGGCAGCCTCGCCGCTCGCCCTACAGCCAGGCCGGTCATGAACCGGCCGGCGTCAACTGGACGCCGGTGGCGGAGGCATGCGCTTCCTGGACACCCTGCTCGTCTCCGCCGACCCGGACGCTGCCGCGCCCCACGAGGTCGAACCCTTCGGCCCGGCCGCGACCGTCCTCGCCTAGCGTGAGGACGTACGTCGGGCGGTGCGGGCCATCGCCGCCAGGCCTTGCTATTCGACAGCGACCCGTCCAAGTTCCTGCGCCCCGACAAGAAGCGTGCCGCACAAGCACCGGCGCCCTTGTCCAAGGGCATGGCCGACACCACCGCCCCCGAACTCGATCTCTGGTACGAGCAGGCCGTGGACGGCGTGCCAGTACAGAACGGCCGGGTAGGAGTCCACCTCGACCCCACCGGCAAGGAGGTCTGGGCAGTCACCAACTCCTACCGCCCCGGCCTGGAGAACGCGCCCACAAAGCCGTCACTCACCGCTGACGAAGCGGTCACCGAGGCCCGCCGGGCACTGCCCCAGGGCCGCCCCGCCGAGAAGCCCCAGCTGCTCCTGCGCCCCGGCGCGACCGAGGCCGACAACGGTTCGCAACTGGTTTGGCGGGTCTGGCTGCTGGACGACAAGCACGGCGTGTCCAACGAGTACTACGTGGACGCCCGCACCGGCCGCGGCATCCTCGACGTGGAGAACCGGCACCGGTACGAGCAGAACCGCAGGGTCTACGACTACGTCCACTCCGAGGACGACACTCTGCCCGCACAGCCCAGCCGGGTGGAAGGCGGCCAGCTCTCCGGCACCCTGGACGTCAACCAGGCGTACGACTACACGGGCGCCACGTACAAGTACTTCATGAACCACTACGGCCAGGACAGTTACGACAACTAGGGTGCGACCTTGGTCAGCGGCGTGCGGTACGGCAAGGACTACGAGAACGCCTACTGGGATGGCCAGAAGATGGTGTTCGGTACGGGTTTCACCGTCCTGGACGTGACCGCGCACGAACTGACCCACGCCGTCACCGAGCACGCCGGCGGCCTGGTCTACAAGGACCAGTCCGGCGCGCTCAACGAGAGCTACTCGGACATCTTCGGCGAGATGACCGAACTCGACTACCGCAACAGCATCGACTGGCTGATGGGCAGCGACCTGCCGGGCGGTGCGATCCGCAGCATGAAGGATCCGTCGAAGTACGACCAGCCGGCCCACATGCGCGACTACGAGACGCCCTGTTACGACGGCGGCGGGGTACACATCAACAGCGGTATCCCCAACCACGCGTTCTACCTGGCGTACAACTCGGCGCATCTGGCCGACGGCAAGGCCGAGAAGGTCTTCTACACCGCACTGACCGACATGCTCTTCCCCGACTCCACCTTCGCCGACGCCCGTAACGCCACCATCGCCACGGCATGGCGACTGTACGGCAAAGCGTCGTGGGAGGCGGCCACCATCGGCGGCTCCTGGACCTCGGTGGGCGTCGAGACCGACACGCCGGGTGCGGACAGCTCGTCCAACTGCACCTGTGCGTCCGGCAGTCAGCTGCCCACGGTCGACTACCCGGCCGGCGGACCGGACGAGGCCGACATCCGCGCCACCCTGTACCAGGCGCGCGACCTGCTTCCAGAGATCTCACCCGCAGCGGCCTACTACGTCCAGCTCTACAACAAGGACAGCCCGCTGCTGAACCCGATTCTGGAGGAGAACCAGGCGCTCTCCCAGGAGTTCGGCGAGGTGATCATGCGGCTCCAGCCGCTCATCGAGTTCGCCAACGGGGACGGCCAAGGTGCGGCGCCGCTCGTGACGCCGGCGGACATCGACGCCGTCGATCACTTCTTCGATGGTGTCTCCCGCGCCGACCTCGCCCGCGAGGGCGGTGGAGCACTCGCCCAGTCCATCGATGTCCGCTGGCAGGCTCCGGAGTACGAGTCCGTCGCCGGGCTGCCCGCCGACCAGGCGCTGGATCTGCTGAACGAGCAGGTCGAGCAGATTCCGGGCTGGTAACAGCCCCGCTACGAGCAGCCACTACGACCTGCCGCCGGGCCCATGACGGGCTCGGCGGCGGCTCGTGCTGCCCCCCTTGCCTCCGGCAGGCCACCCGCATCGCACCAGCCATACGCACCGCGCGTACCGATAGGAGATTGCCCATGTCGGATTCCGCTCCTGCCCGCCGTGGCGGACCGGCCTCGCCGCACTCTGTTCGCATCTTCCCGCTCCTCGTCCTCGTCCTGGCGCTGTTCGCGGGCCTGATCTCCACGTCCGCGGCGGCCGCGGATTCCGCCGTCCCGGCCGACAAGATCGACCACGAGTTGCTTACGAAGCTGCATAAGGGCCCCGCCGAGTTCTACGTACTCCTCACCGAGCACGCCGACCTCTCCCACCTCGGCACCCTCAAGGACCACGCCAAGCGCACCGCCAAGGGACGCGCCGAGCTCGTCCGCACCGCCGAGCACAGCCAGCACGATCTGAAGGCGCTGCTGACCGAGGCCGGCACCGCCCACGACAGCTTCTGGATCGTCAATGCCGTACGGGTGGCGCGCGGCGATGCCAAGCTCGCCCAACGCATCGCCGCGCTGGACTCCGTACGCGCCATCCGCCAGATCCCCGACATCCGCCTGCTCGACGCGAACGACGCGAAGAACGCTCCTGCCGCGAAGGTCGCGGAGGACGAGTCCGCCTGGGGCGTCACCGACATCGGCGCCCCCAAGGCGTGGGCGGACAGCGGCGCCCGTGGTCAGGGCGTGGTCGTCGCGTCCATCGACACCGGCGTCAACTTCGAGCACGAGGCACTGGCAGGCAACTACCGCGGGGCCCGCGGCGACGGCACGTACGACCACGACTACAACTGGTACGACCCCGCGGCCGTCTGCGCCCGCCCCTCGCTGCAGCCATGCGACAACAACGGTCACGGCACACACACCACCGGCACCGCGGCGGGCGGCGGTCCGCACCAGGTCGGAGTGGCTCCCGGCGCCACCTGGATCGCGGCCAAGGGCTGCGAGAACAACACCTGTTCCACCAAGTCGCTGCTCGCCTCCGGCCAGTGGGTGATCGCACCCACCAACCTCGCGGGGGAGAAGCCGCGGCCCGAGATGGCACCGAACGTCGTGAACAACTCGTGGGGCGCCAGCAGCTACGACCCGTTCTACGAGGAGATAGTCCAGCGCTGGACGGAAGTGGGCATCTTCCCCGTCTTCGCCGCGGGCAACTCCGGCCCGTCCTGCGAATCCATGGGCTCACCCGCTGACTACCCGACCTCCTACGCGGTCGCCGCTTACGACGCCGATCACGCCATCGCGAGCTTCTCCAGCCGCGGTTCGGCCGACACCGTGGCCCGCCCCGACATCGCGGCGCCCGGGGTGGCGATCCTTTCCTCGGCCTCCGGCGGCGGCTACATCAGCCTCAGGGGCACCTCGATGGCCGCACCTCATCTGGCCGGTGCGGTCGCCGTGCTGTGGTCGTACTCCCCGCAGCTCTTCGGCGACGTCAAAGCCACCCGTGACGTGCTCGATGCTTCCGCCGCCTGAACGACACCACCTGCGGCGGTGACGTCGAGGACAACGGCGTCTGGGGCCAGGGCCGGCTCGACGTCCCGGCCGCTCTGGCCGCCGCGCCCAAGGACCCCACGGGCACGATGAACCTGACCGTCACCCGCGGCGACGACGGCGCGGCCGTCACCGGCGCGCGGGTCACCGTCACAGGCGACTCCGGGCGTACCCGCGTCACCACCACCGGCAGCGACGGCCACACCAGGCTTGTACTGCCCGTTGGCAGCTACCGGGTCTCCTCCAGCGCCTTCGCCCTCTTGGAGGGCGACCGGGAGTTCACCCTTACCCAGGGCGCCGTCACAGACGTCGCGCTGCAGCTGACGCCGAGCCCCACGCACGCCGTCATCGGCCGGGTGCTGGACAGCAGTGGCACCCCGGTCGTCGGCAGCGGCGTACGGCTGCACGACACGCCGCTGGCCACCGCGACCAGTGACGGCCAGGGCCGCTTCCGGATCACCGGGGTGCCCGCCGGTACGTACAGCATCAGCGGCAGTGCGGCCGGCTGCACCCTGGGCTCCACCAACGAAGTCACCGTGGCGGGCGCCGACAAGAGCGTCGACCTGGTGCCTCCGTCGCGCCTCGACGCCTTCGGACAGTCCTGCTATGGCACCACGCCCAATCCGGTGACCACCACCCGGGTGCTGCAGGTCACCGGAGACGACACCTTCGGCGAGACGGCGCTGCCCTTCCGCTTTCCCTTCTACCAAGGAGCGTACGAGAGCGCCTTCGTCGGCACCAACGGCTTCCTCAGCTTTACAGCGGGCAGCACCATGCCGATCAACGCGGCGCTGCCGCACGGCGGTCAGCCGAACGCCGCGGTGCTGCCGTTCTGGGACGACCTGGTGATCGACGCCTCCGCCGAGATCCGCACCGGCACCGACGGCGCCGCACCCGACCGGCGCTTCGCCGTCGAATGGCGCAACGCGCTGATCTACGACACCCAGGAGCGCATCACCGTACAAGCAGTGCTGTACGAGAGCGGCTCGGTGACGTTCGAGTACATCGAGCTCGGCGACACCGACGCCGCCCGCGGTGCCTCGGCCACCGCGGGCATGGAGAACGCGAACGGCACCGTCGCCGTCCCGCTCAACTACAACAAGCCGTGGCTGCGTTCGGGCACCGCGTTCCGCGCTGACGTGCCCGCGGTCCTACGGGGCCGGGTCACCGATTTGGACAGCGGCCAGCCGATGGCGGGCATCACCGTGTACGCCGAGCGGGAGGACGGGCCGCAGCCGCGCACCACCACCGGCTCGGACGGCCACTACACCCTGCGTCTGCCCTACGGCAGCCACCGCATGGTCGCCACCGCCGCCGACTACGCCCCGGTCACCGGCGACGCCTCGCTTACCGTGCAGCAGCCGCAGGGCACGCTCGACCTGGTTCTCGACCGCAACGCGGTGGCGGGCAAGGTCACCGACTACCTGGGCCGCGCGGTCGCCGACGCCGAGATCACTACCAGCGGGGTGGCGGAGCGCATGTTGCGCACCGGCACCGACGGTACGTACCGCATCGCGGCCCTGCCGCCCGGCGAACTCACCGTCACCGTGCAGGCGGACGGCTGCCACGAGACCGGCATCCGTACCGAGGCCGTGGACGGCGAGGAGCAGCTCGACTTCCAGCTCGGGCAGCGCAAGGACGGCGGCGGCTACACCTGCACCACGTCCACCGGCACCGCATTGCCGGTGACCACCAAGCTGGCGCTCACCGGCGACGAGGAGGCCGCAGAGGTACAACTGCCGTTCTCCTTCCCGTTCTACGGCACCACCCAGAACCAGGCCACGATCTCCACCAACGGGGTACTGACCTTCGACTACTGGGCGGCAGGCTGGGCGAACAGGCCCCTGCCCGACAAAGGCGCGCCGGACGGCGGCATCTACGCCTTCTGAGACGATCTGGAGCTCGACCAGGACGGCTCGGTGTGGACCGGGACCGTGGGAGAGGGCGCCGCGCAGAAGTTCGTCGTCGAGTGGCGCAACTCGGGCTTCTTCGCCGGGTCCGAACGCATCACCGTGCAGGCAGTGCTCCACAAGGACGGCACCATCGTCTACCACTACCGCGATCTGGAAGGGGAGGAGGCCGCCCTCGGCGACTACGCCTCCATCGGTATCGAAGCACCGGACGACACCATCGGCTTCGGCTGGTCGTACGGCCGACGGGTGTTGGAGAACAACCTTGCGATCATTTTCCGGCACTGATGCTCGTCAGTACGCTGTTGCCAGACTCAGGGAAGGCAAACATGACCACGCGAACGAGGCTGCTGCTCGCCCTCCTTGCCGGTGCACTCCTGCTGACCGGCTGCAGCGAACTGTCCGCACCCCGAGCCGCCGCCGACGGAGTAAGCCTCACAGTCAGCGGCGGCTTCGCCGGAGTCCGGCACGGCATCGAGGTCGGCCCCGGCGATGAGGTTTTCCTCACCGACCGCAAGGGCGGCCGCGAGCAGACAGATGCCCTGACACCGGCCGAGAGGAAGAAACTCGACTCCCTGCTCGACGCGGTGGACTTCGGCGAGCTGCCGTCCCGCAGCGTCGCCGAGAACGCCCGGGACCGCTTCGAATACCGCCTGCAGCACGACGGCGACACCCTGGTCACCGACGGCAGTACGGACCTGGGCCCGGCCAGCGACCTCATCGCCCATCTCGAGAGCTGCATGCAGGCGCGGCGCTAAGTAGGGTCGGGGACTGGCGCAATGGCTGATGCTCCGTTTCCAGTCCCCGCCGCTTCAAACTGTGTACTACAACCACAGATCTCCCCTGCGTGATCGGAGCTGACCGTTTCGCGCTCCGCCGCCCGCCCGGCTCCATGGCGCAGGGGCCCGGTCAGGCTCGGCTGCCGCCTTGGTGACCGAGCCTGACCGGTTCTGACCGACGGATCAAGATCTGCGGCTGTAGTACGAGGTCAGGGAGGCATGGCGAACAGCATTCTTCCATAACCACGACACACGTAGGGTTGATGTAGCTCTTCTATGTGCGGTACAGGGAAGACTCGGCAGCAGCCTTCCCCGCCGGCCAGGCTCGGGCCCGGCGACGCTGCCGCTCGTCGCGGAGCCGTTGGTATCGGCGCCAGGCGCGTTCGTCACAGGCACGAACGTCTTTGAAGCGCCAGAAGGCGCTCCGCCCGCCGATGGCGCTTCGCAACAGGTCGGCGAGGGTCACGTCACCGAGCCCGTCGATAAGCAGCTCCATGCCCCGGTAGCCAGCCCGGGAACTGTGCGCCGGCATCTACAGCCATCGCTCGGGAACGTCCACTTCCTCGTCCTCGACCCTCGGCCCCAGTTCCCAACTCGTCGGTGAACGCCGGCTGGCACTCCCCGGCGGACAGATCGAGCCAGCCGCCGGACTCACCGTGTCAGGCGTGTCAGGCGTGTCAGGCTGCTGACGAATACGCGACTCCTCAACATGCGAACCCACCAACCCCACGGCCGAGACAGAGCCCGCACGCCGTGAACGGAGACCGCCTCTGCCCGTCCAGATGCAATGCCGCGTGTCGTCTCAACCCGGGCACGGCGACTGCCGCACCCAGACCGGCGATTTACTGTCGGCCACGGCGCCTGCTTGGCGGGATTCGGCTCTCGGCCTGGTTGTCGATTACCTACAAGACATCCGTTTGCACTGAGCCCAGAAAGATGGCTCCTGAAGGCCGTCCCAGCACTGTCGCTGCACGCATGGCCGCACATGGGCCGCACCTGATCCTTGACAGCTCATCAGCCAACGCCGCCGTGACCACAAAAGCCCAGCTCAGGGGCCAGTCCCTTGGACAACACTACAGAAGCTGCACCTTGGACCTACGCATTACGATGCGTAGACTGCATGTGTCCGATTGGCCCGGATTCCAAGGTCAACGGAAACAAGAAACCCCAGGTCACGGCGAGTGAGTCCTGGGGTTCCTCAGAGCCGCCTTCGGGATTCGAACCCGAGACCTACGCATGACGAGTGCAGGGGCCGACGAAGTCCGTGAAGTACAAGGAGACGGCCCGGGGCGGGCTGGCGGTGAACATCATCGAGTGCTGAGGGCCAGGGACCAGGTGCCGTCCTGTGCGGGGGTGTGGTTCTTATGCCTGCGGCGGCTTGTGCGGGTTCGGTGGGGGCGGGCGTTGTGCGCAGTTCCCCGCGCCCCTGGGTGCCTGCGGCGGCCCGTTCCGGTTCGATGGTGGTCCGGATCTCCGCGCGACCGGTGACCGTGACGGAGAACTGCTGGACGGTGCTGCGGCGTCGGTCAGGGCTCTGTCGAGTGCGGCACGTGCCGTATCAGCTCCCCGTCCCGCTTCGGCACCACCAGGTCGTACGTCCCGTCGGCGACGACGAGTTCATAGCGGTCGAACCGGGTTCCCTGTCCCAGCGGTTCCTCTACCTTCGTCCGATCCCAGCGAAGTATTCCGCCGCCTCTCGCAGCGCGGTGTCCAGCCTGGGCAGCCCCACATCGAGCCGCCATTGCCGCTCCCCGCTCTCGCAGTCACGCCAGGCCCGGATGTAGGCCTCCTCAAGCTCCAGCACCCGCTCGACGATCCTCATGTACTCGTCCGGGGAAAGGACTTGTTTACCGGTCATGTACAGCCAGCGATTCATTTCCTCACGGGCGACCAGAATCTCACCGACCCGACGAAGGTGCAGTCCACCGACCTTCTTGCTGACGATGATCTCCGCGAGGATCTGATTCGGGTTTTCGTCTTCTTCGGGCACCGGAATTCGCTCCAGCATTCATTTCGACGTCGGCTTCGGGATGTTCCGACCTACTCATCCAGCGCGCGCTTCAACCGGACCGTTCCTCTGCCACCCGCCGGGATATCGACACCGCCGGCCCGCAGAATGTCGACACAGTAGGTCACGCAGCTGCTGTTGATCCCATCGTAGGGACCCAGTTCGGCGTCGATGGAGTCCTCCTGGGCCGCCCGCGCGGCGGCGTCCGGAAGGTCGAAGGTGCGCTCGATGGTGTTGGGGCCGAGTTCCTCTGGCCCGCACGTCTTCCGGTCGACAATCCGCTCCACCTCGGGCATGACAGACCTGTGCGGCGTGTCCCCCGCATTTCGCCCCACCGTTCCCACGGAGGTGGAGGTCGGAGCAGGCGGAGGTGCTACTCGGGTCCGGGGCTCCCTGCGTTCGAGGTTCTCCCGCCGGGCAGGTGGGGCATCATCAACTCCCATTCCCCCACTCTCACTTCAAGGAGCCCCCACATGCTCCGCGGCATCGATGTCAGCGCCTACCAGTCCTCCGCCTTCAGTACCGAAGGACTCTCCTTCGTCTTCGTCAAGGCGACCGAGGGCCGCTCCTACACCAACCCGAAGCTCTCCGCCCAGACCAAGCACGCCCGCGACGCCGGGCTGGTCGTCGGCTTCTACCACTTCCTGTGGCCCGGCAACCTCACCGCCCAGGCCGAGTACTTCGTCAAACACGCCCCCGAGAAGGGCGGCGACATCCTCGCGGTCGACTGGGAGACGACGGGCGACGGCACCCACGCGAGCAACGCGGAGAAGGACAGCTTCATCCGCAAGGTGAAGCAACTGCGCCCGAACAACCGGGTCGTCCTCTACACGAACCGGCACTACTGGCTGACGGTCGACACCACGTCGTACGCCGGCGACGGGCTCTGGATCGCCGACTACGTCACGGCCGGCAAGCCCCGCATCAAGGCCAAGTGGCGCTTCCACCAGTACACCGACGACCCCGTGGACAAGAACGTCGCCGACTTCGCGAGCAAGGCGGCCCTGCGCGAGTGGGCCACCGAGGCCTGACCCCGGGGCCCCGCTTATGCTTCGGGCATGGGTGGGATGATCACTGCGGTCAGCAGCAACGAAACGTACTCGTTCACGAAGCCGAACCGGGAGAGCATCACCTTGCTCGCCGGCTTCGGGATAGAGGGGGACGTTCACGGCGGGGCGACGGTCAAGCACCGTTTCCGGATGAAGAAGGACCCCTCGCAGCCGAACCTCCGGCAAGTGCATCTGATGCACGAGGAGTTGTTCGAGGAGCTCCGTGAGTCCGGGTTCGAGGTCGGCGCCGGCCAGCTCGGCGAGAACGTCACGACGCGTGGCGTCGATCTGCTGGGGCTGTCGGTGGGAACGCTGCTGCACCTGGGCGACGAGGCCGTCGTGGAGGTGACCGGACTGCGCAATCCGTGTGCGCAGATCGACGGTTTCCAGAAGGGGCTGATGAAGCAGGTCATAGGCCGGAGTGCGGACGGTCGGCCACTGTTCCGGTCCGGGATCATGAGTGTCGTGGTCAGCGGGGGTGTGGTGCGGGCCGGGGATGCCGTACGGGTGGAACTGCCCGAGGGCCCGCACCGGGCGCTGGACATCGTCTAGCCCGCGAACGGATCCTCCAGCTCCCCCCGCAGAATCTCCGCCGCCCCCTCCGCGTCCCCGTCCGCCACCGCCCGGACCAGTGCCGCATGGGCCTCGTCCGCGGTGTTGGGGTCGTCGTCGCGCAGACCGGTCAGGGCCAGCAGTTCGACCAAGCCGTCGCGCAGGACCGGGGTGAACTCCCCGAACAGGTCGGCGAGTACGGGGTTGTGCGCGGCCGCGACCACCGCCGCGTGGAAGGCGATGTCCGCGTCGACGAAGGCGGCGTCGGAGGACGCGGAGGCAGTTCGTCGGCCCTCCAGCGCGCGTTCCATGGCCGTCACGTCCTCGGGGGTACGGCGGCTCGCGGCGAGGCGGGCCGCGTGGACCTCCACCGCCATGCGGACCTCGTAGACATCCGTGACCGCGGCCCGGCGCAGCCGCGTGGGCCAGTCCTCCGCCGCCTCCGTCGCGGTGACGAAGACCCCCGCGCCCTGTCGCGGCTGCACCAGCCCCGCCCCGGCCAGGGCCCGCAGCGCCTCGCGGACCGTGGAGCGGCCGACGCCGAGTTCCTTCGCGAGTGTCGTCTCACCGGGCAGTTTCGTCCCGACCGGCCAGTGCCCGGCGGTGATCTGCTCGCGCAGCCGCTCGGCGGCCTGTTCGACCAAGGGGCTGGGGCGGACGGGGCCTAGCGGCATCTGCGGTTCACCAACTCGTGCGGGGACAGAAAGGTACTCAGCCGATTCTCACTTGTCTGAGGAGCTGAGGAGTCGCTAGCCTACCTCCCGTGATCTTCCGCGGTCTCCTTCTTCTCGGCTGCCGCGGCGGGGCCTGACGCGACTGGCACCCCGCCGCGGGTCGCCGTGCTGCCGGTCCGCGTCGACCGACCGAGCCGAAGGACACACCGTGACCACCGTCTGGAACCCCCAGCGGCCCAGCCCCATGCCGTTCCACCGCTACCGCCCCTTCCAGGACCGCGTCCACGTCCCCGTCACCGACCGCGCCTGGCCCTCCGCCCGCCTCGACCGCGCCCCGCTCTGGGTCCCCGTCGACCTGCGCGACGGCAACCAGGCCCTCGCCGAGCCGATGGACACCGCCCGCAAGAGCCGCCTCTTCGAACTGCTGGTGCGCACCGGCTACAAGGAGATCGAGGTGGGCTATCCCTCCGCGAGCCGCACCGACTTCGACTTCGTACGGCACCTGGTGACCGGCGGCGCCGTCCCCGACGACGTCACCCCCGTGGTCTTCACCCCGGCCCGCACCGACCTGATCGACCGGACCTTCGACTCGATCGCCGGACTGCCGCGTGCCGTGGTCCACCTGTACATCGCGACCTCACCGGTGTGGCGGGACGTCGTCCTCGGCCGGGACCGCGAGCAGGTGTGGCGGACCGTGCGGGCGGCGGCCGAGCACATGGCACGGCGGTCCGACACCCCCCAAGGCACCGCCGTCCGCTTCCAGTTCTCCCCCGAGACCTTCAACCTCACCGAGCCGGACTTCGTCCTGGAGCTGTGCGACGGGCTGACGGAGCTGTGGGACGCGAGCCCGGACCGCCCGGTCACCCACAACCTGCCCGCGACCGTCGAGATCGCCACCCCGAACGTCTACGCCGACCAGATCGAGTACGTGCACCGCCATCTGGCCCGTCGCGACTCGGTGATCCTCTCCGTCCACCCGCACAACGACCGCGGCACCGGCGTCGCCTGCGCGGAACTCGCCGTGCTGGCCGGCGCGCAGCGCGTGGAAGGCTGCCTGTTCGGCAACGGCGAGCGCACCGGCAACGTCGACCTGGTGACCCTCGCGATGAACCTGTACGCCCAAGGGGTGGACCCCATGGTCGACTTCGGTGACATCGACGCCGTCCGCGAGACGGTCGAGCACTGCAACCGGCTGCCGGTGCACCCCCGCCACCCGTATGCGGGCGACCTCGTCCACACCGCCTTCTCCGGCACCCACCAGGACGCCATCAGCAAGGGCCTCGCGCACAGGGACGCGCACCCGGACGTGCCCTGGCAGGTCCCGTACCTGCCGATCGACCCGGCCGACATCGGGCGGAGCTACGAGGCGGTCATCCGCGTCAACTCCCAGTCGGGCAAGGGCGGAGCGGCGTATCTCCTGCGCACGCACCACGGCATCGACCTGCCGCCCCGCATGCGCACCGACTTCTCCCGGGCCGTCCAGGAGGCCACCGACACGAGTGGCCGGGAGATGAGCCCGAAGGAGCTGTACGAACTGTTCCGGGCCCGCTATCTCGCGGAGGGCGAGGTCCGGCTGCACGACGGGACGGCGTACGAGGAGGCGCCCGGCGTCCACCGCTTCGTCGGCACGCTGGAGTGCGACGACCGCGTCGGCGACCACGAGGGCACGGGCAGCAGTGCGCTCTCGGCCTTCGTGGACGCGCTCGCCGGTGCCGGGTACGCCGTCGAGGTGGTCGACTTCACCGAGGACGGGACGGCGGCGTACGCGGAGTGCCGCGTCAACGGCCGTACGACGGCCTGGGGCGCCGGCGTTGGCCCGGCCGCCGGCGTACAGGCCGTGCTCTCCGCGACGAACCGGGCACTGCGGTGAGGGCGGTCCTGCGCGCCGAGGACGTGGACCTCGTCCGGGACGGGAAGCCGATCCTCCAGGAGGTCTCCCTGACCGTCCGGACGGGCGAGCACTGGGCGCTCCTGGGCGCCAACGGCGCGGGCAAGTCCACGCTGCTCAGGCTGTGCGGCGCCCTGGTCCACCCCACCCGGGGCACGGTCGAGGTGCTGGGCCGCCGGCTCGGCCGGGTCGATCTGCGGGAACTGCGCGCCCACGTCGGCCACGTCGACCCGCGTCATCCGCTCACCGCGCCCCTGCGGGTCCGGGACGTCGTCCTGACCGGGCTCACCAACTCCGTTGCCCCGGTTCCCCGTTGGCGGCCGACGGAGGGACAGCGGGAACGGGCCGACCGGCTCATCGAGACCCTCGGCCTCGACGGGCTCGGCGCCGCCCGCTGGCCGATCCTCTCGCAGGGGCAGCGCGGCCGTACGCTCATCGCCCGCGCGCTGATGCCCGAGCCGCGGCTCCTGCTGCTCGACGAACCGGCGACCGGCCTCGACCTGCCGGGCCGCGAGCAGCTGATCGACGCCCTGGACGCCCTGCGCCGCGAGCATCCGACCCTGGCCACCGTCCTGGTCACCCACCATCTGGAGGAGCTCCCGCCCGGCACCACCCACGCGATGCTGCTGCGTGCGGGCCGGGTCCTCGCGCAGGGCCCGGCGCCCACCGTCCTCACCGGTGACCAGGTCGGCAAGTGCTTCGACCTGCCGCTGGTCCTGGAGCGCCACGGCGGCCGCTGGACGGTACGGATCCGGGACCGGGACCGGGACCGGGACCGGGCATGACGAAGGGGGCGCCCGTCGGGGCGCCCCCCTCACCGTCGGCTCTACTTGTTCAGGTAGGCCCAGAACTCGTCGAACGACAGGAGCTTGTCGCCGTTCAGGTCGCGGCTCTTGATGATCGCCTCGGCGACCGACTCGGTCACGTTCCAGTCGCCGCCCTGGGCCAGGGCGGACTTGAACTCGGCGGCGGTGATGGTGCCGTCACCGTCCGCATCGATCCGCTCGAACTGCTTGCGTGCTTCCTCGATGTCGATGTGCGCCACCGGTCCGCCCCTTTTCTTGCCTGTGTCGTGTCCTGCCGGCTTGCTGCCGCAGGTCAGATTAGCGGCCCGCCCGGTCCTCCTGGTCTGCGAGGGTGGGCCTTCCCGTCGGTGCGGACACGAGGAGCGGTGTGACGGAGACCTTGCGGGAGATTCTCGACGCGGCGGCCCGCGGGGTCTTCCCGCCCGCGGACGGCCGCACGACGGTCGTACGGCAGGAGTGCCACCGGGACGCGGGCGTGCTGTCCTTCACGGCGCACTCGGTCGTCTTCACCGACGAGGACCCGGACTGGGTCCACGCCACCCTGCGCGGCCTGGACTGCGACGCGCTGGCCGCGACCATGAACCCGCGGTTCCTGACGGCCTTCCTGGACCGGACCGGGCGCAGGGCCGAGACCATCGACGCGTTGCTGGTCGCCGATCCGCTCCCCGGCGCACCGCCGCTCGCGCTGACGGAGGTCGCGGACGCGGGCCATCCCCGTCTCGCCTACGCCCGCGGGCGGCGCGACGACGTTCGCGCCTGGACGGCGCGGGGCGGGGTGCTGGTGACGGGGCGCGGTGTCGGCGGCCGCCTAGAGGTCTCGGTCGAGGTGGACGAGGACGTACGGCACCGGGGTCTGGGGCGTGCGCTGGTGACCGCGGCGAGGCATCTCGTCGAGGAGCCGCTGTGGGCCCAGGTGTCCCCGGGGAACGCCCGCAGCATGCGGGCGTTCCAGGCGGCCGGTTACCGTCCGGTCGGCGCGGAGGCGGTGCTGCTCGCCCCGACTCCGGGGGTCCTCGACCGCTCAGCGGAAGATGCCCGTGTGACCGAGTGAGTACCGCCCCGGCTGGGGATACACCGCGAGCCCGTGCGGTCCGCTGCCGACCTTGACGCGGGCGAGCTGGGCGCCGGTGCCAGTGTCGATGGCGTAGACCTCGGAGTTGTACCGGCCGGACAGCCACAGGACCTTGCCGTCGGCGGAGACGCCGCCCATGTCGGGGCTGCCGCCGCCGGGGAGGTGCCACTTCTTGGTGAGCCTGTTCCTGGTGAAGTCGAAGACGGAGACGGTCCCCTCACCGCGGTTGGAGACGTACATCTCGCGGGAGTCGCGGCTGACGTAGAGGCCGTGGGCGCCCTTGCCGGTGCGCAGCAGGGTCGGCTTGCCGAAGGTGTCGCCGTCCAGGACCCACATCCCGTCGGCCATCATGTCCGCGACGTAGAACCGCTTCCCGTCCGGCGAGACCTTGACGTCCTGCGGCATGGCCCCGTGGAAGGGAAGCTTCTGCTCCCCGACCACCTTCATCTTCTCGGTGTCGACCTTCAGCAGCTCCCCGCTGAACTCGCAGGACACGATGAAGTACCTCCCGTCCAGGGAGAAGTCGGCGTGGTTGACGCCGTAGCAGCTGACCGGCACGGTCTTCCTGCGCTCCATGGTGTGCGGGTCGCGGAAGACGAGCTCGCGGTCGAGGGAGGCCATCACGATCGCGTACTTGCCGTTCGGTGTGAAGTAGAGGTTGTACGGGTCGTGCACGTCGACCGGCCTGCCCGCCTTCCCGGTGCTCGGGTCGATCGGTGTGAGGCTGTTCCCGCGGTCGTTGTTGACCCAGAGGGTCTTCAGGTCCCAGGAGGGCACGACGTGTTGGGGCTGGCGCCCGACCCGGATCGTCTCGACGACCTCGTACGTCCTCGGGTCGATCACGGAGACGGTGTCGGACTCGGTGTTGGGCACGTAGACCCGCGACGGGAAGTCCTTGACCACCGGTGACAGCCTGTTCGGCCGGTCCGCCGCGTAGACGTCCTTCGGGTCGAGGACGGGCGGCATCCCGGGCAGTCCGTGAACCGGCTCCTTCACCGGTCTCACCGGTCTCACCGGTCTCACCGGCTTCACGGGGGCGGGGACGGCCGCCTTGGTGCCTGCGGCCTCGTGCGCCCCCCTCTCGGTGTCGGTACCGCAGGCGGCGAGGGCGAGGAACGCGGCACCCGCGATCAGGGTGCTCTGCACGAGGTGGCGCTTCAGGAAGGTGGGGGGCATCAGCTGAACAACTCCGTGGTGGTCACCGCGGCCAGGCCGCGCCGGTCGAGTTCTTCCAGTACGACGGGGAGGGCGGCGACCGTGTCGGCGTACCCGAAGTGCAGGCTCACCACGGATCCTTCGCGGATCTCGGCGAGTACCTTGCGGGCGACGGCGGTCGCGCCGGGCGAGGTGAAGTCGAGGGAGTCGACGTCGTAGGAGAGGACGTGGGGGTAGCCGGCCTCCCGGGCCAGCCGCGTGACGAGGGGGGAGGCGGTGGGCGTACGGGAGGGGCGGAACCAGGTCCCGGCCGAACCGGTGAGCCGCCGGATCCGTTCGGCGCAGCCGACGATCTCCGCTCTGGCCTCGGCCTCGGACATCGCGTTGATGTCGAGGTGGTGGAGGGTGTGGTTGCCGAGGTCGTGTCCACCGTCGAGGACACGCCGGGCGATGCCGGGGTACGCGTCCAGCCAGGTGCCGACGGCGAGCACGGTGACCCGGGCGCCGTGCTTCTCGGCCTCGGTGAGCAGGGCGCGGGCGATGGCGGGATCGCCGTTGCCGTGGAAGGTGAGGGCGACGCGGGGGCGGTCGCGGGGGCCGTGGGTGAGCTGGGCGGGAAGGGCGGGCAGAGCGGGCAGAGCGGGGGCTGTGCCGGCGGAGTGGGCGGGGCGAGCGACGGCGTTCCTGGTCGCGTTCCTCGCCGCACATCCCGCGGCCAGCGCCAGCCCAGCGGTGGCGAGGAGCATTGCCCGACGATCGGTAGCGGTCACCCGCCCCATTTAAGGGGTTATGCAGGAGATTGACGCTGATCGACCCACCGGCTACCTGTCGGCCACCCGCATCTCGAACCACGTCGTCTTTCCGCGCGGCAGCAGGTCGACGCCCCAGCGGTCCGACAGTTTGTCCACGAGGAACAGTCCGCGCCCGCTGAGATCCATCTCCTGCACCGGAATCAGACAGGGCAGTCCGCGTGACGGGTCACGGACCTCTATCCGGATCCACCCCCGCCGACGCCGCATCCGGAGCCCGAACACCCGCGCGCCCGTGTGCCGTACCGCGTTGCCGACCAGCTCGGACACGAGTAACACCGCGTCCTCGGCCGTCTTGGGAGTGAGCCCCCAGTGACGGAGAACGATCACCTGGGTCAAGCGCCGCGCGGCCGCCGCGGACTCCGGCCGGGACGGCAGCGGGACCTCGGCCTCCGTGGGGTTTCCGAACAGTTCGAGCGCTTTCAGTGCGTGCTCGTCCTCGACCGCCGGAGACCAGCGCGCCGTCGTCGTACGGCTGTCTCCCCGCGGCTGTTCGAAACCCTCCAGCCCCGCCATGCCCCCATCATGGCCGCCCACAGCGCCCTTGGGGGTGGTTCCCGACGAATACGCCCCCCGGAATGCGTCGTTCCGTCGACATTGATCGGCATATGCCAGCGGCACTTCGATGCCTTTCGCACCCCCTCTGACCTGTGATGGAGGCTCACTGGGAGGCAACCGACGGGCTCCCTCGACAAGGCAGACTTAAGGTTGCGTTAAGGCTCCCATAAACCGCCCCATCGAGGGACCCGGATCAGACATCGCGTCAATTGCAAGGGGTTCAGAGGAATTTCGCCTTGCCGGGGCCCTCCTCGACGAAGCTCTTCATGCCCCGCTCGCGGTCCTCCGTCGCGAACAGACCCGCGAACCAGTTCCGTTCCACCGCGAGGCCCGTGTCGATGTCGGTCTCGAGTCCCGTGTCGATCGACTCCTTCGCGGCGCGCAGCGCGATCGCCGGTCCCTTCGCGAGCTTCGCCGCCCAGGCGTGCGCCTCGGCGTACACCTCGTCGGCGGGCACGACCCGGTCCACGAGGCCGAGCGTCAGCGCCTCGTCGGCCTTGACCATACGGCCCGTGAAGATCAGGTCCTTCGCCTTGGACGGGCCGATCAGCCGGGCGAGGCGCTGGGTGCCGCCCGCGCCCGGGATGAGGCCGAGGAGGATCTCCGGCTGCCCCAGCTTGGCGTTCTCCGCGGCGATCCGGAAGTCGGCGCACAGCGCGAGTTCGCAGCCGCCGCCCAGGGCGTAACCGGTGACGGCCGCGACGACCGGCTTGGGGATGCGGGCCACCGCCGTGAACGAGTCCTGCAGGGCGCGGGCGCGCAGGACCATCGCGGTGTGGTCCATTGCCTGCATCTCCTTGATGTCCGCGCCGGCCGCGAACACCTTCTCCCCGCCGTACACGATCACCGCGCGCACGTCCTCGCGCCGGGTCGCCTCCTCGGCGAGCTCCTTGAGCCGGTCCTGGACGGCCACGTCCAGCGCGTTCATGGGCGGACGGTCGAGCCGGATGGTGCCGACACCTTCGGCGACTTCGAGATTCACGGTCATGCGAGCAGGTTAACGGCGGCTAACGGTGACGGACCGGTGCGGTGGCTCACAATCGGCCGGGGGTCCGGGGTCGCCCCCGGACAGACACAGCACGGCGGCCCCGGTGCCGTACCTCGCACCGGGGCCGCTGGTCGTCGTACGGGCTACGCCTTCCACTTCTCCCAGGACATGTTCCAGCCGTTGAGGCCGTTCTCCGGGGCGACCGTCGCGTCGTCGGAGTTCTTGACCACGACCACGTCGCCGATCAGCGAGTGGTTGAAGAACCAGGCGGCCGGCACATCGCCGTCGTAGCCGCCCTTGACGTCACGCAGGCCCACGCAGCCGTGGCTGGCGTTGTAGTTGCCGAAGGCGTCGCCGCCCCAGTAGTTGCCGTGGATGAAGGTGCCGGAGTCGGTGAGGCGGGCGGCGTGCGGGACGTCCTTGATGTCGTACTCGCCGCCGTAGCCGACCGTTTCGCCGTTCATCCGGGTCACCGCGAGCTTCTCGCTGATGACCATCTGGCCGTTCCAGGTGTCGTAGCCGGGCTTGCCGGTGGTGACCTTGAGGGTCTTGACGGTCCTGCCGTCCTGGGTGATCTTCATCGTGTGCTTCTTGGCGTCGACGACGGAGACCTGGTCGCGGCCGATCGTGAAGGAGACGGTCTTGTCCTGCTTGCCGTAGACGCCGTCGCGGCCCTCGACCCCGTTGAGGTTGAGGTCGACGGTGACCTTGGTGCCTTCCTTCCAGTACTTCTCGGGACGGAAGTCCAGGCGGTCGTTGCCGAACCAGTGGCCCTCGACGTCGACGGCCGGCGAGGTCTTGACCGTGATGGCCTTCTCGACGTCCTCGGGGCTGGTGATGCCCCGGGTGAAGCGGATGGAGAACGGCATTCCGACGCCGACCGTCGAGCCGTCCTCGGGCGTGAACGTGCCGGTGAAGGTGTTCTTCGGGGTCAGGGTGGTGAATCCGGAGTCCTCGGCGGCCGTGCGGCCCTCGGCGTCCTTCGCGACCGCGTGCACGGTGTAGGCGGTGCCGGAGGCGAGATGGGTGGACGGCGTCCAGGAGGCGCCGTCCGCGGCTATCTTCCCGGCTATCGCGGCGCCCTTGGCGTCCTTGACCTGCACCTCGGTCAACTTGCCCTTGCTGACGCCGACCTTGAGGGCACCGCTGGTGTCGACGGACTTCGCCCCGTTCTTCGGGGTGATGGAGACGACCGCCTCCGACTGCTTGCTCCCGGTGGCGGACGAGTCGCCCTTCTCGGCCTTGGAGTCACCGGAACCGGAACCGGAATTCCCCCCGCCGCAGGCGGTGACGGCCAGCAGCAGAACGCCGAGTACGAGCGCCAGCAGCCCCTTGGTCCCGCGCCCCCGCGCGTCAACCGACGCCCCCGATATCGGTCGCACGTTCAAGTGTTTCTCCCCTCGAAGGGCCTGGTCAGGCCCGCTCCCCTACGCGTTCTACCGACGCGTCGGCGAATATTAACCGCAGACTTTTGAGCATCGTGTAAGTCCAAGGTCACCATTCCGTCCCAACTCCGAGGGAGAGTCGGGCCGGGCCGCCCCCGTGCCCGTGTCACTTCACCGCGCCGCCCGCCTTCCACTCCTTCCAGCCCATATTCCATCCTCCGAGGCCATTGTCGGGAGCGACCTTTTTGTCATCGCTGTGGACGACCTCGACGACGTCCCCGACGAGACTGCGGTCGAAGAACCAGCCCGCGGGCGTGTCCGAGCTGCCGCCCTTCACGTCCCTGAGGCCCACGCAGCCGTGGCTGACATTGGCCCTGCCGGGAGCGGTGGGCGCCCAGTAGTTGCCGTGCAGGAAGGTGCCCGAGTCGGTCAGCCGCAGGGCGTGCGGGACGTCCGGGATGTCGTACTCGCCGCCGAAGCCGACCGTGCGGCTGTTCATGCGGGTCACCTCGAGCATCTCGGTGATGACCATCTTGCCGTTGTACGTGGTGGTCTTCGGGGCGCCGGCGGTGATCGGCACGGTGGCGAGCAGTTCGCCGTCCCGTCTGACCTGCATGGTGTGCCGGGCCGCGTCGACGAGGGAGACCTGGTGGCGTCCGACGGTGAAGGAGAAGGTCCGGTACTGCAGGCCGTAGACGCCGGAAGCCCCTTCCACGTCACGGAGTCTGAGCGCGACGGTCACGCGGGTGCCCGGCGTCCAGTAGTGCTCGGGGCGGAAGTCGAGGCGGCCGTGGCCGAACCAGTGCGGGCGGATCTCGACGGGCGGCTTCGAGGTGACGTGTACGGCGCGTTCGACGGCGGCGCGGTCCTCGATCTCCCGGTTGAACTCCAGGGAGACGATCATCCCGGTGCCGACGGTCGAGCGGTTCTCCGGGCTGACGTAGCCGATGAAGCGCTCCTCGGGGACGTAGGTGGTGAAGGTGGTGTGCCGGGCCGAGCGGCGGCCGCGGGCGTCGAGCGCGACCGCGTCGACGGTGTACTCGGCGGCCAGGGCCAGCTGGGCCTCGTCGGGTTCCCAGCGCAGTCCGTCGTCGGAGATGTGCCCGGGCACCGGGAAGTCCTGCGCGTCCTGGGACTTGACGACGGTGACCGACTCCAGGCGGCCGCTGGGCACCCGGACCCGCAGCCGCTCCTCGGGCGGCACGCCCTTGGTGCCGTCGTCGGGTACGACCCTGATCACGTCCTCGGGCGCGGGCGGCTTCCCGAAGCCCCCGACACCCCCGATCCCGCCGCCCCCGCCCGCCGTACAGCCGGCGGCCCCGGCCAGCAGTCCCGCCCATGTCACTACGGCGGCCAGAGCGGCCCCTGCGCGCCGAGCGCGCCCATGTCCATGCCTCACGGGAACCCCAACGACCGGGGCCGCCCAGGAGAAACGTCGACGCGATCCACCCCTGTGAGAAAACGCCCCGTAAAGTCCGACCACCACCCCGTCCAGGGAAACGTGAGTGCGAGGCGCGGGTTGGGCAGAACAGTGGGGAGAACGACGTGAGGGGTGCCGCGGCTGGGACGCCGTGCGCTCTTTTCCACCTCGTTCCACGAGCCGTGGGAGGCCGACCGGTGTCCAGCGCAGCCGAGCAGGAGGCGGTGACGGAAGCCGCCGAGGAGCGCCCCGCCGCGCTGGTGAACGGCGCGCCGCGGGCGGTACCGGCCGTGCCGGTGTGGCCCGGTGCGCCGACGCCGCTGGGCGCCCGGTTCCGGGTCGGCCCGGACGGCGTCGCGGGGACCAACTTCGCGCTGTGGGCGGGCGGCGCCGAGTCCGTCGAGCTGTGTCTGTTCGACGCGGACGGCAAGGAGACCCGGGCCCGGCTCACCGAGCTCACCCACGAGATCTGGCACGGCTTCGTCCCCGGCGTCATGCCCGGCCAGCGCTACGGCTTCCGGGTGCACGGCCGCTGGGACCCGTGGACCGGCGGCCGCTGGAACCCGGCGAAGCTGCTCCTGGACCCGTACGCCCGCGCGGTGGACGGCGACTTCAGCCTGCCGCCCGAGGTGTACGGCCATGTCCGCGACTGGCCCCAGCAGCAGGTCGCGGACACCGTACGGGACGACCGTGACTCGGCGCCGTACGTCCCGAAGGGCGTGGTCGTCCACGATGACGACGACTGGGCGGAAGACCGCAGGCCCAAGACCCCGTGGGCGGACTCGGTGATCTACGAGGTCCATGTGCGGGGGTTCACGGCCCTGCACCCGGACATTCCGGAGGAACTGCGGGGTACCTACGCCGGGCTGGCGCACCCGGCCGCGATCGAGCACCTCGTCAAACTCGGTGTCACGGCCGTGGAGCTGCTCCCCGTCCACCAGTTCGCGCACGAGGACCATCTGCTGCGGCGGGGTCTCAAGAACTACTGGGGCTACAACTCCATCGGCTACTTCGCGCCCCACGCCGCCTACGCCGCCTCCGGTACGACGGGCCAGCAGGTCGGCGAGTTCAAGCGCATGGTCCGCGCGCTGCACGCCGCCGGGATCGAGGTCATCCTCGACGTGGTCTACAACCACACGGCGGAGGCCGGCGAGCTGGGCCCCACGCTGTCCCTGAAGGGCATCGACAACCGCGGGTACTACCGGCTGCAGTCCGACGCCCGGCGCTACGCGGACTACACGGGCTGCGGCAACACCCTGCACGTGGTCCAGCCGCATGTACTGCGGCTCATCACCGACTCCCTGCGCTACTGGGTGACGGAGATGGGCGTGGACGGCTTCCGCTTCGACCTGGCCGCCGCGCTGGCCCGTTCCATGCACGACGTCGACATGCTGTCCCCGTTCCTCGCGGTCATCGCCCAGGACCCGGTGCTCAGGCGCGTGAAGCTGATCGCCGAACCGTGGGACGTGGGCTCAGGCGGCTACCAGGTGGGCGCCTTCCCGCCCCTGTGGACGGAGTGGAACGACCGCTACCGCAACGCCGTACGCGACTTCTGGCGGGGCGCGCTGCCGGACGTACGAGACCTGGGCTACCGGCTGTCCGGCTCCAGCGACCTGTACGCGTGGGGCGGGCGGCGGCCGTACGCCTCGGTCAACTTCATCACCGCGCACGACGGTTTCACCCTGCGGGACCTGGTGTCGTACGAGAGGAAGCACAACGAGGCGAACGGCGAGGGCAACCGGGACGGCACGGACGACAACCGGGCGTGGAACTGCGGGACGGAGGGGGAGACGGACGACGAGCGGGTACGGGCGCTCAGGCGGCGGCAGCTCAGGAACCTGCTCACCACACTCCTGCTGTCGACGGGCGTGCCGATGCTGGTCGCGGGCGACGAGCTGGGCCGCACCCAGCGCGGCAACAACAACGCCTACTGCCAGGACAACGAGATCAGCTGGGTGGACTGGGGGCTGCTGGCGGACCCCGGCTGGAAGGCCCTGTGCGAGCTGACCTCCCGGCTGATCGCCCTGCGCCACCGGCACCCGGTGCTCAGGCGCCGGGCGTTCTTCTCGGGGCGGGCCCACTCCGCGGACGGCCTGCGCGACCTGGCCTGGTTCACGGCCCGCGGCACGGAGATGACGGAACGGGACTGGTACGCGCCGGCCGCCACCCTCGGCATGTATCTGTCGGGGCGGGACATCCCGGGCCGGGACGAACGCGGCGCCCCGATCGTCGACGACAGCTTCCTCGCCGTCCTGCACGCCGGCGACCGCCCGGCGAGCTTCCTGCTGCCGGGGCCGCCGTGGGCGGAGCGGTACGAGGTGGTCGTCGACACGTCGAGGGAGGAGCAGGGGGAGGCGCCGGGGGTGGTGCACCGGGGCGGGGCGTCGATCACGGTGCCGGCGCGGGCGGTACTGCTGCTGCGGGTGGCCGGGTGAGCTGACAGGTCAGCCGAGGATCCCCCGCTCGTACGCCGTGGCGACGGCCGCCGCGCGGTCCTTGACGGCCAACTTGGCGTACAGATGGGTGAGATGGGTCTTCACGGTCGCCTCGCTGATGAACAGTTCGCGGGCGATGTCGCGGTTGGACGTGCCCTTGGCGACCAGGGCCAGCACCTCGCGCTCACGCGCGGAGAGGGGCTCGTTGCCGGGAGTCCTGGGCGCGCGGACGGCCGAGACCAGCCGGGACGCCACGGCCGGGGAGAGCACCGTGCGGCCCTGCGCCGCGGCCCGCACGGCGGTGAACAGTTCGTCGCGCGGGGCGTCCTTGAGGAGGTAGCCGGTCGCTCCCGCCTCGATGGCGGGCAGGGTGTCGGAGTCCGTGTCGTACGTCGTCAGGACGAGCACCTTCGCGCGGGCCCCGGCGCGGGTCAGCGCGCGGATGGCGTCCACCCCGCCCCCGCCCGGCATCCGCAGGTCCATCAGGATCACGTCGGGGTCGAGGGCGGCGGCCCGCTCGACGGCCTCGACGCCGTCGGACGCCTCGCCGAGGACGGTGAATTCGTCGAGCGGGGCGGACGGCGTGAAGCTGATGACGGTGGCGCCCGCCGAGCGCCGGATGAGCCCGGCCGGGGTGTCCAGGGCGGCGATCCGGCCCTTGTCGATCACGGCGATCCGGTCGCAGAGCCGCTGCGCCTCCTCCATGAAGTGGGTGACGAGCAGCACGGTGACGCCGTTCGCGCGGACGTCCTCGATGAGCTCCCAGGTGTCGCGGCGGGCGCGCGGATCGAGGCCGGTCGTCAGCTCGTCGAGGACGACGACCCGGGGGTTGGGAACTGCTGGGGTTTGACTGAGCACGAGTGTGTTCTGGCGTGTGTGAGTGAGTGTGGAAGCTCCTGGCGAGCGGTGGGCGCTGTTGTCGCGCGAGGTGAATGAGAGTTCGTCCGTCGAATGTGTGACCTCTGCGCGTTGGGCTCGTTGGGTGTGGTGAGCGGGGTTTCGAGGGGCCGTTTGGGGGGGGTGTGGGGTGGGCGGGTTGCGGGAGCTTGCGGCGTCGTTCGTCGTGCCCGGCCCTGCGGGGGTGGCGGTCCGG
>NZ_JBHVYZ010000068.1:0-18305 GCF_042880295.1 Streptomyces sp. NPDC058307
AACGGGGTCACACAGGCCGTCGTCACGCAGGCCCCGGATTTACCAACAGCATCCGTCACTCCGACGGGCGGGGCCTTCGTCACGCCACCACCGGTTGGGGGGCGAGGCTCCGAAGTGCCCGGTGTGGCAGGGGACTTGAGCAGCCGCGGTGCCCACAGCGCGGCCCGGGCCGTCAGTCCGGCGCCGCCGTCCGGCGGCACTGCGCGAAGATCACCTCTCCCCTCTCCTCCGCCCTCCGCGCCGACTAGGCTCACCGCCATGCCCACGGCCAGAAAGCGCGCCCGCGCCTACGACTCCGTCAAGATCCGCAAGGCCGTGCAGGCCCAGCTCGGAAACGTACGCGAGGCCGTACGCACCCTGACTCCCGAGCAGCTGGCGCTGCCGACGCGGCTGGGGGAGTGGACCGTGCGGGAGCTGGTCGCGCACATCGGGATGGCGGTCACGGCCGTCCACCGGAGCCTGGACCGGCCCGAGCCCGCGCGGCAGGACGCGCACATCCTCGACTGGCCCTTCGCCACCGCCGCCAGCTCCGCGGCCATCGCCGACTTCACCCGCGGCCTCGCCGAGCGGTACCCCGACCTCGGCATCTACCTCGACGACATCGACCGGACCCTGACCGAGCTGCTGGACACGCACCCCGGCACCCGGCTCCTGGAGACCAACGCCGGCGCGATGCCCCTCGCCGACTACCTCGTCACCCGCACCGTCGAACTCGTCGTCCACACCGACGACCTCAGCGCCGCCGTCCCTGGCCTGGACATTCCCTACGATCGTCAGGCGCTCGCCGCCTGCACCCGCCTGCTCGCCGACGCCCTGGCCGCGAAGGCGCCCGGCGGCTCGACCGAGGTGCGGATCCCGCCGTACGCCGTCGTGCAGTGCGTCGAGGGGCCCAAGCACACCCGGGGCACCCCGCCGAACGTCGTCGAGACCGACCCGCTGACCTGGATCCGGCTCGCCACCGGAAGGCTGAGCTGGAACGACGCGCTGGAGGCGGCCAAGGTCAGCGCGAGCGGGGAGCGGGCGGACCTGGGCGGGCTGCTCCCGCTGATGAGCTGAACCCTTCACGGGGCTCGTGCGTCAAAGAGCCATGAAACGGACGACGAAGCGGACGACACAGCGCACGACGAAGCGGACGGCATGCGCCAAGTACGCGGCCGCGGCCCTGGCCGGGACCACCGTCCTGGTCGCCTGTGGCACGGAGCCCGCGGGGATCTCGACCCAGGACCTCTCCGCCGTCGAGGACGTCTCCTGGGTGCCCAAGAAGGTCACCGTCGACGGCAAGGACTACGTCCTGCCCGCAAAGGGTGCCCGGCACAAGGCCCAGATCATCTTCGAGCCGACAACCGCCGAGCCGGACGGCGACGGTGGTGAGTCCGGCGGTTCCGTGGGCTGCAACAGCATCGGCGTCGACGTGGCCATCGAGGGCGACACCGTGAAGGTCTCCGACCTCGTCATGACACTGATGGGCTGCCCAGGTGCCGTAGGGGAGTTCGAGCAGAAGTTCGTCGACGTCTTCGACAACGACCTCAGGGCCCGCCTGGACGGGCCCCCGGGTTCCCAGACGCTCACCCTGACCAGCCCGCAGGACGACACCATCACCCTGCGCGAGGAGAAGCCGCCCGCCCTGAAGGGCACCCGCTGGTCCCTCGGCGAGAACGCCTATCTCATCCTCACCAAGAACAACACCGTCACCGGCAGCCTCGGCTGCAACACCTTCCACGACAAGGCGACCGTCAAGGACCGCACCATCGACTTCGGGCCCCTCGCGACCACGCGCATGATGTGTTCGGGACCGGTGATGAAGACCGAGCGCCACCTCGCCGAAATCCTCTCTGGCAAGGTCTCCTACCAGCAGGAACGCGATTCCCTGAAGATCACCAAGGGGCCCGGCGAGAGCGTCACGGCCCGCGCGGAGTAAGAAAGCCCACTCTCCGCGAATTCGGACCAGTGGTCGATCTCGCCTACACTCGGAACCGTGCCACGTGGTGACGGACGACTCAACCACGACCTGCTCCCCGGTGAGAAGGGCCCCCAGGACGCTTGTGGCGTCTTCGGTGTCTGGGCTCCGGGCGAAGAGGTCGCCAAGCTCTCCTACTTCGGGCTCTACGCCCTCCAGCATCGAGGCCAGGAATCCGCGGGAATCGCGGTCAGCAACGGCTCACAGATCCTCGTCTTCAAGGACATGGGCCTCGTGTCCCAGGTCTTCGACGAGACCTCGCTCGGTTCGCTCCAGGGTCACATCGCGGTCGGTCACGCCCGCTACTCGACCACCGGCGCCTCCGTGTGGGAGAACGCCCAGCCGACCTTCCGTGCCACCGCGCACGGTTCCATCGCGCTCGGCCACAACGGCAACCTGGTCAACACGGCGCAGCTCGCCGAGATGGTCGCCGACCTGCCCAAGGACACCAATGGCCGCTCGACCCGCGTCGCGGCCACCAACGACACCGACCTGCTCACCGCGCTCCTCGCGGCCCAGGTCGACGAGGACGGCAAGCCCCTGACCATCGAGGAGGCCGCTCCCGTGGTCCTCCCCCAGGTCCAGGGCGCCTTCTCCCTCGTCTTCATGAACGAGCACACCCTCTACGCCGCCCGCGACCCGCAGGGCATCCGCCCGCTGGTCCTCGGCCGCCTGGAGCGCGGCTGGGTCGTCGCCTCCGAGTCCGCCGCCCTCGACATCTGCGGCGCCGCCTACGTGCGCGAGATCGAGCCGGGCGAGTTCGTCGCCATCGACGAGAACGGCCTGCGCACCTCCCGATTCGCGGAAGCGAAGCCCAAGGGCTGTGTCTTCGAGTACGTCTATCTGGCGCGCCCCGACACCGACATCGCCGGCCGGAACGTGTACCTCTCCCGCGTGGAGATGGGCCGCAAACTCGCCAAGGAAGCGCCCGTAGAGGCCGACCTCGTCATAGCGACCCCGGAGTCCGGCACCCCGGCGGCCATCGGCTACGCCGAGGCGTCCGGAATCCCCTTCGGCGCGGGTCTGGTGAAGAACGCCTATGTCGGCCGTACGTTCATCCAGCCCTCGCAGACCATTCGCCAGCTCGGCATCCGCCTGAAGCTGAACCCGCTCAAGGAAGTCATCAAGGGCAAGCGTCTGGTCGTCGTCGACGACTCGATCGTGCGCGGCAACACCCAGCGCGCCCTGGTCCGCATGCTCCGCGAGGCGGGCGCCGCCGAGGTCCACATCCGGATCTCCTCGCCCCCCGTGAAGTGGCCCTGCTTCTTCGGCATCGACTTCGCCACCCGCGCCGAGCTCATCGCCAACGGCATGACCATCGACGAGATCGGCACCTCGCTGGGCGCCGACTCGCTGGCGTACATCTCCCTCGACGGCATGATCGAGGCGACCACCATCGCCAAGCCGAACCTGTGCCGTGCCTGCTTCGACGGCGAGTACCCGATGGATCTGCCCGACCCGGAGCTGCTCGGCAAGCAGCTGCTGGAGACCGAGCTGGCCGCAGGGCCCGCCGCCACGGCCGCGGCCGACGCGATCCGTCGCCCGTAGACAGCCCGCCATACCTGCCGTACGACACGAAGGTTCTCTACTGCCATGTCTGAGACAACTGGTGCCAGCTACGCAGCCGCGGGCGTCGACATCGAGGCGGGCGACCGCGCCGTAGAGCTGATGAAGGAGTGGGTGAAGAAGACGCAGCGCCCCGAGGTCCTCGGCGGCCTCGGCGGTTTCGCCGGCCTCTTCGACGCCTCCGCCCTCAAGCGCTACGAGCGTCCCCTGCTCGCCTCCGCCACCGACGGCGTCGGCACCAAGGTCGACATCGCGCGCCAGCTGGGCGTCTACGACACCATCGGCCACGACCTGGTCGCGATGGTCATGGACGACATCGTGGTCTGCGGTGCCGAGCCGCTGTTCATGACCGACTACATCTGTGTCGGCAAGGTCCACCCCGAGCGGGTCGCCGCGATCGTCAAGGGCATCGCCGAGGGCTGTGTGCTCGCCGGCTGTGCCCTGGTGGGCGGCGAGACGGCCGAGCACCCAGGTCTGCTCGGCCCGGACGACTTCGATGTCGCAGGCGCCGGTACGGGCGTCGTGGAGGCCGACCGGCTGCTCGGCGCGGATCGCATCCGTAAGGGTGACGCCGTCGTCGCCATGGCGGCCTCCGGTCTTCACTCGAACGGGTACTCGCTGGTCCGGCATGTGCTCCTGAACCAGGCGGGCCTCGCCCTGGACGCCCGGATCGACGAGCTCGGCCGGACCCTCGGCGAGGAGCTCCTGGAGCCCACCAAGATCTACTCGCTGGACTGCCTGGCCCTGCTCCGCACGGCCGAGGTGCATGCCTTCTCGCACGTCACCGGCGGCGGTCTGGCGGCCAACCTGGCCCGCGTCATCCCCGACGGGCTGCACGCGATCGTGGACCGCACCACCTGGACCCCGGGCCCGGTCTTCGACCTCGTCGGCAGGACGGGTCAGGTCGAGCGCCTGGAGCTGGAGAAGACCCTGAACATGGGCGTCGGCATGATCGCGATCGTCCCCGAGGAGTCGGCGGACGTCACCCTGGCGACCCTGGCCGACCGCGGGGTCGAGGCATGGGTCGCGGGCGAGATCACGGATCGCGGCGACCACACCACGGGTGCGGAGCTGGTCGGCGACTACGCCTAGGAACCGACAGGCAGCGCAAAACCCGGTCCGGTGGTGTGGACCACCCCGGACCGGGTTACGCACAGCTGGGTCGTCAAGCTCCGCGGCGTTGAGACGCGGGGCCGGACTCGTCGTCCTCGTCCCCGTCGTCGTTGTAGAGATCCGCGTACTGGGCGTACGGGTCGTCTTCCTCGTCGTCCTCGAACGGCTCGCCATTCGGCGGCTGGCTCGAAGTCGAAGCGCCCAGCTCATTGGCCAGACGCGACAGATCAGTCCCGCCGCTGCTGTACTTCAGCTGGCGGGCGACCTTCGTCTGCTTGGCCTTTGCCCGGCCGCGCCCCATGGCTCGACCCCCTCGGATACGGGGCTCGGTGGCCCCAGAGTCTTGACACGCGTTCATGATCTGGAACGGGCTCTCCGCAGAGAGACCGGTCCGTAGGGCTTCCACGGTACCTGAGCCCACGGCCATACGGTACGTCGCCCGCACCACGTGCCCGCACCCAGGTCCCGCGAAGAGTCCCGTCCTCGCTGGTCAACGGCGATTTTAACCACTTCTTCGCGGCCGACCCGCCGACGAACGTGAGAGTTCTCTCCAAGAGTGCGCCGACGGGTACCGCTCAAACGTCAGAGCGCCGGTTTCACGGCCGCCTCGTGCATGCGCTGCTCGGCGATCCGGTCGGCCGCGGCGGCCGGCGGAATCCCGTCCTCCTTCGCACGTGCGAAGATTGCGAGCGTGGTGTCGTAGATCTTCGCGGCCTTCGCCTTGCACCGCTCGAAGTCGAACCCGTGCAGTTCGTCGGCGACCTGGATGACCCCGCCGGCGTTCACCACGTAGTCCGGCGCGTAGAGGATCCCGCGGTCGGCGAGGTCCTTCTCGACGCCCGGGTGGGCGAGCTGGTTGTTGGCGGCGCCGCAGACGATCCGAGCGGTCAGTGCGGGCACGGTTTCGTCGTCGAGCGCCCCGCCGAGCGCGCACGGGGCGTAGATGTCCAGGCCCTCTGTCCGGATCAGCGCGTCGGTGTCGGCGACGACGGCGACGGAGGGGTGCCGCTCGGCGATCCGCCCCACTGCGTCCTGCCGTACGTCGGTGATCACGACCTGGGCGCCCTCCTCCAGGAGGTGCTCGACCAGATGGTGGCCGACCTTGCCGACACCCGCGACGCCGACGGTACGGCCGCGCAGCGACGGGTCGCCCCACAGGTGCGCGGCGCTGGCCCGCATGCCCTGGTAGACGCCGAAGGCGGTGAGGACGGAGGAGTCGCCGGCGCCGCCGTTCTCGGGGGAGCGGCCGGTCGTCCAGCGGCACTCACGGGCGACGACGTCCATGTCGGCCACGTAGGTGCCGACATCGCACGCGGTGACGTAGCGCCCGCCGAGCGAGGCCACGAAACGGCCGTAGGCGAGGAGCAGTTCCTCGCTCTTGTCGCGCTCGGGGTCGCCGATGATCACGGCCTTGCCGCCACCGTGGTCGAGCCCGGCCATGGCGTTCTTGTACGACATCCCGCGCGCGAGGTTCAGCGCGTCGGCGACGGCCTCCTGCTCACTCGCGTACGGGTAGAAGCGCGTCCCGCCGAGGGCGGGGCCGAGCGCGGTGGAGTGGAGGGCGATGACGGCCTTGAGGCCGCTCTTGCGGTCCTGGCAGAGCACGACTTGCTCATGACCGCCCTGGTCCGAGTGGAACAGGGTGTGCAGCACGTCGGCAGCGGCGCCGGTTACGTCGGTCACTGTGGTGACTCCTGGGTCCATTGCGGCGATGGGACACAGGCGCCCGTAAGGGTGGCGGGGCCTGTGGGCACGAGATTAGGGCCTGGGGCGGCCCCTGACCGTGCAGTGCTCAGGATCACCTTCCCGCGGGGTGCGGGCGTGCGACGATTTGCATAGTTTCCCGCGCGTTTCGTGTGCGGGTTTCGCAGGTTTTCCCGGCAGGCGGCGGGGGAGAGAGCAGGCGTGCCCAAGGTGTCCTCGGTGACCGTCCCGTACGCGACCTATCTGCGCGTGTACGAGCCGCTGGCCGCCTTCCCGGAGCCCGAGCGCAGCCACTGGGCGCGTTATGCCCGCCGCCCGGACCGTCCCTCGTACCAGGACGAGCTGCGCCGCTCCCTGGCCGACCTGCTGCCCACCCCGCCCGTCCCGGTGCCGGTGCACGAGAGCAGCGACGCCTTCGTGCTCGACGTGGACGGCGTGGTGTGCGTGTGTCCCTGGCGCACCCGGCTGCGCGGCTGGCTGGCCCTGGAGGAGCTCGGGGAGGAGCTGCCGGGGCCGGTCCTGGACGCGGTGCTGCCCGAGGTCGTACGCCGCCAGACCGCCCAGGACTACGAGCGCTGGCTCGCCCGCAACCCGGACGCCCGGCCCTGGATCCGCACCGCGACGTGGCAGGTGCCGGTGAACTGGTTCGTACTCGTCTCCGACGAGGAGCGGCGCTTCGACAAGGGGTCCGGCGAGATCCCGCCGATGCTGCGCTACCGCACGCCCATGGTGCAGGCCCGGCGGCGCGTGGCGCGGGCTCTGCGGGCCCTGAAGGACTCCGTCGACGAAGGGCCGCTCATCGACGGCCTGATCGACGTGGGGCGCTGGCTGGAGGAGTTCCACCCGCGCTCGCTGGTCGAGCTCGACTACGGCGGCCTTGTGCATGTGCTCCCGCCGGGCGAGCTGGAGGACGACCACTCGGCGGCGGACGTGGCCGAGGGCATCGAGGCGCTCAGGCACGGTGACGGGGTCACGGCGGGTGAGGCCTACGGGCGGCTCGTGGAGCGCTGGCGGGCCGTCAGGGACCGTCGCTCGGCGAACTGATGTGCGCCAGGTCACGAACAGGCGTTTGACCTGACGCCCGTTTTGGGGTTTCGTCCTGGCTCAAGGTGTTCAACTTCCCCTGAAGTCTCATCGACAAGGGACGTAGGTTTCGATCCGGGCGTACGCCTCACGGAGTGTCAAGCGTGATGGACCGCACGTACCCGGCTCTTGCATCTCTTGCCCCTCCTCATGCCAAAATAGGACAAGGGGCCCGGGGGAGGTTCCGCTTTGGGGGGTCTGATGACTCCTGATCACCCCTGTGACTGATCGTCACAGGGGTGTGACTGTCCGCTATGGCATGGTCCATCGGCTTCCGTCGCCGATGAACACCTGGGGGGCAATTCCATCGGTTTGGCCGACGCGGCTGGACAGATGGTGTAGTTGTAGTGCCGAGGACAAGCCGTTCGTCCTATAACCGACTCGACCCGCATCCGCCATTTCGGGCAACGCGGGTCAAGGTGCAGAATTTAGAGGAAAGAACCGAGAAGGTTCGGTTCTCCCGAGGAGGCCGCTCATGACCGCTCGCACCCCTGATGCCGAGCCGCTGCTGACCCCGGCTGAGGTCGCCACGATGTTCCGCGTGGACCCGAAGACGGTCACGCGGTGGGCGAAGGCTGGCAAGCTCACGTCGATCCGTACGCTCGGCGGGCACCGCCGTTACCGCGAGGCTGAGGTCCGCGCTCTGCTCGCGGGCATCCCGCAGCAGCGCAGCGAGGCCTGAACAACTGAATAACCGGGCAAACCGGTCGGCCCCCCAGCCGGCTGCGGCGTCCGGACACCGGCTCCAAGCGACGCGGGTCCTGCCCCAACAGGGCCCATTCTCCACCTCGTCGTCGATCGCGCTGGACTCCGCCGAGTCCAGCGCGATCTTTTTTGTGCGCGGAGTGTGGGCGTACGGCGGCCCTGTGAGCGGGCTTGTCGGAGTCTGGGGAGGGGTGTCGGATCTCCTGTGAGGCAGCCCCTGGGTGACGTGCGAACAGGAGTGCAATTGCACATATTAAATTGACCTGTTGTAAGTGAGCAGTAAGTTCCACGGTTTCAAAAACTCATGCGGTGACTCCCGTCACATGCCAGAGTCCTTGTTGCCGTCGGGCCCGGTGCGCTAAAGGCGTTTCGCCGGGGAGGGGGTTCCGTCCGTCACGGGCTCCTCCGGTGGTGAGCCGGCTGCCGGTCCGGAGTCCATCGCCAGCCGCAACAGGCGGTGGCAGATCGCGCAGTGGCGGGTCAGATGCCGATACGACGACGCGGCCGCCAGGTGCGCACGCAGCAACGCCCGCGTCTCGTGCCTGACCGATGCCGCCATACGCCACCTCCGGGCTCCGCTGGAACGGGGGCCTGGTTTCTGGGTACTCGGGCTCGGAGACGCCGTCAAGATGGCGTGTGGCCCCACGGGGGGCGCGGTGGCCCGTAGTTCGGCACTGGGATCACCCGGCCCGGCGCACACATACGAAGAAGGCCCGCGCCCCGTTGCCGGGATGCGGGCCTTGCTTCTCACTGCGGTCCTGACGGGATTTGCTGTGTCTGATTGCGGCTTCGCCGCGGGCGCGGCCTCTCCTCGGCAGGGGGGCGATGCATGAAGAAGGCCCGCGCCCCGTTGCCGGGAGGCGGGCCTTCTTCTCACTGCGGTCCTGACGGGATTTGAACCCGCGGCCTCCACCTTGACAGGGTGGCGAGCACTCCAAACTGCTCCACAGGACCAGGTTTCGCGGCGCTTACTGGTGCGTTGCGCTGCGAGAAGGACTGTACAGGAGCTGGCGGGTCCTGGTCGAACTCACCCTCCGTGCAGGGGCCGTCACGGGGCCAGGGTGTCGATCGCCTTCACGATCCGCTTGTCGGAGACGGGGTACGCCGTGCCGAGCGCGTGGGCGAAATAGCTGACCCGCAGTTCCTCGATCATCCAGCGGATGTCCAGGACCTGCTGGGGCACGGGCCGCCCCTGCGGGAGCTGTTCCAGGAGCCAGGCGTACTCGTCCTGCATCTCGTGGACCTTCTCCATACGGGTCGTGTCCCGCTGGACGTTCGTCGGCATCTGCTGGAGACGCCTGTCCGCCGCGACCAGGTAGCGCATCAGGTCGGGCAGGCGTCGCAGTCCCGTAGCCGTCACGAACCCCGGCTTCACCAGCGCGTCCAGCTGGGCCCGTACGTCCGCCAGGTTCGCCAGCAGCGCCGGGCTCCGTACGGCCTTCAGACGCCGCTCACAGGCATGCCAGGCGGCGAGCACCTGCTGCACCTGCCCGACCGTACGGACCGTGGTGTCGACGATCTCGGCGCGCACCTTGTCGTAGAGCTTCCGGTAGGACTCCTCGTCCCACGCCGGCCCCCCGAAGTCCCCGATCAGCTTGTCCGCGGCCGCCGTCGCGCAGTCCTCGAACAGGGCCTGGATCGAGCCGTGCGGATTCGCCGACAGGGCCAGCTTCTGGGGGTTCGTCAGCTTCTCGGACGCGAACTTCGCCGGGCTCACCGGGATGTTGCGCACGATCAGCCGCCGCGTGCCCTTCCACATCGCCTCGGCCTGCTCCGCCTCCGTGTCGAAGAGGCGGACGGAGACGGTGTCGCCGTCGTCCACCAACGCCGGGTACGCCTTCACCGGCTGGCCGGCCCGGCGGGTCTCGAAGACGCGCGTGAGCGTGCCGATGGTCCAGTCCGTCAGGCCCTTGCGCTCCAGGGACTCCCCGCCCTCGCGGGACGCGGTCGCTGCCGCCGCCTGCGAGAGGGCCTCGCGTGCCTTCGGCCTCAGCTTCAGGCGCAGGGACTCCAGGTCCTTGTCCTCGGCCAGCTTGCGGCGCCGCTCGTCGACGATCCGGAAGGTGATGCGGAGGTGGTCCGGGATGCGTGCCCAGTCGAAGTCCTCCGCGTCGAAGGGCACCCCGACCATGCGCTTCAGCTCACGCGCCATGGTGGTCGTCAACGGCTCCTGCAACGGGACGGCCGTATCGAGGAACCGCTTCGCGAAGTTCGGTGCCGGCACGTAGTTGCGGCGGATCGGCTTGGGCAGGGAACGGATCAGCTCCGTCACCAGCTCCTCCCGCAGGCCCGGGATCTGCCAGTCGAAGCCCTCGTCCTTCACCTGGTTCAGGACCTGGAGCGGGATGTGGACCGTCACACCGTCCGCGTCCGCCCCCGGCTCGAACTGGTACGTCACCCGGAACTTCAGCGGCCCCTGCCGCCAGGAGTCGGGATAGGCGTCCTTCGTGACCGCCTCCGCCGACTCCCGGATGAGCATTTCCCGCTCGAAGTCCAGGAACTCCGGCTCCTCGTGCCGCTTGTGCTTCCACCACGAGTCGAAGTGCGCCCCGGACACCACGTGTTCGGGCACCCGCTGGTCGTAGAAGTCGAACAGGGTGTCGTCGTCGACCACGATGTCCCGGCGCCGCGCCCGGTGCTCCAACTCCTCGACCTCGCTGAGGAGTCTGCGGTTGTCGGCGAAGAACTTGTGGTGGGTACGCCAGTCGCCCTCGACGAGCGCGTTGCGGATGAACAGCTCGCGGGACGTCTCCGCGTCGATACGGCCGTAGTTGACCTTGCGCTGGGCGACGATCGGCACGCCGTACAGCGTGACCTTCTCGTACGCCATCACCGCGGCCTGGTCCTTCTCCCAGTGCGGTTCGGAGTACGTCCGCTTCAGCAGGTGTTCGGCCAGGGGCTCGACCCACTCCGGCTCGATCTTCGCGTTGACGCGGGCCCACAGGCGGGAGGTCTCCACCAGCTCCGCCGACATCACGAAACGCGGCTGCTTCTTGAAGAGCGCCGAGCCCGGGAAGATCGCGAACTTGGCGCTCCGGGCGCCGAGGTACTCGTTCTTGTTGCCGTCCTTCACGTCCTTCATACCGACGTGCGACAGCAGTCCGGCGAGGAGGGAGACGTGGACGGACTGGTCGGCCGCGTCCTCCTCGTTGAGGTGGATGCCCATCTGCTTGGCGACGGTCCGCAACTGCGTGTAGATGTCCTGCCATTCGCGGATGCGCAGGAAGTTCAGGTACTCCTGCTTGCACATCCGGCGGAAGGACGACGAGCCGCGCTCCTTCTGCTGCTCACGGACATAGCGCCACAGGTTGAGGTAGGCGAGGAAATCGCTGGTCTCGTCCTTGAAGCGGGCGTGCTGCTGGTCGGCCTGGGTCTGCTTGTCGGCCGGGCGTTCGCGCGGGTCCTGGATGGAGAGCGCGGCGGCTATGACCATGACCTCGCGGACACAGCCGTTCTTGTCGGCCTCCAGGACCATGCGCGCGAGGCGCGGGTCGACGGGCAGCTGGGCGAGCTTGCGGCCGGTCTCGGTGAGCCGCTTGCGCGCGTCCTTCTGCGCCGGATCAAGGGCGTTGAGCTCCTGCAGCAGCTGCACGCCGTCGCGGATGTTGCGGTGGTCCGGCGGGTCGATGAAGGGGAACTTCTCGATGTCGCCGAGGCCGGCCGCGGTCATCTGCAGGATGACGGAGGCGAGGTTCGTCCGCAGGATCTCGGCGTCCGTGAACTCCGGACGGGCGTTGAAGTCCTCTTCGCTGTACAGGCGGATGCAGATGCCGTCGGAGGTACGGCCGCAGCGGCCCTTGCGCTGGTTGGCGCTGGCCTGCGAGACCGGCTCGATGGGCAGCCGCTGGACCTTGGTGCGGTGGCTGTAGCGGGAGATGCGGGCGAAGCCGGGGTCGATGACGTACTTGATGCCCGGGACGGTGAGGGAGGTCTCGGCGACGTTGGTCGCCAGAACGATCCTGCGCCCGGTGTGCTGCTGGAACACGCGGTGCTGCTCGGCGTGCGAGAGCCGGGCGTACAGCGGCAGCACCTCGGTGAAGCGGTATTGCCTCTTCTCCAGCGCGTCCGCGGTGTCCCGGATCTCCCGCTCACCGGAGAGGAAGACGAGGATGTCGCCCTTGCCCTCGCCCTGGAGCTCCTCCACGGCGTCGCAGATCGCGGTGATCTGGTCGCGGTCGGAGTCGTCCGAGTCGTCTTCCAGCAGCGGCCGGTACCGCACCTCCACCGGGTACGTACGGCCGCTGACCTCGACGATCGGCGCGTCCCCGAAGTGCCGGGAGAACCGCTCCGGATCGATGGTCGCCGAGGTGATGACGACCTTGAGGTCGGGGCGCTTCGGCAGCAGCTGGGCCAGGTACCCCAGCAGGAAGTCGATGTTGAGGGACCGCTCGTGGGCCTCGTCGATGATGATCGTGTCGTAGGCACGCAGCTCGCGGTCGGTCTGGATCTCGGCGAGCAGGATGCCGTCCGTCATCAGCTTCACGAAGGTCGCGTCCGGGTTCACCTGGTCGGTGAAGCGCACCTTCCAGCCGACGGCCTCGCCCAGCGGGGTGTCCAGCTCCTCGGCGACCCGCTCGGCGACGGTACGCGCGGCGATCCGGCGGGGCTGGGTGTGCCCGATCATGCCCTTGACACCCCGGCCGAGCTCCAGGCAGATCTTCGGGATCTGGGTGGTCTTGCCGGATCCGGTCTCACCGGCCACGATCACGACCTGGTGATCACGGATGGCGGCCGCGATGTCGTCCTTCTTCTGGCTGACCGGAAGCTGCTCGGGATACGACACGGCGGGCACCCGAGCACGGCGGGCACCCACGCGCTCCTCGCCCTTGCCGACCTCCGCCTCGATCTCGGCCAGCACGGCGGCGCGCGCCTCCGGCTTGCGGATCTTGCGCGCGCCTTCGAGCCTGCGCCCGAGCCGGTGCGCGTCACGCAGGGACAGCTCGGTCAGGCGGGCGGCGAGTTCCCCGAAGGCGGGGGTGCCGGGGGCGGAGGTGCCGGGGGCGGGGGCAGGGTGCGTAGACATACGCGATCCAGGATCTCATCCTCGGGAAATTACTGGCGAACGGTTTTGTCCCGGGGGTGGGTGTCACGGCCCAGGGGGCCGCTGTCACGGCACATACAACAAGACCCCGATCCGGGGATCGGGGTCTGTGCTGTGGCTGGGGCCGGGGTCGAACCGGCGACCTACCGCTTTTCAGGCGGTCGCTCGTACCAACTGAGCTACCCAGCCGCGAGGCTTCCGGGGAAACCTCAGCGGTCCTGACGGGATTTGAACCCGCGGCCTCCACCTTGACAGGGTGGCGAGCACTCCAAACTGCTCCACAGGACCAAGCGTTGTGCACGAACAGTGTCGCACACGGTAATGCGTGCCCCCAACGGGATTCGAACCCGTGCTACCGCCTTGAAAGGGCGGCGTCCTAGGCCGCTAGACGATGAGGGCTATCGGCCCGCCTGGGCGCTTCTCAGCGCGTCGGGGACGTGAGAAGCATATGGGATGCCGGGAGGTATCGCCAAAACGGTTTCAGGGGCTGCCCGTGGGCGAGGCCGTGGAGGAGCCCGTGCCCGAACCCGTGGGGGAGGGGGTAGCCCCCGGCTGGTTGTCCTGTGGGAGGTGGCGGCTGACCTCCGCCGTCGTGAGGCCGAGGCCGCCGAGTCTGATCTCGTCCCAGGCCTGCAGGCGGCGGGTGTCACGGTCCATGTAGAGGATCGAGGCCTCGATGGGGTCCGGGTACTTGCCCTCGACGGCCCGCAGCCCGCTGCCGCCCGTCGAGCCCTCGACGCGCAGCCGCGTGCCCTTCTTCATGACCTCCATCTCCTCGTGGTGGAGATGGCCGGACAGGATCATCGGGACCTCGCCGTCGACCTCGCGGGCCGCCGAGGGCTCGTGCGCGATCGCGAGGTCGACCGGGGTGCCCGCGGCCCGCTGTGCGCGCAGGGCGGCGGCCAGGCGGTCGCCGGCCGCCTCCTGGGACTCGTCGGCCCCCGGGTTCGTGGAGCGGTCGGGGGTGAACTGGGGGTCGCCCATGCCGGCGAACCGCAGTCCGGCGATCGTCTCGGCCTTGCCGTTGTCCAGGACGTGGACCCGCTTCAGGCCCTCCATGTAGCGCTGGGTGGTCAGGGAGTCGTGGTTGCCGCGGACCCAGACGTACGGCGCGCCGAGGTCGGGGATCGGGTCGAGGAAGCCGTTCTCCGCCGCCGTGCCGTGGTCCATGGTGTCGCCGGAGTCGACGATCACGTTGACCTTGTACTGCTCCACCAGCGAGGCGATGATCTTCCAGCTCGCCGGGTTCAGATGGATGTCCGAGACGTGCAGGACCCGGATGGTGGTGGGGTCCGGCTGGTAGGCGGGGAGCGTGGACGTGACGTCGTAGAGCTTCGTCACGTTGGTCACCAGGCGGGCCAACTCCTTCTGGTAGACGTCGAACTCGGTGACGATGCTGCGCGCGTTGCCGACCAGGGAGGGTGCGGAGGAGAGCAGCCCCGAGAACTTCGGCTCCAGGACGGATTCCGGGTTCCAGGTGGCGTAGGCCGTGCCGCCGCAGGCCGCGAGGAGGGTCAGGGCGAGGCCGCCGGCGGCCATGGCCCGGCGGGGGCGGCGGTAGACCGCGAGGCCGAGGGCCGTGGCGCCCGCCACCACGGCGACGCAGGAGCGCAGGGCGAGGTCGAGGGTGCCGTGCTCGACGTCCGTGGCGACCTCGTCCTGGAGGCCGGAGAGGCGCTCGGGGTGGTCGACGAGGGCCTGGGAGCGTTCCGGGTCGAGCTGGTCGACGTTGACGTCGAGGCGGACCGGCGCCTGGTGGCTGTCCAGCTGGAGCGCGCCGAGCGGCGAGATGTTGATCTTCGTGCCGCCGGTCAGGGACGGTCGCAGGGTCATCGTGGTGTTCATGGGGCCGACCGGGACCCGGACGTTGCCGACGATCAGCAGACCGAGCCAGGCGCCCAGCAGGACGACGGCGACCAGGCCGAGGGCGCGGGCCCAGGGGTGCGGCTGGTGGACGAGCTCGACGGACGGGTGGGATCGGCGCCTGCCGTACTGGCGGGCGAGGGCTCGCGGGGGCCTTCGTAGGGTGTTCAGGATGCTCCGGACGTTCAGGACTGCGGCGGGGACGCGGGCCATTGATCCCGTATGCCCAAGTCCGCCCGCGGATATGCGGCGTGCTCAAGGCTCTCGTACGGATGGCCCGTACCGGAGAATGGGCGTGTGCTGGAGATGACGCGCGAGGAGTTCGAGGAACTGGTCGCCGAGGCGCTGGACCGGATTCCGCCGGAGTTGACGCGGCTGATGGACAACGTCGCGGTGTTCGTCGAGGACGAACCGCCGGCGGACGATCCCGAGCTGCTCGGGCTCTACGAGGGCACCCCGCTGACCGACCGGGGCGAGTGGTACGCCGGGGTGCTGCCGGACCGGATCACGATCTACCGGGGGCCGACCTTGCGGATGTGTGCTTCCCGTGAGGAGGTCGTCGCGGAGACCGAGGTGACGGTCGTGCACGAGATCGCCCATCACTTCGGGATCGACGACGCGCGGCTGCACTCGCTCGGGTACGGGTGAGGGTTTCGAACGGGGCGCGTGTCCTCTTGTGGGCGGCGGGAGTTGGGCAGGTTGACTCTTTGACGACCGCCCTCGGAGGTGGCTGCTCGTGCGCCCCTTGTACGTACCCGTCCGTCTGGCCGCCACGGTCATGGCCGTCGCCGCCGCAGCGGGCTGCATGAGCGTGGGCGGGGACGACGGTGGCGGCGGCGCGAAGCCGTCCCGCTCCGCCGGTGACCGGGCCGGGGAGGCACCGGACGGCGGGTCCGCTGCCTCGGGCGGTTCCGTGGGGCTCGACGGGACGGGTTCGGACGGCAAGCACGGCAGGCACGGCAAGGGGAAGGACGGCAAGGGCTCGGCCTCGCCGTCGGTGTCCGCCTCGGCGGGAGCCGGCGCGTCGGCCCCGGTGGGGGTGAAGCCGGGGAGTTCGGTGCAGCCGGTGCCCTCGACGACCAGGATCGACCCGGCGCCCACCCGTACGCCCGACCCGGAGCCGCCGGCGCCGAGCGAGCCGCCCGCCTCTCCCACGCCGTCGCCGCCGCCCGCCGAGCCGTCCTCCTCCGCGCAGCCGGAGACGGGGACGGGGACGCAGCTGAGCCAGCGGGAACCGGCGCCCACCGCCGGATCGCCGGTGTGACGGACCCCGTGGAAGGACCCCGCGAAGGGCCCCTGTGAAGGTCCGGAGTGACCTCGGATACATACGAGGGGATCGGTTTGCCTTCGGGGGTGATGGGTGCGTATGGTTATAGATCGTTTGATCATTTGCCCGGCGCCAAAGCAGAAGAGCGCCGTGTGGCGCGTTCTCTCCCCTTACCGTGGCTGACCGCATTGAGGCGGTCGTATTGCGAATCACGGAGTTGACGGGCGCGTGCCGACGAGACTCCGGAAGGTTTCGCATACGCATGTCCATTTCCAGTACTGATCACGTCGTCGTGCCCGAGAACGAGGGCACCGAGGACGTCACCGAGGCCACCACTCCCGAAGTCACCTTCGAGAGCCTCGGTCTCCCCGAGGGCGTTGTGCGCAAGCTCGCCCAGAACGGCGTGACCACCCCCTTCCCGATCCAGGCCGCGACCATCCCGGACGCCCTGGCCGGCAAGGACATCCTCGGCCGTGGCCGCACCGGCTCCGGCAAGACCCTCTCCTTCGGTCTGCCGACCCTGGCCCGCCTCTCCGGCGGCCGCACCGAGAAGCACAAGCCGCGCGCCGTCATCCTCACCCCGACCCGTGAGCTCGCGATGCAGGTCGCGGACGCTCTCCAGCCCTACGGCGACGTCCTCGGCCTGAAGATGAAGGTCGTCTGCGGCGGTACGTCCATGAGCAACCAGATCTACGCCCTGGAGCGCGGTGTCGACGTGCTCGTCGCCACTCCGGGCCGGCTGCGTGACCTCATCAACCGCGGCGCCTGCTCCCTGGCGGACATCGAGGTCGCCGTCATCGACGAGGCCGACCAGATGTCCGACCTGGGCTTCCTGCCCGAGGTCACCGAGCTGCTCGACCAGGTGCCGGCCGGCGGCCAGCGGATGCTGTTCTCGGCCACGATGGAGAACGAGATCTCCACCCTGGTCAAGCGCTACCTGAGCAACCCGGTCACGCACGAGGTCGACAGTGCCCAGGGCAACGTCACGACCATGTCGCACCACATCCTGATCGTGAAGCCCAAGGACAAGGCGCCGGTCACCGCGGCCATCGCCTCCCGCAAGGGCCGCACCATCATCTTCGTCCGCACCCAGCTGGGCGCCGACCGCATCGCCGAGCAGCTGTGCGACTCCGGTGTGAAGGCCGACGCGCTGCACGGCGGTATGACGCAGGGCGCGCGCACCAGGGTGCTGGAGGACTTCAAGAAGGGCTACGTCAACGCGCTCGTCGCGACCGACGTCGCCGCCCGCGGCATCCACGTCGACGGCATCGACCTCGTCCTGAACGTCGACCCCGCCGGTGACCACAAGGACTACCTGCACCGCGCAGGGCGTACCGCTCGCGCGGGCCGCACCGGCACGGTCGTATCCCTGTCCCTGCCGCACCAGCGCCGCCAGATCTTCCGGCTGATGGAGGACGCGGGCGTCGACGCCGGGCGTCACATCATCAACTCCGGTACGGCCTTCGAGCCCGAGGTCGCCGAGATCACCGGCGCCCGTTCGATGACCGAGGTCCAGTCCGAGTCCGCGGTCAACGTGGCTCAGCAGGCCGAGCGCGAGGTCGCCCAGCTCACCAAGGAGCTGGAGCGGGCGCAGCGCCGCGCGACCGAGCTGCGCGAGGAGGCCGACCGCCTGGTCGCCCGCGCCGCCCGTGAGCGCGGTGAGGACCCGGAGGCCGCGGTCGCCGCCGTCGCCGAGGCCACCGTGGCCCAGGAGACGGAGGCTGCGGCCGAGGCCGTGGCCGCCGAGCAGCCCGCCGAGCGCCCCGCGTACGAGCAGCCGCGTCAGCGCCGTGACGAGCGGGGCAACTACGAGCGCCGTGACGACCGTCGGGACGACCGTGGTGGCCGTTCCTTCGAGCGTCGTGACGACCGCTCCTCGGGTGGGTTCAACCGCGACCGCCGGGACGGCGAGCGTGGCGGGTTCCGCCGTGACGACCGTCGGGACGACCGTGGTGGCCGTTCCTTCGAGCGCCGTGACGACCGCTCCTCGGGCGGGTTCAACCGTG
>NZ_JBHVYZ010000068.1:18404-42639 GCF_042880295.1 Streptomyces sp. NPDC058307
GACCGTCGTGACGAGCGTCCCTCGGGCGGCTTCCGCCGCGACGACCGCCCCACCGGTGGCTTCAACCGTGACCGTCGTGACGACCGCCCTTCGGGTGGCTTCAACCGCGACCGTCGTGACGACCGCCCCAGCGGCGGGTTCAACCGTGACCGTCGTGACGAGCGTCCCTCGGGCGGCTTCCGCCGCGACGACCGCCCCACCGGCGGTGGCTTCAACCGTGACCGCCGTGACGAGCGTCCGTCCACCCACCGTGGCAGCGACCGTCCCTTCAACCGCGACCGTCAGGGCGACCGCCCCACCGGCGGAGGTTTCCGCTCCGGCGGCCACGACCGCCCGACCGGCCGTCGCGACGACCACCGCACCACCGGCACCGGCACCGGCACGGGGTCCTTCGGCCGCCGTGACGACAAGCCGCGCTGGAAGCGCAACGGCTGACACAGCGTGAGCTGAGGAGGGCCCGTACGACTTCGGTCGTGCGGGCCCTGTTCGTATCCCTATTCGACTACCGAACCCTGGGCGGCAGTTGTTAACATCCGTTGATCGCGTGACGGAGTGTGGCCGAGGGGGAAGACAAGGCCTGCCGTCGCGCCTTTTCTGACTTCCCTGGGGAGGGACCCTTGACCCGGCGTGCCCGGATCGCACTCACTCTTGTCTCGCTGGCCGCGCTGAGCGCCGGCACCCTGACGACCGCGGGCCAGGCCGCCGCGGACACCACCCCTACACCGATCGCCACGGACGGCGTGTGGGGCATCGACTACGCCGCCGGCTATCTGACCAGCGTCGAATACCGGCCAAGCGGCCTGCAGTACGTGGTCGGCCGGCAGCTCTCACCCGACGGCTCCACCGTGCTGGAACAGGACACCCGCGGATACGCCGGCGACTTCGCCGACGGCACCCACCTCCAACGAGTGCCGTGCGACGCGGGCGACTGCGTGCCACTGCGCTCCACCGGCAACCAGAGCGTCGGCTACTTCCAGGTCGACGAGTACGGCAAGGAGCGCGCCCAGGTCTGGCTGACGCGGAACAACTACCACGGGACGGAACCGGCCGTCACCGGCGGCCGGTTCGTGGACGCCACCGGCCGCTACTTCGTCTACAACGCGGCCTCCACCGACAAGCAGTACGTCGACGCCGCCAACCGGTACCGCGACCAGGACGTCCGTCTGACCCGCTCGGTCACCGCCGCCTCCGTCTGGGGCTCGGCGCTGTGGACGCCGGGCTCGGGCAACGGCGTCGTCACCCAGTACGACCTGGAGTCGAAGAAGACCGTCGCGACCGTCTCCACCGGAGCCCCCTGCACGGTCAAGGAGCTCCAGGTCGTCGGCCGCTGGATCTACTGGAACTGCGGTCCCACGAGCGCCGCGGGCGTGTACGACCGTACGGCGAAAAAGAACATCACCGTGCCCTCCGGCCCCGCCCTCGTCGGTGACGGCTACCTCGTCCGGCACGACCGGAGCGCCGGGAAGCTCATGCTCACCGACTTCCACTCCGGTACGGCCGCCGCCGCTCGCGGGATCGCCGACCTGCCGGCCGGGAACACCGCCGACCAGCGGCGACTGACCTGGAGCGTGGACAAGTTCGGCGGGGGCGTCGCCTACGTCGGTACGGACCACGCGATCCGGATCGTGCCGAGCGGAGTGCCCGCGCAGCCGCTCGCGAAGATCGAGGCGGACCTGGACGACGGCGACTTCGACGCCGCCGGCCGCTACGGCGGCAACGTGACCTGGAACAGCGTCTGGCAGCTGAACAAGCCCGCCGACTGGACCTTCACGGTGAAGGACGCTCAGGGCCGCACCGACCGCACCCTCAGGGGCAGCGGTACGGCGATCGACCTGGCCTGGGACGGGAAGACGGACTCGGGCGCGTACGCGTACAACGGCCCGAAGACCTGGACGCTGACCGCCACCGCCGCGGACGGCGCGGGCACGTACACGACGACCGGGAAGTTCGGGCTCACCGGCGGCCGCCAGGGCCATCACGACCAGGGCGGCTACAGCTACGGCGAGCTCGTCACCCTCAACTCCTCGGGTGCCCTGACGCTCCAGTACACCAAGGGCAAGGGCACCTTCGACTTCAAGGACAGCGCGTCCGGCTGGCCCGCCGGGACCGTCGCCGTTCCCTTCGACGACATGGACAAGGACCGCTGCGCCGAGATGCTGGTCCGGATGCCGAACGGCGAGCTGCGCCGCTACGCGGGCATGTGCGGGGGATCGTACGGCCCGTCGAACAGCCACACCTCCCTCGGCACCGGCTGGAACGCGTACAACGTCCTCACCGCGCCCGGCGACCTGACCGGTGACGGGCGTACGGATCTGCTGGCCCGCAAGGCCTCCACCGGGGACGTCTATCTCTTCGCCAACGACGGGGCCAGCAAGCTCAAGCCGGGGGTGAAGATCCGCAGCTGGGCGACGTACAAGAAGATCGTCGGCGCCGGTGACCTCAACGGCGACGGCTTCGGTGACGTCCTGGTGCAGGACAGGGCCGGGACGCTGTGGCGTTACGACGGCACCGGCACCGGCCAGGTCAAGGAGCGGGTGAAGGTCTTCTCCAACTGGGGAACCTCGTACAACACCGTGGTCGGCGTCGGGGACATCACCGGGGACGGGAAGAACGACCTGGTCTCCCGGGACACCGGCGGCAATCTGTACCGCAACGACGGCAACGGCAAGGGGTCGTTCGGGGCGCGGGTGAAGATCGCCACCGGGTGGCAGGGCTACAAGGGCATTTTCTAGCCAAGTTATGATGCATGTCACGCCCCCGGTGAGGGAATCGCTGGGGGCATGACAGATGACGACAGAGTGAGTGGGCTCTCCGACGAAGAACGGCTTGCCCAGCTCGGCTACACGCAGGTCCTCGCCCGCCGCATGTCGGCGTTCTCCAACTACGCGGTCTCCTTCACGATCATCTCGGTCCTGTCGGGCTGTCTGACCCTCTACCTCTTCGGCATGAACACGGGCGGCCCGGCCGTGATCACCTGGGGCTGGGTCGGCGTGGGCCTGATGACGCTGTTCGTCGGACTGGCGATGGCCGAGATCTGTTCGGCGTACCCGACCTCCGCGGGCCTGTACTTCTGGGCCCACCGCCTGGCGCCGCCCCGGACCGCGGCGGCCTGGGCGTGGTTCACGGGCTGGTTCAACGTGCTCGGCCAGGTGGCGGTGACGGCGGGCATCGACTTCGGTGCCGCGTCCTTCCTCGGCGCCTATCTGAACCTGCAGTTCGACTTCAAGGTGACGCCCGGCCGGACCGTGCTGCTGTTCGCGGCGATCCTGATCCTGCACGGCCTGCTGAACACGTTCGGCGTGCGGATCGTCGCCCTGCTGAACAGCGTGAGCGTGTGGTGGCACGTGGTCGGCGTGGCGGTGATCGTCGGAGCCCTCACCTTCGTCCCGGACCACCACCAGTCGGCGTCCTTCGTCTTCGGCGAGTTCGTCAACAAGACGGGCTGGGGCAGCGGCTTCTACGTGGTCCTGCTCGGCCTTCTGATGGCCCAGTACACCTTCACCGGCTACGACGCCTCGGCCCATATGACCGAGGAGACGCACGACGCGTCGACGGCGGGCCCGAAGGGCATCGTCCAGTCGATCTGGACGTCGTGGATAGCCGGCTTCGTCCTGCTCCTGGGCTTCACCTTCGCGATCCAGTCCTACGACGGCGCCCTGAACTCCCCGACCGGCGCGCCGCCGGCCCAGATCCTCCTCGACGCGCTCGGCGCCACGACGGGAAAGCTTCTGCTGCTCGTGGTCATCGGCGCCCAGCTGTTCTGCGGAATGGCCTCGGTGACCGCCAACAGCCGCATGATCTACGCCTTCTCACGCGACGGCGCGCTGCCGTTCTCGCACATCTGGCACACGGTGAGCCCCCGCACCCGGACCCCGGTGGCGGCGGTGTGGCTGGCGGCGGCGGGGGCGCTGGTGCTCGGGCTGCCGTACCTGATCAACTACACGGCCTATGCGGCGGTGACGTCCGTCGCGGTGATCGGCCTGTACATCGCCTACGTCATCCCGACGCTGCTGCGGCTGCGCAAGGGTGAGGCGTTCCAGCGCGGACCGTGGCACCTGGGCCGCTGGTCGCGTGCGATCGGCGTGGTCTCGGTGGCGTGGGTCGCCATCATCACGGTCCTCTTCATGCTCCCGCAGGTCTCCCCGGTCACGTGGGAGACCTTCAACTACGCCCCGATCGCGGTCCTGGCCGTCCTCGGCTTCGCCTGGACCTGGTGGGCGGCCTCGGCCCGGCACTGGTTCCTCAACCCCGAGCACGAGCGCACCAAGGCCCGCGAGGCGGCCCGCGCGAACGCCCCCGAACCGGTCGATCCCTGATCTTCCGCCCCGTTCCGCCGCCTCGACGTGGCCGTGTCCCCGATACCCGATCGGAGACACGGCCACGTCCGGCTATGCTCGGGGAGGCAACATCGCCTGGGCCCTTAGCTCAATTGGCAGAGCAGTGGACTTTTAATCCATTGGTTGTGGGTTCGAGTCCCACAGGGCCTACGAGTTGTAGGCGGGGGCTAACCCCTCTGACCTGCTGCGCAGCGCTCGGGTCGGCCTCGGTCGACTCGGGCGCTGCTTCGTTTTCCGGCACTTGCGTGAGCGATGCGTGAGCGGATGTGCCTGTGTCCTGCGGATCGGCCGGGACCGAGTCGGCGATCTCACGGTCCGGCTCGTGAGCGTCGCGGCCACGTGACGCAGGTCCCGCAGGGTGACAGGCGGCAGGTCGGTCGTGGCGAGGATGCGCCGGAAGGTCTCCGAGACCGTCTCCGGGTGAAGCCGGGAGCCGTCCTCCTCGGTGAAGACCTTGCCCGTGTCCTGCCAGGCGCTGCCGTCCGTTTTCGGCTCGGACTCGTAGGCCACCTGCACGTTCACTCCGTGCCGGTCGTACTCGGCAGCGATCTGTGCGAGGGACCCGTGCCTGCGCAGGTGCACCGGAGCGATGAGGGCATGGGGCAGGTCGAGTGCGGCAGGACGGGAAACCGACAAGGCTCCTGGGCCGGCTGAGTCGAGACGTCGAACATCCCTCCACGGCACAGGAGCCTCGTCTGTTGCGGGCGGCTATGTCGTCACCCGATCAGTGACCACCTTGAAGGACCTCAGTCGTCGGCTCCGCTGAGTTGTTGGACGAGTCCGATGAACTGTGCTGCGGTGGAGTGGCTGTAGAACTGCCTGGGTGAGATCTTGGGTAGGTTCTGGTCCCGCATCTCGGCGAGAACTCGGGTGACAAGGAGTGAGTTGCCGCCGAGGGTGAAGAAGTTGTCCTGGAGGTTCACCGGGGTGTTGAGGTGCTTGCTCCAGATGCCCAGGACGGTGTCGGCGACGGTACCGGTGGCGGGCTTCGGGGCGTCGAGCGGCTCCGCCGGCACGGTACGCGGGTCGGGCAGTTGAGTGGTGTCGGGTTTCCCGTTGATGGTCAGCGGGATTTCGGTGACCTGGGTGATCGTCGCGGGCGTCATGTAGTCGGGGAGTGTGGTTTTGGCGTGCGCGAATACGTGTGCGCGATCGGCGGCACCCTCCAGGACGACGTAGGCGTCGATCCTGCTGCTGGCGGGGTCGTCGGGATGGTCGCGGTTGACGACGACGGCTGCTGCGGTCACATGGGGTGCGTCCAGCAGCACGGTGCGGATCTCGTCGAGTTCGATGCGGTGTCCGCGGATCTTGACCTGGTTGTCGAGCCGGCCCAGGTGGTCCAGGCGCCCGTCGGGGTGCAGCCTGCCCTTGTCACCGCTGCGGTAGATCCGTTCGCCGGTGGCTTCGTCGAGGATGAACCGTTGCCGGGTCAGTTCGGGTCGGCCGAGGTATTCGCCGGCCACCCCGGCGCCGCCGACGTAGATCTCGCCGGAGGGGCCGGGTGGCAGGACCCGTCCCTGTCCGTCGCGTATGGACACCGTCCACCCCGGTATCGGGCGGCCGACCGACCGTGAGCCGGTGACGACATCGCGCGGGGTGATCGTCTGGGCGGTGACGTGCACGGTGGTCTCGGTGATGCCGAACATGTTGACCACTCGGCAGTCGGATGCCGGATGCCGGGTGAACCAGGGCGCCAGCATGCGCACGTCCAGCGGTTCGCCGCCGAAGACGACCAGGCGCAGGGCCAGGTCCCCGCGGACGCGTCGGTCGGTGCGGATGAGCTGCGCGAACGCGGACGGCGTCTGGTTGAGCACGGTGACGCGCTGCCCGGCCAGCAGGGCGTAGAACTCCTCGGTGTCGCGGGTGGTCCAGTAGGGCACCACGACCAGGCGTCCGCCGGTGAGCAGGCACCCCCAGATCTCCCAGACGGAGAAGTCGAAGGCGCTGGAATGGAACAGGGTCCAGGTGTCGTCGGGGCCCAGGGCGAAATCCCCGGTGGTGGCGTGCAGCAGCGCCAGCACGTTGCGGTGCGGCACCACCACGCCCTTGGGCGTGCCGGTCGAACCGGAGGTGTAGATCACATAGGCGGGGTTCTCGCCGTCGTCGTCGGTCCGTGCCCCGGCCGCCGTCCGGTCTGCTGCGAGCCCGGTCAGTTCGGCCGGCGACAGCAGCCGGATCCCGGGGACCTCGGGGAAGTCCGGTGCGGAGGTGATGATGACGGGCACGTCCGCGTCACGGACGGTGAAGCTCAGGCGCTGCTGCGGGTAGCGCGGATCCATCGGCACATACGCGCAGTCCGCCTTGAGCACGCCGAGCAGAGTGACCACCAGGTCGGCGTCCCGTTCCAGGCAGACACCGATCCGGCTGCCCGGTGGGATGTCCAGTGCGCGCAGGCCCGCGGCCACCGCGTCCGCCCGCTCGTCCAGCTGCCGGTAGGTCAGCTGCTCCTCGCCGGCCAGCAGGGCCACCGCCTGCGGCTGCTTGGCGGCCACCTCTTCGAAGGCGCGGTCGATCCGCCCCCGCGCGGGGGCGCCGTCGCCTGCTTCGCCCGCCCGCAGGACTGCCGCCCGTTCGGCTTGCGACAGCAGTTCCAGTTCGGACAGCGGCCGCTGCGCCGCGCTGTTCGCCAGTTGCCCGGCCAGGTGGGCCACGTGTGCGCTGAACTGCCGCGCGATGGAGGCGTCCACCATGCCCTGGTCGAAGTGGCAGGTCGCGCGTGCCGAACCGGGGTCGAGCTGGACGGTGAGCGGGAAGACCGGCGCCAGGCAGGCCGTATAGCTCTCCTCCTCGAACGCCGGGCTCAGGACGACCCCGGCCCGCGGCGGCTCGTGGGGGGTGACCGGTGCCTGGTCGAAGCGGTGCAGGAAGTCCGCGACCGAAGCCTGCGCAGGCTCGTCCAGCGGGTAGGCGCTGATGCGTTCGGCTGTGCCGTCGCTCAGGTCCAGCACGCCCAGTTCCGTCCGGTCCTCCCCGCTGTACCGGCTCACGGCCAGGGCGATCGCCGGCAGCAGGAACGATTCACCCTGCCCGGTGAGGTCGATCTGCACCCGGCCGGCGACCCCGCGCAGGTCCGGATCGCCCAGACCCCAGTCGAGGCGTCCGCGGTGCGCGAGGCCGGGCCGGGGGGCGGCGGACCACGCCGGTACGGCGTCGCCTGACCCGTCCAGCAGCAGCCGGGCGATCCGCCGCAGCGCGGTCGACGGGATCACCGCGCGGACCGCCACCAGAACCAGGTCCGTCGTTCCGTCAAGGTAGTTCAGGGCCACGGCCCGCAGGGGAGGGCCGTCCTGGTGGATCGGCCGCAGGGACTCGGCACGCCTGCGGTCCTGGCCGGCCGGCTCGTCGGCGCCGGCCGGCACCGGGGTCTGCCAGACCTGGACCGGATCGGGCAGCGCCTCGGACAGCAGGCGCTGCGGATCGGCTGTGCCGGGCAGCCGCAGGACAAGGCTGTGACATCCAGCGGCCAGTTCATCGATCGTCGGTGTCGTCACGGTTGGGACCTCCTGGTCATCGGGACGTGAAGCCGCCGTCCACGGTCAGCACGCTGCCAGTGACCTGGCGGGAGTCGTCCTCCGCGAGCCACAGCGCCGCGTTCGCGATGTCGGACGGTTCGATCAGCGCGTTCATCGGCTGGTCCCGTACGAAGATCTGCTCGTGCTCGGCGACCGAGACCTCCAGCGACCGGGCGATCTCGGCGAGCATCCGCCCCTCCATCACCGGCTCGTCGCGGACTGAGCCGGGGCACAGGGCGTTCACCCGAACCCGCATCGGGGCGTAGTCCAAGGCCGCGGCCTTGGTCAGTCCGATCAGCCCGTGCTTGGCGGCGACATAGCTCGCGAAATGCCGGTATCCGACCGTGCCCGCGGTCGAGGACACATTGATGATGCTGCCGGACCTGCGCTGGACCATCACCGGTGCGACCGCCTTCATCATCCGCCAGGCGCCGGAGAGGTCGATGTCGAGCATGAGCGACCACTCCTCCTCGGTGATGTCGTGGGCGATCTTCCCGGAGGGCGAGGCGATTCCGGCGTTGTTGACCAACACGTCCACCGTGCCGAACCGGTCCAGCGCCTGCTCGACCGCCAGCGCGCACTGCTGGGCGTCGCGTACGTCGACGGCGGCCGTCACGGTCGCGGCGCCCGCGCGCCGGCACTGATCCGCGGTGTGTTCCAACTGGCCGGCGGATCCGAGCGGGTAGGGCACGCCGGCCAGGTCCTGCGTGATGTCCAGCAGCAGCAGGTCGGCTCCCTCGTCGGCGAACCTGAGCGCGCAGGCCCGGCCCAGGCCGCGGGCCGCGCCGGTGATGATCACGGTCTTGCCGGTCAGTCGCATGCCGGGCTCCCGGCTACCGTCCGCAGCACCCGCTCGGCCTCGTCGACCAGGTACATGTGGCCACCGGGCAGTTCCTGGTAGGTGAACGGCCCCCGCGTCACCTCGGCCCATTGCTCGGCCTGCGCCCGGGAGACGAGTTCGTCGTGCTCGCCGCGCAGCGCGGTGACCGGCACCGAGAGCGGCTCCGTGCCGGTCGCCCGGTAGTTCTCGTGCATCTCCACGTCGGCGCGCAGGATCGGGAGCAGGACCTCGACCATGTCGGGATCGTCGAACGCCTCGTGCCGGTAGCCGGCGAACCGCTGCACCCCGGCCAGGAACTCCTCGTCGGGCAGGCCGGTCGCCCGTTCGGTCCGTCCGTCGTGCGGCGCCGGTGATCCACTGACGAACAGGTGGCGCAGCCCGGGGTGGCCCGTCCGCTCCAGTTCCCTGGCGATCTCGTAGGCGAGCACTGCGCCGAGGCTGTGCCCGAACAGTGCGATGGCCGCCCCTTCTCCGGCGGCGGAGACGATCTTAGGCGTCAGTTCGGCAACTGCGTCGGAAACATTGGTGAAAGGTTCGTCCAGAAATCGTTCCTCGCGGCCCGGTAGCTGGACCGGAAGTACCGTGACTTTGGGTATGTCTCTCTTTTCCCATTCCCGGAAGAAGGCGGCGCCACCGCCGGCGAAAGGCAGACAGGCGAGAAAGAGCTGCTGTGTAACCACGGTCCCCCAACTTTCTCATCGTTGACGACGGGGAGTGTAACCCAGGAGTCGCGGTAGTTGATCTTGCCTTGGAGCGGGCGGTGTTGTCACGGGTGCACGGTGCCCGAGAGGGGGGCCGGGGCATGAGCATTGCTTGATTGATTGGTGAACATCCTTGCCGCGTAGCCTAGTTGGCGACAGCACGGACCCGGCACGGTCAGCCTGCGCGGGCGCCCCTGTGTCCTCGCTGAGCCGGAGCCGGCAGTGCTGTTCCGAGCGGTTTCGTCCGACACCGGCCACGAGAAAACACTTATGCCCTTATGGATCGAACTCCGCACCAAAAACAGACAAAGGCCGACTGCCGGTCCTGCCCGTCCCTCCGTGACCCCGCCACCGCCCCGACCTACCGTGGAGGCGTGCCTGGGCTAGGATTTGACCCGGCGTCAGACGTTTGACGGGTGGCGCCCGCACCAGCGAAGGTGATCTTGTAACCGGGGAGTCGGCGTCGTTATAGTCGCTGGCGTTGTGGATCACCATGCTTGCTGATCGAGAAAGTTGACGGGGAACATGAGACTGAGCGGTTTGATAGCTGCTTCATGCCGGGCGATATTCGCTGACCATGAAAACGGACGACGCCAGGATGTGATCCGGTGAGCGCCCGTCAGCCCGCAGCGACCGAGACCGAGCGAATTCTCGCCGAGATCTGGTGCGACGTCCTCGAGATAGACGACGTCGGAGTGACCGACAACTTCTTCGAAGTCGGCGGATACTCGATGCTCATGCAGATGGTGCGTGCACAGATCGAGGAGCGTCTCGGTATCCGGCCGACTCTGCCGCAGCTTTTCATCTACTCCACGATCCGGTCGTGCGCCGCCTTCCTCGACGGATCGACACCGGCGCAGGAACCGGTCGCGAACGCCCCGGAGAAGCCGGAGAAGCCGGAGAAGCCGGAGAAGGCCGAGGCGGCGACCTCTGCCGGCCCAGAGGCCGACTGGCGTGACACGGACATCGCCGTCATCGGACTGGCCTGCCGTTTCGCGGACGCGGAGGACCCCGACCAGTTCTGGGACAACCTCGTGTCCGGCGTGGACAGTATCAGCCGTTTCCCCAAGAAGAGCTTCGTCACTCCCGGCGGCAGTACGAAGGAATACGTCCCGGCGGGCGGACTGCTGAAGACACCGGAGTGGTTCGACGCGAGTTACTTCGGATACACCCCGCGTGAGGCCCTGCTCATCGACCCCCAGCACCGGATCCTGCTGGAGTGCTCGCTGGAGGCGATCGAGGGCGCCGGTTACGACCCGGACCGATTCCCCGGCCTGATCGGCATTTACGCCGGGTCCAGCCTGTCCACCTACACGGAGACGATGCGGGCCAGGCAGCAGGAAGACGCCACGATCACCAACTGGGACATCCTGACCGGCACCACCAGCGACTACCTGGCCAGCCGCGTCGCTTACAAGCTCGGTCTGCGGGGACCGACGACCAATGTGCAGGCGGCCTGCGCGACCTCGCTGTACGCCGTGCACTTCGCCGCCCGGGCCCTGCTGTCCGGGGAATGCGACCTGGCACTGGCCGGCGGTACCTCGGTACGGCTGCCCGCCGCGCTGGACAACTACCGGGTCGGCGGAATCACCTCACCCAGCGGCACGTGCAGCCCGTTCGACGCGGCCGCCGACGGCGTGATCGGTGGCCAGGGGTGCGGCATGGTCCTGCTCAAACGGCTGTCCGAGGCCATCGCCGACGGTGACCACATCCACGCCGTCCTGCGCGGTTCCGCGGTCAACAACGACGGCAGGGACCGTGCCGGGTTCACCGCCCCCGGAGTGCGCGGGCAGGTCGAGGTGATCAAGGCCGCCCAGCAGGTGGCGGGGGTGACGCCTTCCTCCATCACCTACGTCGAGGCACACGGCACCGGCACCCGGGTGGGGGACCCGATCGAGATCGCCGGGCTGAACCACGCCTTCGCCGACGGGGAGCCACGTGAGCAGCCGTGCCTGCTCGGCTCGGTCAAGGCCAACATCGGGCACACCGATGCCGCCGCCGGCATCGCCGGGTTCATCAAGGCGGTGCTCGCCGTGGAACACGGGGTCATTCCGCCGAGCCTGAACTACAGCGAACCGAACCCGGACATCGACTTCGCGGCGGGCCCGTTCGCCGTCGTGACCGAACCCACGCCGTGGGAGCCTGCCGGGCTGCCGCGCCGGGCGGGCGTCACCGCGCGCGGCCTGGGCGGCGGCAACGCGCACGTCGTGCTGGAGCAGCCGCCGGCGCCGCAGGCCCGGGAACACAGCACGCAGGACCAGGTACTGGTGCTGTCCGCCCACACTCCGGCCGCCCTGGACGAACTGACGGAACGTATCGCCGGCCATCTGGCCGACCACCCCGAATCCGACCTGCGGGATGTGGCGTGGACGCTGCAAGTCGGCCGACGGCTGCACGGCTACCGCCGCTACGCGGTGGTGCGGGACACGCAGGACGCGCTGCGGGTGCTCGGCGGGAACGAGCCCGGCCGGCTGATCTCCGGTGACCACGCCCGGGACGGACGGGCCGTGGCCCTGCTGGTGTCCGAGACGGCCTCCTGGCAAGAGGTACAGCGCTGGACGGAGCTCGGCCTGAAGCCGGATCTCACCCTGACCCCGGACAGCAGCGACGCCCAGCTCCAGGACGCTCTGGACACTCCGGGCCGAGTGTTCCTGGAGATCGGCGACTCGCGGCTTCCCGCACGGCTGCGCGAGCAGCCGCAGTGGACGCCGGACCACGTCGCCATCACGGTCACCGACCCGCTGGCCGCACTGGGCGAACTCTGGCTCGTCGGGCTGCCGGTCGACTGGGCGCTGGTCCACGCGGAGCAGCCGCGCAGGGTGACCCTGCCCAGCTACCCGTTCCAGCGGCAGCGCTACCTGCTGGAGGCCGGGCCCACAGCACAGCCGTCGGCGCCCACCGCACCCACCGCGAACGCCGAACCCACTGCGGACGCCGTGGTGGACACCGAACAGACGGTGTCCAGGCTGTTCGGCCAGATGCTCGGCCTGCCCAGCGTCGACCCGGACGAGAGCTTCTTCGACCTCGGCGGGGACTCGCTGGTCGCGCACGAGCTGCTGGGCCAGCTCGAGCAACTGCTGCCGGTGGAAATGGAAATCCGCGCGATGTACCTCGCGCCGTCGGTGCGCGAACTCACCGCACTGATCGAAGAGCAGATGCGCGACGTCCCGGCGGCGCCTCGTGACTGACATACGTGTGATCACACGCCCGGCACCGCACGCCTCCGTCGCCACCCTGTACTGCTTCCCGCACGCAGGCGGGGCGGGCGGGGAGTACGCGCGGTGGGTGGCACACACCCAGGGCTTGCGCCTGGCGGCCATCCAGCCACCTGGCAGGGCCCACGACCTCAAGCAACCGGCGCTGACCTCGATGCCGGAACTGGTCGGCGAGATCCTCGCGCAGGTGGAGTTCACCCCGCCGTTCGCCCTGTTCGGACACAGCCTGGGCGCGCTGGTCGCGTTCGAGGTGGCCCGGGCCCTGCAACCGAAGCCACTGCGGCTCTTCGTCTCGTCGTGTCCGGCCCCGCCACAGCTCACCAGGTCCCAGTCGCTGCACCTGCTCGACGACGCCGAGCTGCATGCCGAGATCGAACGGAACTGGGGCCCGCTGCCCGCGGCAACCATGTCCGACAAGGAACTGCTCACCGCCGCGCTGGCCTGCTACCGCGCCGATCTCCAGGTACTGGAAACCTACGAGTACGTGCCTGGCCCCCGGCTGCGCAGTCCCATCACCGCCATCGTCGGTGACGCGGAGCCGAACGGCGAGGCGTGGACGGCGGGATGGCGCGACCAGACCGACGGAGGCTTCGCGTCGTCCGTGCGGCCAGGAGGTCACTTCCACACACGGCAGGACACCGAGGGCCTGGTCGGACTGCTCACCGACACGGTCCGGTCCGATCTGATCCGAGCCGTCCGGTCCGAGCCGTCCGGTCCGAGCCGTCCGATCTGAACCGTCCGATCTGACGCGAGCCGAGCGAGTCATGAACCGATGAGAGGCCCAGCAGGGGCCGGGAGCCGCTGCAAACGCCCATGAACGGCGGTCGTTCCCGCAACGACAGCCCCGGCCATGGGCATTCACCGCGATCCAGCTCGGGCAGGCACGTCGACCTGCCCGAGCTGGATCGTTTTCGGCACGACGCCGGCGGCCCCTCTTCGTGGCGGACAACAAACCGGCGTGGAAACAGAACACAGTGGAGGCATGCTGTGCACCGCAACATCACCAGGACCTACCTCAAGCACTACGCGAACGTCCACAACGGAGTCGACGAGCTGATGCCGCTGACCGGCGCGCAGCGGAGGTTCCACCACTCCAGGTCCACCGACCCGCACGGCCAGGCGCAGATCCTGCCGGTATTCCTGGAATTCCCGCCCGGCTTGCTGTCGGCCCACCGCCTGGAGCAGGCAGCGCGATCGGTCCTGCTGAGGCATCCGGCCCTGCGCGGGGCCGCGGACACCGCCGGAGGGGTGCCGGTACTGCGGATAGACCCCCTTCCCGACTCCCCGATCGTGCGGGAGATCGCAGCCCCGGACACCGAGCGCGCTCTGTGGGCCGCCCTGGAGCATTGGCCCACCGGGCTGGGCTCGTTCCGGGTGCTGCTGGCCAGGGACGAGCGGCGGGATCTGTTGGCCATCGGCTTCGACCACCTGATCTGCGACGGTGAGTCCACCGGGCTGGTGCTGGACGGGCTGATGTCTGCCTACCACAGCCCGGCACACGAGCCGGAGTCCGGGTCCGCCACCGCACTTCGTCGCTACCGCGAAGCGGTGGAGCAACAGCTGGACAAGGAGCACGAGGCCAGCGGGCCGGAGGCGCTGGAACACTGGACAGCGCGGGTACGCGACGCGGGGCCCGGCCTGTGGGGCACGGGCACGTACGAACCCGGCCCCAGCGCCTCGGTCTGGCAGCACGTCACGTTGTCGGGACAGGCCGCGCTCCGGCCGTTCCCGGCGGTGCTGGCCGGCTGCCGCGAGGCGCTCGCCCGGACGGCGGGAGCCGCACCGGTCGCCTATACCTGGGGCAGCCAGGACGGGGCGGGCGTGGTCGGGTGCTTCATCAACACCGTGCTGGCCCACCCGCAGCACGACGGCATCCGCGAGAGCTGGCTGGAGGACCTCGAATTCATCGACACCCCGTTCGACGAAGTCGTCCGGGCGGCCAGGGCGTGCCAGGCGCCGTGGACCGGCCACCTCGATCTCGTGCTCACCCTCATCGACCGCACACGCCGCCCGGCGCCGATACTGGAGGGCGAGCCCGGCCGGTTCCTCTATGTGTCGGGCCACAGGGCCCACGAGCCAGTGGTCGTTTCGGCCCTCCACGACGGTGAGGAGTTGTCGCTGCGCATCGACCACGATCCCGCGATCGTGCCCGGTGCCGCCGCGACCGCGCTCGCCGACGCACTGCGCGAATCCCTTGCGGACAGCGGCCAGGAAGCGCGCTGAGGAGTTCGGCCAGGGGGCTTCGGAGTGGCGGTGACGGTGTGGGCCGCAAGCGGGACGAAAGCCTGATGCGCCGGAGCGGCTGCGGGGCACCGGCCTGACGACGATCTCCACCGGCGAGGGCTCCTGCCCCTCTGGAACACGCCCTCGCGTCCCGCGAGGTGAGCAATGAAACGAGCAGCGCCTCTCACACAGCCCGGGAACCTCAGCGCGCGACTACGCGCACCGCCGGGTCTCCCCGTCCTCCCGCGCGATGACCCACGTCACGGTCCGTCGTCTCACCGGCGTCGGCCCGTTCCGGGGGACATGACCGGCTCGTTCAGGGCCTGCGGGAAGCGGGTCACCACGTCGGCGAACTCGGCGGCCAGTTCCTGGGCGTGAGAGGCGCTGAGCTGGTCTCCGCGGTAGGCCATCAGCGCGATCAGTCGGCCGTCTCGTTGCGCCATCGTCACGGTCAGGCCGAACTTGGCGTAGTTGCTGCGCAGCGAGTCGTCCAGAACCGGTGTCAGCCGCGTGCCGTCCAGATCGGCGGCGTGGTCGTCCAGCAGGTTCATGTTCAACGTGACGTTGGTGTAGGGGGTGCGTCCGAAGCGCCGGGGCGGCTTCAGCCGGGCGACCACATCGTCGAACTCGACGCTCTGGTGTTCCAGCGCGTCCAGGGCCTGGTCGCGCATCTGCATCAACGCGTCCAGCAGCGTGCTGTCCGAGGTCACCCGGGAGCGCAGCACCACGGTGTTCAGGCACGGACCGAGCAGTTCGGCGAACGGGGGCTCGTCCCGGTTCGCCGTCGGGGCACCGAAGGTGACGTCATCCAGGGCGGCCCACCGGTGCAGGGTCACCGCCAGGGCGGTGGCGGCCACCATGAACCAGCTGACGCGGTGCTCGGACTGCACTTTCTGAAGCGAGTCCAGCAGCCCTGCGGGCAGCGGGACCTGGAACGCCCCGTTCGGCTCCGGTCGCTCCGGTACGGGCAGTGGTGTGTCCGGGGACGCTCCGCGCAGCGTGGACTCCCAGTACAGCAGGTCGGTGTTCCAGGCGTCGGTATCACGCTGACGCTCCTGGAAGGCGGCGAACTCCCGGTACTGGACGACCGGTCGCGGCCTGTCCGGCGTGGTGTAGTGGCGGTCGAGTTCCGCGAGCAGGAGGGGGACCGACTCTCCGTCGATGACCAGGTGATGCAGGCACAGCAGCAGCACCTGCCGATCGTCGCCCAGCTCGCCGAGGGCGGCGCGCAGCAGTTGTCCGGATTCGAGGTCGAACGGCCGGCGGACGCAGGCGTCCAGCCAGTCCATCATGCCGTCGGGAGCCTCGCGCAGGTCGAGTACCTCCAGCTCCGGCAGCCACGGTTCACGCAGCCGCACCGACAGCCCGTCGTCGTCTTCGATGAAACGGGTGCGGAGTATCTCGTGCGCGGCCACCAGCCGGCCCAGCGCGGCGCGCAGCCGACCGGGGTCCAGGCGGCCCGCCACCTCCCAGGCGAGCGGCACGTGGTTGCGCACGTCAGGATCGATCAACTCGGCGAGCCAGATGCGCCGTTGGAAAGCGGACATGGCCAGGGGCGCATCTGTGGTGGCGGCATCGGGCGGCGACATCCTCGACACGGAGTCCATGAGCGCGGCTTCTCCTCATTTCGCGGCGTGAGATGCCTGCGCAGACACCCTGTCCGCAGGCCGGTCCGCAAGGGCACGCGGCCCCGGACAGACGTTCTCGGCGGCGGTGCAACCCTGCGCGATCAGGGGATCCCCCCGAACCTGTGATCATGTTACAACTCGGCTGTGAGCAGGGCGTTGTTGTGTGCGAAACGAAGGCCGCCGACGACCGTCCAGCAGGAGCTTTTGATGATCGTTTATTGACTAGGTCTCTCCGGCTGTGATCCGATCGAGCGTCTTTGACTGATCTACTTTGAGTGATCCACCCGCGGGGGATGAGCATGTCGGACGAGGGTTTGTTGCACGCCCAGGTTCTCGGTGGAGCGCAGGCGGCTACGGCCTGGCTCGACAGTGACGGCACGTCGCTGACCTACCAGGAGCTGGAGGAGCGGTCGGGGCGGCTGGCGAGACGGCTGGCCGAAGCGGGCGCGGGCCCTGGTGAGCGGGTCGCGCTGTTCCTCGAACGCGGGGCCGACATGGCTGTCGCGATGCTGGGTGCGCTGCGGGCCGGCGCGGCGTTCGTGCCGCTGAGTCTGGCGGAACCCGCTCCTCGGCTGGCACGGATACTGACGGACTGCGCGCCGGCCGCGGTGCTGGTGCACGACGCGACCGCGGCCCGGTTACGGCACGACGGTGTCCGCACACTCGGCGTGGACGGGGACGGGGACGGGGACGGGGACGGGGAGCACGGACCGGCCGTGGCCGGCTCCCCGGAGGATCCCGCTTACGTCATCTACACCTCGGGCTCGTCCGGCGCGCCCAAGGGCGTGGTCGTCGAACACCGCAACCTGACGCCGCATCTGGACTGGCTCGCCGAGCGGCTACCGCTCGGGCCGGGTGACCGGCTGTTGCAGGTGGCGCCCTACACGTTCGACGCCTCGCTGACCGACTTCTTCTGGCCGCTCCGGGCGGGTGCCACGGTGGTCTCGGTTGCCGAGGGCGACCATCTGGACCCGCTCGCCATCGCCACCGCGCTGGTCGAGCAGGAGATCACCGCGGTCCGGCTCCCCCCGGCGATTCTGCCGTTGCTGCTCGACGAGCCGCGCCTGACGGAAGCCCGCAGCCTGCGGTACCTGATCAGCGGCGGGGACCGGCTGCCGACGTCAACGGCACGCCGGGTCGCCGAACTGCTGCCCGCGGTACGGGTGTTCAACCGGTACGGGCCGACCGAGGCCGCCGTGGCGGTCACGTACCACGAGTTCGACGCCGGCACGGACACCGGGCCGGATGTGCCGATCGGCCTGGGTGTCACCGGGGCCGAGCTGCATGTTTCGCCGGACGGCGAGCTGCTGATCGGCGGCACGTGCGTGGCACGCGGCTACCTGGGCGATGCCGCGCTGACGGCGGAACGTTTCCCCCGGCTGCCGGACCTGGGCAGGGTGTTCCGCTCCGGAGACCGTGTCCTGAAGAATGCCGCGGGCGTGTTCGAGTTCCTGGGCCGGGATGACGAGCAGGTTCAGATCAACGGGCACCGGGTGGAGATCGGCGAGGTGCAGTCGGCTCTGCGCGCGCATCCGCACGTCGTGGACTGCGTGGTCCTGCCGCAGGAGCAGGCCCTGGCCGGGTATGTGGTGGCCGAGGCCGGCCCGCGGTCGGCCGATGAGATCCACGAGTATCTGCGCGCCAGGCTGCCTGGCCACATGGTGCCCAACGTCATCACGTTCGTGGACCGGTTGCCGATGACCGAACGGGGCAAGGTGGATCTCGCGGCCCTGCGCGCCCTGCACGCCTCGCCCGCCGCGGACCCGGTGCCTGCCGCTGACCCGGTGCCTGCCTCGGACCCGGTGCGGGAGGTGGTCGTACGGGTGTGGTCCGAGCTTCTGGGCGGTATCGAACTGCGGGAAGACGACGACTTCTTCGAGCGCGGCGGGCATTCGCTGCTCGCAGTGCAGGCGGCAGGCCGGATCCGCAAGGCGCTGGGCCACCGCATACCCCCGCGGATCATGTTCGAGAAGACGACCCTGGGCGAGTTCACCGAGGCGGTCACGGAGATCGTCTCCCCGGCCGCCGGGTGATGGTGTCCTCGGGGGCGCGGTGGGCTGCCGGTTGTACGTCTGGGTTCGGGGTCGAGGCACGGGCGGTGAGCGGGTGCTCCGTTCCCGGTCCGTGCCTGGGCCGGAGAGAGAGTTTCTGTGCCGACTGAGCTGGGTTCCGAGGCCGCCGAGACCACTGACAAGAGGTCCATGCGGTACGCACTGCTGATCTCGCTGGCCACGGGGATCGGTTATCTGCCGTTCGCCCTGACGATTCCGATCCTGCCCGGTCACGTGACGGACCGGCTGCACGGCGGTCCGGCGGACGTCGGTGCGGTCGTCAGCAGTTACGCGGTGACCTCGCTGCTGTCGCGGCCCGTGTCGGGCGGTCTGATGAACCGTCTCGGTACCCGGGCCCTTTCCATCGGCGGCGCGGTGCTGACGGCGCTGGCCACGGTGTGCTACCCGCTGGCCGGGTCGATCGGCCAACTGGTGGTCCTGCGCCTGGTGGTGGGTGTCGGTATGGGAGTGATGCAGGCCGCGACCGGGGTCTGGCCGGTGCAGCTGGTCGCCAAGGACCGGCAGAACTGGGCGTTGGGGCTGGGCGGTACGGTCAACTACCTGGCCCTGGGGCTGGGCGCTCCGCTGGGCACTCTGCTCGCCGGCTGGACCGGCACGGCGGAGACGTTCGTGATCGCCGGGCTGGTCACCCTGATCGTCATCCCGATCGCCGTGTACGTCCCCGAAGTACGTATCCCTCCGAAGACGGAGAAGGCTGACGTCGATCGGCGCCAGGCGCTCCTGGGCACCGTGCTGCCGAGCGTCGCACTGGTCTTCACCGCGTTCGGCTTCGCGGCGGTCGCCAGTTTCGCGGTCGCGAAGTTCGACGCCCTGGGTGTCGCCGGCGGAGCGGCCGTGGTCACCGCGTACTCCCTGACCGTGGTGGTGTTGCGCATAGCGGGTACGTGGATCCGCTGGGAGGTCACGCGGCCGGTGGAACTGGCGGCCCTGTTCGTGGTCGAGGCGGTGGGGATCGCGCTCGTCGGGCTGTCGCACGGGCTGGCCATGGGTGTGGTCGGCGGTGTGCTCACCGGCGTGGGCATGTGGCAGATCTACCCGGCGCTGGGGGTGTTCGTGGTGCGCTCGGTCAGCGAGCGCGGGCGCGCCATGGCGCTGTCGGTCTTCGGCGCCTGCTTCACGGTGGGGGTCGCCATCGGCAGCGGTTCCCTCGGGCTGATCGCCCAGGCCGCCGGGTACCGGGCGATGTTCCTCGTCTGCGCGGCCTGCATCCTTCTGGGCCTGCTGGTGGCGGTGACCGCGTCCCGTGTGCGAGGACCGGCGGCAGCCCAGGGCTGAGGCACCGCCACCACCGGGTTGGATTTGAGCGTGATTTCATGGCATCGGTCGATTGCCTGCCTTTTTCCCGTTCAATCGTGCGGGTGCGCAAAACTATACCAAGAGGGCTTCAAAACCCATTCTGCTGCGTTTAGTCAGTGTTCTGCGGATCGATTTGCCACTGCATTCTGACGCTCTGATCACGTAAGCTGATCATGCTTGCAAAGGCGCAATATCCTTTGCAGGCACAGCGTGTTTGTTCTGATTCTGAACCGATCAAGGGGAAGCATCTTGAAGTACGTCAAGCTGGGCTCGACCGGCATAGACGTGTCGCGGATCTGCCTGGGGGCCCTGAGCTTCGGCACACCGGGCAAAGGGGTCCACAATTGGACTTTGGACCTGGACCAGGCGCGGCCTTTGATGCTGCACGCCCTGGAGTCCGGCGTGAACTTCGTGGACACCGCCAATGTGTACTCCGCGGGGTCCAGCGAGCAGATTGTCGGGCAGATCCTGCGCGAATACGGTCACCGCGATGAGGTCGTGCTGGCGACGAAGGTTCACGGGCGGACGCGGCCGGGACCCAACGGTGTGGGGCTCTCCCGCAAGGCGATCATGACGGAGATCGACAACAGCCTTCGCCGGCTCGGCACCGACTACGTCGACGTCTACCAGATCCACCGGTGGGACCCGGCGACGCCGATCGAGGTCACGATGGAGGCCCTGCACGATGTGGTGAAGGCCGGCAAGGCACTGCACATCGGCGCGTCGTCGATGTGGGCCTGGGAGTTCTCCAAGGCCCAGTACGTCGCCGACGCGAACGGCTGGACCCGCTTCAGCACCATGCAGAACCACTACAACCTGATCTACCGCGAGGAAGAGCGGGAGATGCTGCCCCTCTGCGCCGACCAGGGCATCGGCGTCATACCGTGGAGCCCGCTGGCGCGGGGGCGGCTCGCCCGCCCGTGGGACGTCGTCAGCGCCCGCAGCGAGACCGACGAGTTCGGCAAGATGCTCTACTGCGACAGCGATCGCGAGATCGTCGAACGGCTGGAGCAACTGTCCGACAAGCGTGGCGTGCCGATGGCGCAGATGGCGCTGGCGTGGATGCTGTCGAAGCCGACGGTGACCTCACCCATTGTCGGTGCGAGCAAGATGAGTCATCTCCAGGACGCCATCGACGCGTTGGACGTGGTGCTGGAGGACGAAGAGATCAGCTACCTCGAAGAGCTGTACCAGCCGCACAACGTCGCCGGGCACCCGATCACCTCGCTGCCGGGCCAGCACTGAGGCCGACGTCCGGCCTCGTGTCATGACAGGTTCCCCGACCTGGTGAGTGCCGTTCCCTCCGGAACAGGGGATGCGGTCGTTCTCCATGCCTCGCGATATCGCGTGACGAAGCATGAGAGAACGACCGCTGAGCCGTTCTGACGATTTACGGCTGGGCCGCGGCCAGGTCGGTCACCAGCGCGACGAAATCATCGAGCTCCGCGTGATCGAACACGTCGCGCAGCCGTACCTTCACACCCAGAGTCTGTTCGACGCGTGCGATCATCCGCGTTGCCAGCAGAGAGTGCCCTCCGAGGAGGAAGAAATCCGCGTCCGGGGTCACCTCGGTACCCAGGATCTCCGTCCAGATCGCGACGACTGCTTCGTGAACACCGGTGGCGGGGGTGGTCATGGGTGATTTCAGTCCTTGTTCGATGGAGTGGCGGCGAGGCGAGCACGGTCGACCTTGCCGTTGTGGGTCAGCGGCAACTCGTCGAGCACCGTGTAACGAGTCGGCACCATGTAGTGCGGCAATTGCGCGCGCAGGGCCTTTCGCAGCTCCAGCCCCAACCGCCCGTCCGTGTCCTCGGCAACCACATAGGAAGCCAGCCGCTTTCCGCCGACGGCGTCCTGTTCCACGATCACACACGCCTGGCGGACCCCGTCGCAGGCGAGCAGAGCCGACTCGATCTCCGGCAACTCGATGCGGAACCCGTTGACCTTGACCTGCAAGTCGGTGCGTCCCAGGAATTCCAGGGCACCGTCGGCGAGGAACCTGACGCGATCTCCGGTCCGGTACATCCGTACTCCGCGCAGCGGCCCCTCCTGCGGAGTCACGAAGCGCTCCGCCGTCAGGTCCGGACGCAGCGCGTAACCGCGGGCCAGGCCCTCGCCCGAGACCCACAGTTCGCCGGGGACTCCCGGCGGCACCAGCTGCCCGTACCGGTCCAGCACATGCACGCCGGTCCGGGCGACGGGGCGGCCGATCGGGACACTGGTGTGGAGATCCGTCGGTCCGTCGTGGTTGATGGGGTGAAAGCAGGTGAACGTGGTGTTCTCCGTCGGGCCGTATCCGTTGACCAGTTCCAGGTGCGGCCACATGCGCGCGACCCGATCGACGTGATGAGGCGATACGACGTCACCACCAACGAAGAGCCGGCGCACCCCGCGCAGGCAGTCCGCCTCGTACTCGGCGATCTGATGGAAAAGGCCGGAGGTGAGCCAGAGGACGGTGACTCCTCGCTCTTCGATCACCTCAGCGAGTTCAGCAAGCCCCAGCGGTCCTGGCGGGGCCAGCTCCAACCGGGCTCCACGTGCCAGTGCTCCCCAGATCTCCAGGAAGCAGGCGTCGAAGGTCAGCGGCGCGTATTGCAGCACGACGTCATCAGCCGCGAAGCCGGTGCACTGTTCGTCCGTGACCAGCCGGGCGACACCGCGATGCGTGATCTCCACCCCCTTGGGAACGCCCGTGGAGCCCGAGGTGAACACGAGTGTGAAGAGCGCGTCTTCGGGAGCTTCGGCATGCCCGAGTCGGGCATCCCGAGGGGCGGGTCCGGGATCGGCCTGGTCGGTGAGCTCTGCCAGCGGCAGCATGGCAGTGCCTGCTGGAGCGGAAACAACCGGTTCGCCGCTGTAGACCACGGCAGCGATCCGGGGATCGTCCAGCATGATGCGCAAACGTGCTGCCGGGTAGGAGGGATCGAGCGGCACCGAAGCCGCCCCCGCCATCGCCACGGCGAGCAACGCGACGATCGCATCGAGGCTTCGCTCGGTCATCAGACCGACCAGCGAGCCGGACCTGATTCCTGCGGCGCGAAGGCGCTGTGAGGCGCGGACGGCAGCGGAATGAAGCTCCGCATAGGTGAGTTCTCGCGTGCCGTCGCTCACGGCGCTGGAATCGGGCCTCAGCAGGGCCTGACGCTCCACCAGTTGATGCACGAGAGGAAGCGATGCGGCGTCGTCCCACTGATCACCCGACAGTGCCAGCAACCGTTTCTCCTCATGGGGAGCGACTGTGCTGATTTCGCTCAGAGGAAGGTGGGGCAGCCGAGCGATCTCATCGGCAAAGTGTTGGACGGCCCTCGCGACCGAGTTGCCCAGACCATCGACCGCCAGGTGTTCAGCCAGTTCGACGACTGCCTCGGATCCGTTGCCCGGCACCGCGTCGACCGTGACGGTGACGTCGGGCGCCCTGTCTTCGAGGGGGCGGAGCTCGGCTCGCGTGAGGCTCTCCGCCAGTGAGCAGGCCATGAGGTCGGCGTCGAGCAGCAACGGCGCGGGGAAGAGCAGATCCTGCGACCAGCGGCCCTGCACGCTGAGATCGTGTCCCGAGAAGCGGTGGACCAGCGCTGCCAGAGCCACGACCGTTTCCGCCGGACTGAGGGCACGGTCCCCCGAGGCGCCGGTCGTCGGGCGAAGTTCGATGCGCAGCTGCATCCGCGCGACCTCAATCATCGGAATGGCGAGAATTGACGATGTGTCGATTCACTTACAAGATCGACGCGAGGTTAGCAAGATCAACATCTCGCCCGCAAGGCCGCTACGGAAAAGGAGCCTCACATCTCAAAGCGAATGGATTGGGACTGCCCGGTCCGGCAAGGACCGAGACTGAGCGCAGAGTCGTGGGCAGAACAGGGATGGGCGCCAGGTGTTCGTTCACCTCTGCCGGCCTCGGACAGCCTTCGGGCCGAGCCACGGAACGGGTTCCGGCTCCGGTAGTTCGGCGTCCGTCCTGGAATGGTGGGCGTTGACCTCGTCCCCGCCGCTGCCGGTGAAGATCACCTCGCAGCGCCGGGTGGCTGCCTGCTCGCGTACGACGTCGAATGCCTCCTGGTAGAAGGCACCTTCCGGATCATGCGGCTTCCGAAGAGCGCGCACGCCCCTGGGACAGGAGGGCGGATGTTGCACGGCCGGGATGGGTGTGTCCCTGACGCCGCAGTGCTCCACGAACGCCCGACGTCGCTCCCGCTGCTGCAGGCCCGTGCTACCTCCCACGAGCAAGCCGAAGCTGTGCACCTCAGGAAATCGCGCCGCCTTGATCGCCAAGGCGACATTCCCGGAGTCCGCGCCGCCGCACAGCTCGACGCCCACACACCCCGTCACCGTTGGGGCATCGCGGATCCCGCCGGTCAGTAAGTCGTCCAGAGCGGTGAGTGGATCAACATCGGGCCGCAGCGAGCGAGGCTC
>NZ_JBHVYZ010000069.1:0-8007 GCF_042880295.1 Streptomyces sp. NPDC058307
TCCGCACCACACCCAGGAGGCCACGGTCTCGTTGGACATGCCGCAACTCGGCCTGGAATGGCACGAGTCGGTGCCGGTGCGCGACGAGCTCACCGGCGAGACCTACCACTGGGGCAGGGCGAACTACGTGCGTCTCGAACCGGGCACTCGCCCCGCGCACATCCTCACCGTCCTGCGACCGTCCACCCCGCAGATCGGAGGGTCACCCACAATATGATCGTCAACGAGCCCGTCCACGACACCTTCGAGGACACCCCCGCCAAGGACCGGGACCCCGACTGGTTCAAGCGCGCGGTCTTCTACGAGGTGCTGGTCCGCTCCTTCCAGGACAGCAACGGCGACGGTGTCGGCGACCTCAAGGGCCTGACCGCCAAACTCGACTACCTGCAGTGGCTGGGCATCGACTGCCTGTGGCTGCCGCCGTTCTTCAAGTCACCGCTCAGGGACGGCGGCTACGACGTCTCGGACTACACCGCCGTGCTGCCGGAGTTCGGTGACCTGGCCGACTTCGTGGAGTTCGTGGACGCCGCCCACCAGCGCGGCATGCGGGTCATCATCGACTTCGTCATGAACCACACCAGCGATCAGCACCCGTGGTTCCAGGAGTCCCGCAGAGACCCCGACGGCCCCTACGGCGACTACTACGTGTGGGCCGACGACGACAAGCAGTACCAGGACGCGCGGGTCATCTTCGTGGACACGGAGGCGTCCAACTGGACGTTCGACCCGGTCCGCAAGCAGTACTTCTGGCACCGCTTCTTCTCCCACCAGCCGGACCTCAACTACGAGAACCCGGCGGTCCAGGAGGAGATGATCTCCGCGCTGAAGTTCTGGCTGGACCTCGGCATCGACGGCTTCCGTCTCGACGCGGTGCCCTACCTGTACCAGGAGGAGGGCACCAACTGCGAGAACCTGCCGGCGACCCACGAGTTCCTCAAGCGGGTCCGCAAGGAGATCGACGCCTCCTACCCGGACACGGTGGTGCTGGCGGAGGCGAACCAGTGGCCGGAGGACGTCGTCGACTACTTCGGCGACTTCGAGAGCGGCGGCGACGAATGCCACATGGCGTTCCACTTCCCGGTCATGCCGCGCATCTTCATGGCGGTCCGCCGTGAGTCGCGCTACCCGGTCTCGGAGATCCTCGCCAAGACCCCGGCCATCCCGTCGAACTGCCAGTGGGGCATCTTCCTGCGCAACCACGACGAGCTGACCCTGGAGATGGTCACCGACGAGGAACGCGACTACATGTGGGCCGAGTACGCCAAGGACCCGCGGATGCGCGCCAACATCGGCATCCGGCGGCGGCTCGCCCCCCTGCTCGACAACGACCGCAACCAGATCGAGCTGTTCACCGCGCTGCTGCTGTCCCTGCCCGGCTCGCCGATCCTCTACTACGGCGACGAGATCGGCATGGGCGACAACATCTGGCTCGGCGACCGGGACGCCGTACGCACCCCGATGCAGTGGACACCGGACCGTAACGCAGGCTTTTCCTCCAGTGACCCCGGGCGGCTGTATCTGCCGACCATCATGGACCCGGTCTACGGTTACCAGGTCACCAACGTCGAGGCGTCGATGGCGTCGCCCTCCTCGTTGCTGCACTGGACCCGCCGGATGATCGAGATCCGCAAGCAGAACGTCGCCTTCGGCCTCGGCTCCTACACCGAGCTGCCGTCGTCGAACCCGGCGGTGATCGCGTTCCTGAGGGAGTACGAGGACGACCTGGTCCTGTGCGTCCACAACTTCTCCCGGTTCGCGCAGCCGACGGAACTGGACCTGAGCGCCTTCAACGGACGGCATCCGGTCGAGCTGTTCGGCGGGGTGCGGTTCCCGGCCATCGGTGATCTGCCGTACTTGCTGACGCTCGCCGGGCACGGGTTCTACTGGTTCCGGCTCCGCAAGGACGCCGCGTAGCCGACGAGGACCTGGGTGGGGCGGTTTCCACCGCCCCACCCGGGGCACGCATCAGTAACACCCCGACCAGCCAGCCCGGGGAAAGGACGCCCCCCATGTCGGAAGCCGTCACCCGTACCGCCACGACAAGTGCAGGCATCCTCGCCTCGCTTGATCCACTCCTGCGCGAGTGGCTGCCACGGCAGCGGTGGTTCGCGGGCAAGGGCCGCCCGGTCACCGGGTTCTCCCTGGTGGCGGCCACCGAGCTGCTGCCGCCCACCGCCAAGCTCGGCCTGTACCACCTGCTGGTCCGCGCCCACCAGCCGCTCACCGTGGGCGCCCCGCCGCACCCCGGGGACTGCTACCAGCTCCTCATAGGCGTGCGCGAGGCGCTGCCGCCCCGGCTGGCGCCCGCGCTGATCGGCCATGTCGAGGAGGGCCCGCTCACGGGCCGTACCGCGTACGACGCCCTCTACGACCCACTGCCCGCCGAACTGCTCCTGGAGGCGATCCGCTCCGGGACCCGGATCGGCGGGCTGTCTTTCGGGCGGGACCCGCAGCAGGAGATCCGGGAGGGTCTGGTCGCCCGGGTGATGACCGCCGAGCAGTCCAATTCGTCGATCGTCTACGGAGATACGTTCATCCTGAAGCTCCTGCGCCGGGTCGTGCCCGGCGTCAACCCCGACCTGGAGCTGCCGCTGGCGCTGGCCCGCGAGGGCTGCCCCCGGGTGCCCGCGCCCACGGGGTGGCTGCGGGCGGAGCTGGACGGGGAGCCGTACACCCTCGGTGTGCTCCAGCCCTTCATACAGGGCGCCTCGGACGGCTGGGAGCTGGCCCTGCGCGAACTCGCCAAGGGTGAGGACTTCAGCGCCGAGGCGCACGCGCTCGGGCGGGCCACCGCCGAGGTGCACACCGCGCTCGCCCGGGCGCTGCCGACCGTGACGCTGGGCCACCAGCAGCTGCGTCTGCTGGTCGACGGCATGATCGAGCGCCTTGAGGCGGCCGTACAGGCGGTCCCCGCGCTCCGGCCGTACGCTCCGGGCCTGCGCTCCGCGTTCACCGCGCTGGGCGATCTCGCCGCCGAGGGCAGCACCTGGACCGCGCAGCGCATCCACGGCGACCTCCACCTCGGCCAGTGTCTGCGCTCGGCCGCCGGGCACTGGTCGCTGATCGACTTCGAGGGCGAGCCGTCCAAGCCGCTCTCCGAACGCCGGCTGCCGCAGCCCACGGCCCGGGACATCGCCGGGATGCTGCGTTCCTTCGACTACGCGGCACACTCGACCGACCTGCCGGTACCGGGCTGGGCGGAGGCCTGCCGGGCCGCGTACTGTTCCGGCTACGCCGAGGTCAGCGGCGTGGACCCGAGGACCGATCCCGTCCTGCTGCGCGCCTACGAGACCGACAAGGCCATATACGAGGTCGTCTACGAGGCCCGGCACCGCCCGGACTGGCTGCAGGTGCCGATGGCCGCGGTCGCGCGGTACGCGACAACCGACCTGATCTGACCGACCCGACTCCCGCCGAGGAGGCTCCACCCGTGACTCCGCCAACCCCCAGCGGTTCGGACCCGAAGAAGACTGTGAAGAAGAAGGCCGCGGAGAAGGCAGTGACCACGAAGGCCTCGGCGAAGAAGGCCGAGCCGGTGGCCAAGAAGGCCCCCGCGAAGAAGGCCGGCGCCGGGAAGACGGCTGCTGCCGATGCGGCCGGCATCGTGAAGGCGGTTGCCAAGAAGGTCGGCGCCAAGAAGGACGTTGCCCAGAAGGACGGTGCCAAGCGGGCCGTTGCCAAGAAGGCGCTGGTCAAGGATGCGGCCGTCGACAAGCCTGTCGTGAAGAAGGCCACCGCCAAGAAAGCAGCCGTGAAGAAGACGACGACGAAGAAGACCACGGCGAAGAAGGCCGTGGCGAAGAAGGTCACCGCCAAGAAGACCGTGGCGCCTGACGCGGTCGCCGAGGACGCCGTCGTGGCGCCGGTCGAGCCGGTCGCTGTCGAAGAGACCACCGCCCCGGTTCCCGCCTCCGTTCCGCCGGCGGAGACACCCGTCTCCCCCGCTCTCGACGGCGGCGACCGGGACCGGCTGCTGTCCGGCAGCCACCACGATCCGCACGGGGTGCTCGGCGCGCACCGGGTTCCCGGCGGGGTGGCCTTCCGGACGTTCCGTCCCTACGCCCGGGCCGTCACGGTCGTGGCCGGGGACGTGCGTGCGGAGCTGCACGACGACGGTGACGGCTTCTTCTCCGGTCTGCTGCCGCTGAGCGAGGTGCCCTCCTACCGGCTGCTCGTCGCCTACGAGGAGACGGTCCAGGACATCGAGGACGCCTACGCCTTCCTGCCCGCGCTCGGCGACCTCGACCTGCATCTGATCGGCGAGGGCCGGCACGAGCAGCTGTGGACGGCGCTGGGCGCGCAGCCCATGACCCACCAGGGCGTGACGGGAACACGCTTCACGGTGTGGGCGCCGAACGCGCGCGGGGTGCGGGTGGCCGGCACCTTCAACTTCTGGGACCCCTCGGCGTTCGCGATGCGTTCGCTCGGCGGCACCGGGGTGTGGGAGCTGTTCGTGCCCGGTGTCGGCGAGGGCGAGCTGTACAAGTTCGAGATCACCCGCCCCGACGGCTCCAAGACCCTGCGCGCGGACCCGCTGGCCCGCCGCACCGAGGTCCCGCCCAACACGTCCTCGATCATCCACGCCTCGCACCACGAGTGGCAGGACGAGGAGTGGCTGGCGAAGCGGGCGGCCGGCGCCCCCGCCCACGAGGCCCCCTTCTCTGTCTACGAGATCCATCTCCCGTCCTGGCGACCGGGCCTGACGTATCGTCAGCTCGCCGAGCAACTGCCCGCCTACGTCAAGGACATGGGCTTCACCCACGTGGAGCTGATGCCGGTCGCCGAGCACCCCTTCGGCGGCTCCTGGGGCTACCAGGTCACCGGCTTCTACGCGCCGACGGCACGCCTGGGCACCCCGGACGACTTCAAGTACCTCGTCGACGCGCTCCACCAGGCCGGCATCGGCGTACTGATGGACTGGGTGCCGGCCCACTTCCCGCGCGACGACTGGGCGCTCGCCGAGTTCGACGGCCGCCCTCTGTACGAGCACGAGGACCCGCTCCGCTCGGCCCACCCCGACTGGGGCACGCTGGAGTTCGACTACGGCCGCCGCGAGGTCCGCAACTTCCTGGTGGCGAACGCCGTTTACTGGTGCGAGGAGTTCCACATCGACGGCCTGCGGGTCGACGCGGTCGCCTCGATGCTCTACCTGGACTACTCGCGCGAGCCGGGCCAGTGGGTCCCGAACGTGCACGGCGGCCGGGAGAACCTGGACGCGGTGGACTTCCTCCAGGAGATGAACGCGACGGTGTACCGGCGGGTCCCGGGCGTGGTGACGGTCGCGGAGGAGTCCACGGCCTGGGACGGCGTGACGCGCGCGACGCATCACATGGGTCCCGGGGGCTTCGGCGGGCTCGGCTTCGGCCTGAAGTGGAACATGGGCTGGATGCACGACTCGCTGGACTACATGGCCCACGAGCCCGTGCACCGCAAGTACCACCACCACGAGATGACGTTCTCGATGGTGTACGCGTACAGCGAGAACTACGTCCTGCCGATCTCCCACGACGAGGTCGTGCACGGCAAGGGCTCACTGGTCTCGAAGATGCCGGGCGACTGGTGGCAGCAGCGCGCCAACCTCCGCGCCTACCTGGCCTTCATGTGGGCGCACCCCGGCAAGCAACTCCTGTTCATGGGCCAGGAGTTCGCCCAGGGCGCCGAGTGGTCCGAGGCCCACGGCCCCGACTGGTGGCTCCTGGACCCGGCGTACGGCGCGGAGGCCGACCACCGGGGCGTGCGCGACCTGGTCCGGGACCTGAACGTCGTCTACCGCCACACTCCGGCCCTGTGGCAGTGCGACACGAACCCCGCGGGCTTCCAGTGGATCGTGGGCGACGCGTCCGAGGACAACGTCTTCGCCTTCCTCCGCTACGACGCGGAGGGCTCCCCGCTCCTCGCGGTCTCCAACCTCGCCCCGGTGGTCCGCCCCAACTACCGCCTGGGCGCCCCGGACGACGTGCCGGCCTGGCTGGAGTCCCTGAACACCGACCTCGCCAAGTACGGCGGCGGCGACGTCACCAACCCCGACGTGCTGAAGCCGGACCCCCAGCCCTGGCACGGCCGCCCGGCGAGCATCCAGGTGACCCTGCCGCCGCTGGCCACGGTGTGGCTGCGACCGGCGTAGACGGCTGGGAGGCGTGGGAGGCGTGGGAGGGGGACACCGGACGGTGTCCCCCTCCGCCAGGACGGGCGGGGGCGGCGGAGGGGAAACCCTCAGCGGCCGACGAACATCAGCTTCCGTAGGATCGCCAGCAACCCGCGGGGCTCATGCTCCGCCGCCGGGATCGCCCGGGCGCCCGCCGGGGGCATGCGCCGGGGCCCGACCGGCGTCCCCGCCCCCAGCTCGTAGCGCACCGGCAACACCCGCAGCCCTCGCACCACCGGCCCCGACCGCCAGGGCAACTGGTCCGGCGGCAGTGTCAGCTCCGCGCGGACGAAGTGATCCAGCACTCTTCCCACCGCGGTCGCCACGATCGTCCCGCCCAACTCCCGCGCCGCACTGGGGCATTGGTGCGGACCCGCGCCCCAGCCCAGATGCGCCCGGGTGGACACCGTCGACCCGACCAGGTGGGAGGAGCTGAGCGCCAGGAGGTCGCGGTGGGCGGCCGCGGCGGACGGGGACACCGCGTCCCCCGCCCGCACCCACACCTCTCCCAGCCGCACATCCCGCGCGGCGAACCGGAAGCACATGTTGGCCACCGGAGGGTTCGCCAGCGCCGCCCGGTTGACCGTTTCTCCCAGCTGCCCCGCCGACAGGCTCCGGCGGACCGTCGCGTTCCCCCGCAGCACCTCCAGCAGGGTGTTGAGCACCATGTTCCCGGTGATGTCGTTCAGGTACACGGCGTTCATGAACAGCTCCCGTCCGAGCTGCTCGTCGCTCAGCCCGGGGTCCGCGAGCAGCATGTAGGACGTGAGGTCGTCTCCCGGCCGGGCCCTGCGATGCGCGGCGAGCCGGGTGAAGGCCCCCAGCGCACGCGCCGTCGCGGGCCCCGAGCCGGGCCCTCCGTCCAGCATCCGCCACAGGTCCATGACCAGCTCGTCGCCCAGCTCCACGGGACAGCCGAACAGCTTGGTCGTGACCATCAGCAGCAGGGGCCGCGTGAACTGCGCCCCCAGATCGGCGAAGCCCACGGTCCCCGACTCGGCGGCCAGCATCCCGACCAGCTCGTCGGCGTACCGCGCGACCGCGGCCCGCAGCTCCCACCCCTCCGGGCTCCGCGCGTCCTGGAAGGGGCTCAGCGCCGAGTGATGGGTACGCCGGGCCCCCAGATGCTCCTCCTCGTCCATGAACATCATCTGCCGTACCTCGTAACCGGCCAGCAGCGGCCAGTCCCGCGGCAGCCGCCCCTCGGCCCGCGCCCGCCAGTACCGGATGTCCCGGCGCCACAGGTTCTCGTTGCGCAGCACCTCGGTCACCTCGGTGTACCCGAGAACCAGCCATACCGGCACCCCCATCAGGCCGACCGGCGCGACCGGTCCGTAGGTGCCGCGCAGCCGTTCGTACACCGCCCCGGGGTCGACGTCGAACTCGGCGGTCAGCAACGGCTCGACGGGCAGCGACCCGAGTACGGGACCGTCGGCCGGCGGGGTCGCGTCGGAGTGGGCTTCCATACCGCAACGCTTACCGCACCGGCCGTGCACAAGCAGTGACCATGGCGTGAACTGTTACGTCTTGGTGATCCCCGGGACCGCCGTGTCCACCAGCGCCTTCGGCAGCCGGCCCGTGTGCAGCACCCCCAGCCGCTGGGTCGCCCGGGTCAGCGCCACATACAGGTCACTTGTGCCGTAGAGCGCCGGCTCGACCACCAGCACGGAGTCGAACTCGAGCCCCTTGGACTGCCGGGGGTCCAGGAGGACGACGGTCCGCGTCAGGTCCGGCTCCGCGCCCGCCGTCACCCCGTCGAGCCGGGCCGCGAGCCTGCGGTGCAGATGACGTGGGGCGATGACCGCGAGCCGCCCCTCGGCGGGGGTCAGCTCCTGCACCGCCTCCGCGACCGCGCCGGGCAG
>NZ_JBHVYZ010000069.1:8105-42209 GCF_042880295.1 Streptomyces sp. NPDC058307
CAGCCGCCCCTCGGCGGGGGTCAGCTCCTGCACCGCCTCCGCGACCGCGCCGGGCAGGTCGTCGGTCGCCCGCACCCAGGGCCGTACCCCGGTCGACCGCACCGAGCTGGGCGGCTCGAAGCCGGGGTCCGAGGCGCGCACCACGGCCGCCGCGAGCTCCATGATCTCGGCCGGGGTGCGGTAGTTGACGCCCAGCCTCGCGTGCTCCCAGCGGTCCTGGACGTACGGCTCCAGGATCTTCTGCCAGGAACCCACGCCCGCCGCCTCCGCGGTCTGCGCCGGGTCGCCGACCAGGGTCATCGAGCGGGTCGGGCTGCGCCGCATGAGCAACCGCCAGGCCATCGGCGACAGTTCCTGCGCCTCGTCGACGATGATGTGCCCGAACGCCCAGGTGCGGTCGGCCGCCGCGCGCTCGGCGGCACTGCGGTGGTCGTCCTCCTCCTGCCGTTCGGCGAACCGCTCGGCGTCGATGATGTCGTGCGCGGACAGGACCTCGGAGTCCTCCTCGTCCTTGTCGTCGAACTCGTAGGTCCGCGAGGCGTACGACACGTCCAGCACGCCCTGCGCGTACGCGACCTGTGTCTCGCGCTCACGGTCGGCCCGGGCCCGCGCCAACCGCTCGTCCACACCGAGGAGTTCGGCCGCCTCGTCGAGCAGCGGCACGTCCGCCACCGTCCAGCCCCGGGTCACCGGGCGGCGGATGGCGGCCGCGTCCTCGTCGGGGATATAGCCCACCGGATCGGCGAGGAAGTCGGCGACCAGTCGCTGCGGCGTCAGGCGCGGCCACAACTGGTCGATGGCGGCCCAGACCTCGGGGTTCTCGGCGAGTTCGTCGCGGATCTGCGTGATGTCGCTCGGGTCCAGCAGGATCGTGCCGTCGAACGGGTCCGTGCCGATGCGTTCGGCGACCATGTCGGTGAGCGTGTTGAGGATGTGGCCCTCGAAGTGCTCGCGCGCGACGTTGTGCGGCAGCCGGGCGGCGCGGGTCTTCTCACGGGCGACCTTCACCAGGCCGTCGTCGAGCATGAGGATCTCGCGGTCGTGCTCGATGGCGATCACCGGGTCGGGCAGGGCCTGCCAGTCGCGTACGACGTCGGCGAGGACGTCCGCCATGGCGGCACGCCCCTTCACCGCGGCCGCCACCCGGCTGTCGGTCTCCGTGGCCTTCACGCCGGGGAAGAGCTCCCCGACCGTCGCGAGCAGCACACCGGTCTCGCCCAGCGAGGGCAGCACCTCGCCGATGTAGCCGAGGAAGGCGGGGTTGGGGCCGACGATCAGCACGGCCCGCTTGGCCAGCAACTCCCGGTGCTCGTACAGGAGATACGCGGCCCGGTGCAGGGCGACGGCCGTCTTGCCGGTGCCCGGCCCGCCCTCGACCACCAGCACCCCGCGGTGGGGCGCGCGGATGATCTCGTCCTGCTCGGCCTGGATGGTCTGCACGATGTCGCTCATGCGGCCGGTGCGCGCGGAGTTGAGCGCGGCGAGCAGGACGGCGTCACCGCTCGGGTCCTCGTGGCCGGTCCTCTCCTGGTCGCCGAGGTCGAGGATCTCGTCGTGCAGGTCCGTCACCCGGCGGCCCTCGGTGCCGATGTGCCGACGGCGGCGCAGGCCCATCGGGGTGTGGCCGGTGGCCAGGTAGAAGGGGCGGGCGACGTCGGCCCGCCAGTCGATGAGGATCGGGGTGCGTTCGGCGTCCTCGGTGCGCAGGCCGATCCGGCCGATGTGATGGGTGGTGCCCGAGGTGAGGTCGATCCGGCCGAAGCAGAGGGAGCCGTCGACCGCGTTCAGCGCGGCCAGCAGCCCCGAGCGCTCGGCGACCAGGATGTCCCGCTCCAGGCGGGCCTGCATGGGGGTGTTGCCCTGGGCGAGCGCGTCCGTGACGGAGACCTCGGTGTCGCCGCGCAGGGCGTCCACATGTGCGTACAGCCCGTCGATGAATTCCTGTTCCTGCCGCAATTCATCGTCCGGAAAGCCGGTGTTTGACAATTCCACTCCCGCCCGGATATACTGTGCTCACTGAGCTTCTTTGCGACCCATGCCGTTAAGGCGCAGCGATAAGGTCGCGAATCATCGAATATACGCAGAGAAATACCCCGAGCGCAATCGCTCGGGGTATTTCTCTGTAGGTGCGTCAGCTCATGGGGCTCACAGGACGTCCGTCAGTTCCTCCAGCAGCCGCCGCTTGGGCCTCGCACCCACCATCGACCGCACCGGCTCCCCGCCCCGGAACACCATGAAGGTGGGCATCGAGAGCACCTTGTAGGCGTTCGTGGTCAGCGGATTGGTGTCGACGTCCAGCTGGACCACCTTGAGCCGCTCGCCCTCCTCCGCGGCGAGAGCCGCGAGCACCGGCCCCATCTGCCGGCACGGCGGACACCAGTCGGCGGTGAACTCCACCAGCACCGGCAGCTCCGCCCCGAGCACCTCCGTCCCGAAGTCCGCGTCCGTCACCTCGGCCACACCCGCTGCCTTGATCACCTGTGGATCCCTCCCAGTTCGCACTCCGGCTCCGGACCGCCCGGAACCTCCGCGTCGGCGGCGAGCCCGTCACGCGCCCGCTCGGCCCGCTCCAGCTGCTGCCCGACCTGGGCGCGCACGGTCTGCAACTCACCGATCAGCGCGTCCAGTTCACCGAGCTTGCGCCGGTAGACCGCGAGCGAGGCGGGGCACGAGTCGCCCTCGGGATGGCCGGCCCGCAGACACTCCACGAACGGCCGCGTCTCCTCCAGGTCGAACCCGAAGTCCTGGAGCGTCCGGATCTGCCGGAGCAGCTTCAGGTCGTCCTCGTCGTAGGTCCGGTATCCGTTGTGGCCGCGCCGCGCGGGCAGCAGGCCCCGCGCCTCGTAGTAGCGCAGCGTCCGCGTCGTGGTCCCGGCCCGTGCGGCCAGCTCGCCGATTCGCATGTCCACGAACGTAATCCTTTACGCCGACGTCAAGGCAAGAGCGGTTTGCGCTGCACCGGAGAGGTCAGCACGATCGAGGTCGTGGTGCGCCCGAGGGCGGAGACCGCTTCGAGGACCTCCTCCAGGTGGACGGTGTCGCGGACGGCGACCTTGAGGATCCAGCAGTCCTCGCCGACCACGTGGTGCACCTCGGTGATCTCGGGGCGCTCCAGCAGTTCCAGGGTCCTCGGATGCCTCAGGGTGTAGCCGCCGTGCGGGCTGACCCGGATGAACGCCTGGATGCCGTAGCCGAGCCGGGCCGGGACCACGTGGGCGCCGTAGCCGCCGATCACGCCCGCCGCCTCCAGCCGCCGCAGCCGCTCGGTGACCGCCGCCGGGCTCAGCCGCACCCGGCGCCCCAGCTCGCTGAACTTGATCCGGCCGTCGGTCTGGAGGAGCTCCAGGATCTGCCGGTCCAGCGCGTCGAAGGTCACCGAGGTTTCGTCGGTGGCGGGACGCAGATGCCGAGATTCTTTCGGTGCGGCCGCCTGAACTCCCATGGTTCCCCCTTCAACACTCCGCTGTACGCCGGGAGAATTATGGTCATGAAAACCCCACGAGAGGTACTCGTCATCGGTGGCAACCGCTATATCGGCAAGCGCCTGATCACACGGCTGCTGGCCGCCGGCGACCGGGTCACGGTCCTCAACCGGGGCTCGTCCGCACCCCCGCCCGGGGCGGTCCACCTGCTGGCCGACCGCGACGACGAAAGCTCTTTGGGCGGTGCCGTGGGCTCACGCACCTTCGACGTCGTGGTGGACCAGGTCTGCTACACCCCGCGCCAGGCGGCGATCGCCCGCCGGGTCTTCGCCGGACGCGCCCGGCGCTATGTGATGACTTCGACGGTGGAGGTGTACGAGTACGAGGACTCGATCGCCCCCGTACGGGAGGACGCCGTCGACCCGACGACCGTATCCGTCGATGTCGGCCTTCCCTGGGACGACCCCGCATTCCTCGATTCCCATTACGGCGAGGGAAAGCGGCAGGCGGAATCCGTTTTCGCGGCGGACCCCGCCTTTCCCTTTACGGCGGTCCGCGTGGCCCACGTCCTGGGCGGCGACGACGACTTCACCGGGCGGCTCACCCACTACGCCGACCGCATCCGCACCGGCGAGCCCATCGCCGTCCCCGTCGACAACCAGCCCGCCACCTACATCCACGTCGAGGAGATCGCCGACTTCCTCGCCTGGACGGTGGGCCAGGACTTCACCGGTCCGGTGAACGCGGCCTCCCACGGGCTGCTGTTCACGGAGGAGTTGTGCAGGGCGGTCGCCGCGCACTTCCCCGAGGGCAAGACCCTCCTCCAACTGGTCGAGATCGGCGAGGTCTCACCGTTCTCCTTCGCCCGCTCCTACGCCATGGACAACTCCCGGGCCACCCGCCTCGGCTTCTCCTTCGACGACGTACACCAATGGCTGCCGCGGGCCGTGGCCGAAACCCTGGGAAAGGAAAAGGAAACCTGACTTACGGCGCCTGGGCATGGCACTCGACTGACGGCCCGTGGGGACGCGCGATGGGGCGCAGGGGAATGGCGAACAGTTCGTAGTGGCACGGGGTGACGGCAACCCTCCAGGGGCGCGGGGAACTGCGCGACCGGCCACGACGCACCCGCATCCGCCCGACCACCCGGACCGGCACCCCCGTAGGCGCCACTAGGCACCCCGGGAAACCGTGACCCCCCCTCCACGGCTCCCCGGCACCTTCGGCCCACTGCCGGGCCGCCTCCGGGCGACCCGTGAGCAGCAGGAGCAGGGAGGTGATCGGACCGCGGATCTCCTCCCCGGTCCCGCGCGTCCACTCGATGTCGGTCGCGACGAGCCGCGCCTTCGGCAGGGGAGGAACACCTCGGCGGGCGCCGTATGAAGCAGCTGCGCGAGGCGCTGACGCTGCTCCGGGAGATCACCGATCCCTGGGCCTAGAGGGCCAGGAGGCCAGGGCCCTAGGGGCGGTGCCGGGACCCCTGACCCGATGCGCTGAGTTCGCTCAGCTCACCGGCCTCCTTCACCTCGAGCAGTGACGCGCTGTGCCGTTCCTCCTCGAAGGCCCGGTGTCCGCCGCGCAGGCCGAACAGGCGCTTGGCGAGCAGGATGTAGAGGACGGCGAGGATGTTGAGGAACAGTGTGGCGATCTTCAACCAGCTGATGCGCTCGGTGAGTTCGTAGATCTCCAGCGGGAGGAAGGCGGCCGTCGCCACCACCGTCAGGTACTCCGCCCAGCGCTTGGCGTACCAGAGGCCGACCGCCTCGACGAGCTCGATGAGGGCGTAGGCCAGCAGCAGCACGGCCACCAGGACCAGGGTGTTGTGCTTGTACCCGAACGCCTTCTGGACGCTGTCGACGATCGGTGAGTGGTCGAGGTCGTAGTGGAAGTGGCGGAACACCGGCCGGAAGACGTCGAGATACTCGTCGAAGAGCCGGCGCACCGCGTCCTGGCTGTTGCTGAACTTCCACACCGCCACCGCGGCCAGCACGATGAACACCCCGCGCACCGCCCGCTCGAGCGCGAGGAAGCGCAACACGAACAGGTCCCTGAGCACCTTGCCGCGCGGGACAAGGGGCGCGTGGTCCGCGGGCCCCGAGCCGTGCGGCTCACCGAGGGCGAAGTCGCCGCAGCGCAGGCAGCGCCACGCCCCGCCCACGGCGGTCTCGACATGCAGCCGCTCCCTGAGGCGGGGTTCGTCCGGCGCGTACGTCACATGCCCGCGGCGTGCGCACGTCCGCCGATCCCAGTCGATCTTCATCCCCCGTGTGCCTCCGATGAAAGAGCGTGCCGTCCGGGGACGGCACGCTAGTGGGGCGGGGTAAGAGTTTGGTGAGTCAGTGGGTGTCGACCAGTTCCTTCTTCTCCTCGGCCCGGGGGGCGGGCTCCGCGGACGTGCGGCCGGGCAGGAGCACCGCGACCAGGACCGTCCCGACACCCAGCACGACCGCCCCGATCAGGCTGGTGTGCGCCACCGCGTCGGAGAAGGACGAGCCGACCGCGTCCGCCAGCTGCCGGGCGCCGGAGGCGAGCTGCCCGGCCTGCGCCTTCAGCTGAGCGGCCTGCTGCGGGTCGGTGGCCTGGGCGGCTTGCGCCGCGACCTGCTGGGCCTTCTCGCCGATGCCCTGCGCGACGGTGTATCCGGCGCCGACGGAGTCCTGGGCGGAGGACAGGCCGGCGGCCGGGACCCCGCTGCCGGCGGTGGCGTCGGAGAGGTGGTCCGCGTAGGAGGTCGCCAGCAGCGAGCCGAGGATCGCGATGCCGAGCGAGCCGCCGAGTTCGATCGAGGTGTCGTTCACCGCGCCGCCGACGCCCAGTTCCGACTCGGGGAAGGCTCCCATGATCGCGTCCGTGGCGGGCGAGAGGGCGAGGCCGATCGCCAGGCCCAGCACCATCAGGGGCGCGACGAGATCGCCGTACGACGAACTCGCGTCAATCCGGGTGAGCAGCGCGAGGGCCGCCGTGCCGCCGACCATGCCCGCGGTGACCGTCCACTTCATGCCGACCCGCGGGGTGAGGAACCCGGTCAGGGCCGAGCCGACGAAGACCGCGCCGGCCAGCGGCAGCATGCGCAGGCCGGTCTCCAGGGCGCTGTAGCCGAGGACGAACTGGAGGTGCTGGGTGAGGTAGTAGAAGGCACCGAAGACGGCCAGGAAGAACAGGGCGACGGCGAGGTTGGCTCCCGCGAAGCCGCGGTCGGTGAAGCGGCGGACGTCGACGACGGGGCGCGGGTGGCGAAGCTCCCGGACGACGAAGAGCGCGAGACCGGTGCCCGCGACCACCGCGGCGGCGATCGCCTTGGCGTGCCAGCCGAAGTGCTGCCCCTCGATGATCATGTAGACCAGCGCGCCGATCCACACGACCGACAGCAGGCCGCCGACATAGTCGATACGGCCGTGCTGCGCGGCCTTGGAGGGCGGGACGAGGACGAGGGCCGCGACGATCGCGACGGCCGCTATCGGGACGTTGATCAGGAACGTCGACGTCCAGGCGTGGTGCTCCAGGAGCGCGCCCGCGACCAGCGGACCGGCCGCGATCGCCACGCCGGAGGTGGCGGTCCACACGGTGATCGCCTTGGCGCGCTCGCCGCGCGGGAAGGTCGCGGCGAGCAGGGACAGCGTGGCCGGCATGATCATCGCGGCGCCGGCTCCCATCACCGCGCGGGCCGCGATGATGGTCGCGGCACTGTCGGCGAAGTATCCGAAGACCGCGCCGCCGCCGAAGACCCCGAGCCCCAGCAGGAGCGCGCCGCGGCGGCTGTACTTGTCGCCGATCGCACCGAACAGCAGCATCAGGGCCGCGTACGGGACGGTGTAGCCGTCGATGACCCACTGGAGGTCCGCGCTCGACAGCCCGAGGTCCTCGGTCATGTCGGGGGCGGCGACCGTGAGTGCGGTGTTCGCCATCACGATGATCAGCAGGCTGAGGCAGAGGACGAGAAGGGCCCACCAGCGGCGGGCGTAGGGGCGCTCCCTCTTCTCGACCGGTTCGGTCATGACGAGTCGCATGGCAGGGGTGGCCTTCCTCAGCGGTCTTGCACAGCGATGTGCATTTGCTCAATACTGTGCAATGTACGTCGACTGCACAGCACTGTGCAAGTTCCGTCGGTAGGGGCACAATGGCGCCCATGACCACGGGCCACTCCAGTCGCGCCGAAGCCAACCGCCGCCACATCCTCGATGTCGCACTCGCCGAGCTGCTGCGCGACCCCGACGCGTCCATGGACCAGATCGCGCGCGCCGCGGGCGTCGTACGGCGAACCGTGTACGGCCACTTCCCCAGCCGTGAGGCACTGATCAGCACGCTCGTCGACGGGGCCGTGGAGGCGGTGGCGGCCGCGGACGCGGCGGGACGCGAGGGGATCGACGATCTGGCGCAGGCGGTGGCGGGCTCCGTGCTCGCGGTCTGGAAGGTCGCCGACCGCTATCGCATCCTGGTCGCGCTCGCCCAGCGCAGCGTCACCATGGAGGGCATCATCGAGCGGCTCGCCCCCGTGCGCCAAGCCTCCACCGAACTGCTCCGGCGCGGCCTGGACGAGGGCGTCTTCGTCTCACCGCTGCCCGCGCCCGCGCTGGCGTACGTCCACGAGCACATGATGTTCGCGGTGATGCAGGCGGTGAACGACGGGCTGCTGGACGCGGAAGAGGCGGGCCGCTCCGCCGCGGTCACCGTTCTGACCGCGGCGGGCGTACCCGCCTCTCTGGCCACCGCGCTGGTGGCGAAACTGAGCGACTGAGCTGTTCTTCGGGAGTGGGTCCGGGCGGCCGAGCTACGGGGGAGTACTCGGCCGCCCGGGGCGGGAGCCGGGCCCGGGTTCAGGTCGGGCCCGGCTCGGCTTGGTGTGGCCGTACGGCCGTCGGCGTCCGGCCGCTCAGGCCTTGGCCAGCTCCTTCTCGCCGCCCTGCTCGGGGATGTCCGCCGTGACGTCCTCGTCGTCGTGGTCCAGGAGCGTCTTCTCGTCGAAGGGCAGGTGGCCGGCGAGCACCAGGTCGACGCGCTCGCGGTCGATCTCCTTGGTCCAGGTGCCGATCAGGACGGTGGCGACGGCGTTGCCCGCGAAGTTGGTCAGGGCGCGCGCCTCGCTCATGAAGCGGTCGATGCCGACGATCAGGCCGATGCCGTCCACCAGGGCGGGCTTGTGCGACTGGAGACCGCCCGCGAGGGTCGCCATGCCGGCGCCGGTGACACCGGCCGCGCCCTTGGAGGCCACGAACAGGAAGAGCAGCAGCGGGATCTGCTCGCCGACCGACATCGGCGTACCCATGGCGTCGGCGATGAACAAGGACGCCATGGTCATGTAGATCATGGTGCCGTCGAGGTTGAAGGAGTAACCGGTCGGGACGGTGATGCCGACCACCGGCTTGCTGATGCCCAGGTGCTCCATCTTCGCGATGAGCCGCGGCAGGGCGGACTCGGACGACGAGGTCGACAGGATCAGCAGGAACTCACGGCCCAGGTACTTGAAGAGCGTGAGGATGTTCAGGCCCGCGATCAGCCGCAGCATGACGCCGAGCACGATGAAGACGAACAGGAAACAGGTGACGTAGAAGCCGAGCATCAGGACGGCGAGGCTCTTGAGGGCGTCGACGCCCGCGGAACCGACCACCGCCGCCATGGCACCGAACGCGCCGATCGGGGCGGCCCACATCACCATGGCGAGGATGCGGAACACGAGCCGCTGGATGTGCTCGACCCCGCGCAGGACCGGCTGCCCGGCCGAGCCCATGGCCTGCAGCGCGAAGCCGGCGAGCAGCGCGATGAGCAGGGTCTGGAGGACCTCGCCCTCGGTGAAGGCGGAGACGATCGTGGTCGGGATGATGCCGAGCAGGAACTCGGTGGTGTCCTTGGCCTCCGCGTCCACCTGTGCGTGGCCGGCGTTCTTGATCGCGTCGGTCACCGCGAGGCCCGTCCCCGGCTCCAGGATGTTGCCGACGACCAGGCCGATGCCCAGGGCGACCAGCGACATGATCGTGAAGTAGAGCAGGGCGATACCGCCGACGGCGCCGACCTTGGCGGCCTTCCGTACCGATCCGATACCGAGCACGATCGTGCAGAAGATGATCGGCGAGATCATCATCTTGATCAGGTTCACGAACCCGGTGCCGATCGGCTTCAGCTCGACCGCGAAGTCGGGGGCGACCAGACCGACGGTGATACCGAGGGCAACCGCGACGATCACCGCGATGTACAGGTAGTGGGTGCGGTCCTTTTTGACTGCGGGTGCCCTGTCGGGGGTGCTGGCGGCCACGGCTGCCCTCCTTGACGTCTTCGTCGGTATGACCGGCGTGCGGCTCACGTCCGGGCTTTCGAAGGAATGCCGTGACTATCTCCCGCCCTGTGAGGGCGGTCACCCTTCCGTTCATTTAGTTCACAATCAGCCATGGAGGCACACTGACGACATGCGCATCCCCGTACCGAGACCCCGGAGCCTCGCGGCCCAGCTCTTCGCCATGCAGGCCGTGCTGATCGCCGTGGTCGTGGCGGGGTACGCGCTGTTCACCTACGTCAGTGACCGGGGCCAGGCCAAGGACGCGGCGCGTGTTCAGGCCAAGGCCGTGGCGCGGGCGGTCGCGGACTCGCCGTCCGTGCGGGAGGCCATCGGCACGCCGAACCCGACGGCACGGCTCCAGCCGTACGCGCTGCGGGTCATGGCCGACACCGACGTCGACTTCGTCACGATCATGAGTCCGCAGGGCATCCGCTGGACCCACCCGGACAAGGACCAGATCGGCAGGCACTTCCTCGGCAACACCGAGCGCGCGCTCAAGGGCCACACCTTCACGGAGACCTACACCGGCACCCTGGGCGCCTCGGTCCGGGCGGTCACTCCGGTCGAGGACGACCACGACAAGGTCATCGGGCTGGTCAGCGCCGGCATCCAGGTGGAGAAGATCAGCGAGCGGGTGCAGGGCCAGCTCACCGCGCTGCTCGGCGTCGCGGGCGGCGCGCTCGCGCTCGGTGCCATCGGGACCTACGTCATCAACGCCCGCCTGCGCCGGCACACCCACGGCATGAACGCGGCCGAGCTCAGCCGGATGCACGACTATCACCAGGCCGCCCTGCACGCGGTGCGCGAGGGGCTGCTGATGCTGGACGGGCAGTACCGTGTCGCGCTGATCAACGACGGCGGACGGGAGTTGCTGGGGGTGTCCTCTCAGGACGGGGTGATCGGACGGTCGGTGGCGGACCTCGGACTGCCGGCGCCGCTGACGGGTGCGCTGCTCTCCTCGGAGCCGCGGGTCGACGAGGTCCATCTGACGTCCGCGCGGGTGCTGGTCGTCAACACCTCCCCGGTCTCCGGCGGAGAGCAGCGCGGCACCGTGGCCACCCTGCGTGATGTGACCGAACTCCAGTCTCTGATGGGCGAGTTGGACTCCGAGCGTGGCTTCACCCAGGCGTTGCGCTCCCAGGCCCACGAGGCGGCGAACCGGCTGCACACGGTCGTCTCGCTGATCGAACTGGGCCGCGCGGAACAGGCGGTGGACTTCGCGACGGCGGAGCTGGAGCTGGCGCAGGCGCTCACGGACCAGGTGGTGGCGGCGGTGAGCGAACCGGTGCTGGCCGCCCTGCTGCTGGGCAAGACCGCGCAGGCGAACGAGCGGGGCGTGGAGTTGGTCGTGTCGGAGGACAGCCGCCTGGACGACGGCCTGCTCCCGCCGTCGCTACCGGCCCGGGACCTGGTCACGATCCTCGGCAACCTCATCGACAACGCGGTGGACGCGGCGCAGGGCAGCGTGCGGGCGCGGGTGACGGTGACGGCATACACGGACGGCACGGAGGGCGCGGCGGGCCGCGGGCTGGTCCTGCGGGTCTCGGACACCGGCGCGGGCGTCGATCCGGCCCATGCCGAGGCGGTCTTCCAGCGCGGCTTCTCGACGAAGCCGGCGGGCCCGGGCGGCCGCGGCCTGGGCCTCGCCCTCGTACGTCAGACGGTCAACCGCTGCAAGGGAACCCTGACGGTGGCGGAGGCCGAGGGCGGCGGCGCGGAGTTCGAGGTACGGCTCCCTCTGGGGGGTGAGCCCGAAAGCACCACGCTCCGGGAAGCCTCGACGGTCGCGGAAAGCCCTACCGCCCCCGAACACACCACAACCCCGGACAGCCCCCCGGCCCCCGCAAACGCCACAGCTCCGGAAGACCCCCCGCCGCCCAGCGGCTCCCCGGCCCCCGAAGGTGCCACCCTCCCCGGAGGCCACATATGACCGGCCCGCAGCCCATCCGTGTCCTGGTCGTCGAGGACGATCCGGTCGCCGCCGACGCGCATGTACTGTACGTCAACCGCGTCCCCGGCTTCACGGCCGTGGGCAAGGCGCACACCGGTGCCGAGGCCCGGCGGCTGCTGGACCGTACGGCCGTGGACCTGCTCCTGCTCGATCTGCATCTGCCGGACGGGCACGGCCTCCAGCTGGCCCGTCAGCTGCGCGCGGCCGGGCATCAGGCGGACGTGATAGCGGTGACGTCGGCCCGGGACCTGACGGTCGTCCGGGAGGGCGTCTCGCTGGGGGTCGTGCAGTACGTGCTGAAGCCGTTCACCTTCGCCACCCTGCGCGACCGGCTGATCCGGTACGCGGAGTTCCACGCGTCGGCCGGTGAGGCGAGCGGTCAGGAGGAGGTGGACCGCGCGCTGGCCACACTCCGGGCGCCGGGCCCGGCCGCCCTGCCCAAGGGACTCAGCGCGCCGACCCTGGAGCGCGTGACGGTGGCACTGCGGGACTGCGCGGAGGGGCTCACCGCGACCGGTCTCGCCGAGGTGGTCGGCATCTCCCGGATCACCGCCCGCCGCTACCTGGAGCATCTGGTCGACGCCGGCCGGGCGGCCCGCAGCCCGCAGTACGGGACAGTGGGGCGCCCGGAGTTGCAGTACCGGTGGGTCAAGAACCCGTAAGTCCGGGCTGCTGCACGGTCATTGACGGGACTGGACCACTCCTCTTACGTTCACACACGGCCGCCGACTGCCGGACGCAGCCGAGGTAGAAACCCGCAGGACGCGGGTGCCACTCCGCACAGCGGGCCGAGTACACGACCCGGAACCCAGCCGTCGTCCGTCGGGCGCCGGCGAGGTACTGAGGCGGCAAGCCGCCCCGGCCCCGGCAGCGCGTGGTCACTCCTCGGGCAGCACCCCCGGCCGGAACGGCTCCACCCCCACCACCCTGCGCACCCGTACCGGCTCGATCAGCAGCATCACCCGCCGCTCGCCCGCCAGCAGCCACGGATAGCGCTCCTCACCGATGTACTTCTGCGTGAGGCGGTCCATGGAGCGCTCCGCCTCCTCGCCCTCCACGAACCGCACCACCCGGCCCCGGATCTCGACGCGGTCGTAGGGGTTCTCGGGGTCGTGGTGGGAGAGGGAAAGGTTCGGATTGCGCCGCAGGTTTTGTTCCTTCACACGTCCGATCGCGGTGTTGACCATGACGTACTCACCTTCGAGGTCCGCCCACATGGGCGAGACCTGCGGCGCTCCGTCCGGACCGACGGTCGCCAGATGCCAGAAGTTCGGCGCCAGCAGCCGCTCGCGAATATGCCCCTCTACCTTGCCATTCACCTCGTACACGAAGATCGCACCTCTTTCCGGCCACCCGTCCGGGCACCCGGCGCCATCCTCGCCACGCCGCCCGCCCCGCCGACAGACGATCTTCGGCCGGCCCGAACCCACGGCCGAAACCGTAGGTTCGCACAATCCGTGATACTGGCCGAACAGACCGTAGTCACCGCACGCCCGCGCCCCTAACTTGTGGCCCGTGCGCCGACCCCCAGCCCTGCCGAACCAGCCCGGACCGCCCTTCGACAACCTCACCGCCCGCAGACTCCGTGTCGCTCTCGGCATGGGGCCCGAGCACGTGGCCTACGGGCTGCGCGTCTCGTACGGGCTCCCCTACGTCACCCCTGATCTCGTCGTCGCCTGGGAACGCGGGACCCTCTGCCCCACCAGTCCGGAACTCACCGCTCTCGCGGGCGTGTTGTGGTGCTCCCCCGGTGAACTCATCGGCCGCCCCCGCACCCTGCGCGAGCACCGCGTCTCGCGCGGTATCGCCCCCGAGGACGTCGCCCGTGCCGTGGGGCTCGAACTGCTCGCCTACCTCGCCATGGAGGAGCACGACGAGTGGCGCGGCACCGACCGCCAGTCCGCCGCCCTCGCCGACCTGCTGGAGCTGACTCTGCCGGACTTCGTCGCCGTCACCGGACGCGAGAGACGGCTCGCCGAATGCCTGCGCGGGGCGGTCAGCACCCGCTGGCAGGCCTACGTCCGTCAGATCGCGAAGATCGTGCCACTGGACCGGCGCCTGGTGGAGGAGACCCTCATGGATCTGCACCGGCAGTACCAGGGGCAGATGGTGTCCACCCTGAGCTGGGGCGGGGGCGGCGAACGCTCCGGCGAGGCCGGCCAGGAGTTCCTGGACGAGATCGTGGAGCGCTTCTGGGAGGCGGTCGAGACACGGCCGTAGAACGGCGACCGCCCTGACGCGTGTCTGAGGACGCGTGCCTAGAAGACCGACTCCGCCTCGTCCATCCGGTCCTTCGGGACCGTCTTCAGCTCGGTGACCGCCTCCGCGAGCGGCACCATCACGATGTCGGTGCCCTTGAGCGCGGTCATCCGGCCGAACTCGCCCCGGTGCGCGGCCTCCACCGCGTGCCAGCCGAAGCGGGTGGCGAGGACCCGGTCGTACGCGGTGGGGACACCGCCGCGCTGCACATGCCCGAGGATGACCGGCTTGGCCTCCTTGCCAAGCCGGCGCTCCAGTTCGTACGCCAAGGCCGTGCCGATGCCCTGGAAGCGCTCGTGGCCGAACTTGTCGATCTCGCCCGTGCCGTAGTCCATGCTGCCCTCGGCGGGGTGGGCGCCCTCGGCGACGCAGACCACCGCGAACTTCTTGCCGCGGGCGAAGCGCTCCTCGACCATCTTGACCAGGTCGGCCGGGTCGAAGGGGCGCTCGGGCAGGCAGATGCCGTGGGCGCCGGCGGCCATGCCGGACTCCAGGGCGATCCAGCCCGCGTGCCGGCCCATGACCTCGACGACCATCACGCGCTGGTGGGACTCGGCGGTGGTCTTGAGGCGGTCCATCGCCTCGGTGGCGACGCCGACCGCGGTGTCGAAGCCGAAGGTGCGGTCGGTGGAGGAGATGTCGTTGTCGATCGTCTTCGGGACACCGACGACCGGAAGACCCGCGTCGAACAGCATGCGGGCGGCCGTGAGAGTGCCTTCGCCGCCGATCGGGATCAGCGCGTCGATGCCGAACTCGTGGATCATGTCGGAGGCGCTCTCGCACGCCTCGCGCAGCCGGTCGCGCTCCAGGCGGGAGGAGCCGAGGATGGTGCCGCCGCGGGCCAGGATGCCGCTGACGCTGTCCAGGTCGAGGGCACGGTAGCGGCCGTCCAGGAGGCCGGAGTAGCCGTCCTCGAAGCCGATGACCTCGTCGCCGTAATTGTCGACCGCTCGGTGCACGACCGACCGGATCACTGCGTTCAGACCCGGGCAGTCGCCGCCGGCGGTGAGAACTCCGATGCGCATCGTGCTGTGTCTCCTGCTCGCTGTTGATACCGGTGAGCCAGGTCCGATTCTTTCACGTCCCGCGCAGCACCGTCGCATGCCGTGCTGACGGGCGCCTTATCCATCGATCGGGGTACTGTCAAGAGGGTTCTGCTCACCTAGGTGGGCGATTTTTATGCCGTCCAGGAAACGGAGTGAGCTCGCGTGACCCGCAGCGTGTACGTGACCGGGATCGACCGCGGCGACGGCCGCCAGGTCGTCGAGCTGGGGGTGATGGAGCTCCTGACCCGCCAGGTCGACCGGGTGGGGGTGTTCCGGCCGCTGGTGCACCACAGTCCCGACCGGCTCTTCGAGCTGCTGCGCGCCCGCTACCGGCTCACCCAGGACCCGGCCACCGTCTACGGCCTCGACTACCACGAGGCCTCCGCGCTGCAGGCCGAGCGCGGCACCGACGAGCTGGTCTCCACCCTCGTGGACCGCTTCCACAAGGTGGCCCGCGACTTCGACGTCGTCCTGGTCCTCGGCACCGACTTCGCCGACACCCAGCTCCCTGACGAGCTCGCGCTCAACGCCCGGCTCGCCAACGAGTTCGGCGCCTCGGTGATTCCCGTCGTGGGCGGTCGCACCCAGCCCGCCGAGTCGGTGCTCGCGGAGACCCGCAACGCCTACCGGGCCTACGACAGCCTGGGCTGCGACGTCCTCGCCATGGTCACCAACCGGGTGGCCCGCGAGGACCGCGACGAGATCGCCGAGCGGCTGCGGGGCCGGATGCCGGTGCCCTGTTACGTCGTGCCGGACGAGCCCGCGCTCGCCGCGCCCACCGTCGCCCAGATCGGCCAGGCGCTCGGCGCGAAGGTGATCCTCGGCGACGACTCCGGGCTCGCCCGGGACGCGCTGGACTTCGTGTTCGGCGGCGCGATGCTGCCGAACTTCCTGAACGCCCTGACCCCGGGCTGCCTGGTGGTCACCCCGGGCGACCGCGCGGACCTGGTCGTCGGCTCGCTCGCCGCGCACAGCGCCGGGACCCCGCCGATAGCCGGGGTGCTGCTCACCCTGAACGAGGTCCCGAGCGACGCCGTCCTCACCCTCGCGGCCCGCCTCGCTCCCGGCACCCCGGTGCTCTCGGTGGCGGGCAACAGCTTCCCCACGGCCGCCGAACTCTTCGCGCTGGAAGGGAAGCTGAGCGCGACCACGCCCCGCAAGGCGGAGACCGCGCTCGGCCTCTTCGAGCGGTACGCCGACACCGCCGAGCTCGCCCGCCGGGTCTCCGCGCCGAGCAGCGACCGCCTCACGCCGATGATGTTCGAGCACAAGCTCCTGGAGGCGGCCCGCTCCGACAAGCGCCGCGTGGTCCTGCCCGAGGGCACCGAGCCGCGCGTGCTGCACGCGGCCGAGGTCCTGCTGCGCCGGGGCGTCTGCGACCTCACGCTGCTCGGCCCGGTCGACCAGATCCGCAAGAAGGCCGCCGACCTCGGCATCGACCTCGGCGACTGCCGGCTCATCGACCCGGCGACCTCCGAACTGCGCGACGCCTTCGCCGAGAAGTACGCGGCCCTGCGGGCCCACCGGGGCGTCACCGTCGAGCTCGCCTACGACGTCGTCTCCGACGTGAACTACTTCGGCACGCTGATGGTCCAGGAGGGCCTCGCCGACGGCATGGTGTCCGGCTCGGTGCACTCCACGGCGGCGACGATCCGCCCGGCCTTCGAGATCATCAAGACCAAGCCGGACGCCGACATCGTCTCGTCGGTCTTCTTCATGTGCCTGGCCGACAAGGTGCTGGTGTACGGCGACTGTGCCGTGAACCCCGACCCCGACGCCGTGCAGCTCGCCGACATCGCCATCCAGTCGGCGGCGACCGCCGAGCAGTTCGGCGTGCAGCCGCGGATCGCGATGCTGTCGTACTCCACCGGTACGTCGGGCTCGGGCGCCGACGTGGACAAGGTGCGCGAGGCCACCGAGCTGGTACGGCAGCGGCGCCCCGACCTGAAGATCGAGGGGCCGATCCAGTACGACGCCGCGGTCGAGCCGACCGTAGCGGAGACCAAGCTGCCGGAGTCGGACGTGGCCGGGCAGGCGACGGTCCTGATCTTCCCGGACCTCAACACGGGCAACAACACCTACAAGGCCGTGCAGCGTTCGGCCGGCGCGATCGCCGTCGGGCCGGTGCTCCAGGGCCTGCGCAAGCCCGTCAACGACCTGTCCCGGGGCGCCCTGGTCTCGGACATCGTCAACACCGTCGCCATCACGGCGATCCAGGCCCAGACCGCTCCCGCAGAGAAAGTCACCGCCCAGTGAGCGCCACCCGTGTCCTCGTCCTCAACTCCGGCTCCTCGTCGGTGAAGTACCAGCTGCTCGACATGCGGGACAGCAGCAGGCCGGCCATGGGACTCGTCGAGCGCATCGGGGAGCAGTCCGCCCGGTTGAAGCACATCCCCCAGAGTGGCGAGTCGCGGGAGTGGACCGGCCCGATCGCCGACCACGACGCCGCGCTGAAGGCCGTGGCACAGGAGCTGTCGAAGGACGGCCTCGGACTGGACTCCCCCGAGCTGGCCGCCATCGGGCACCGGGTCGTGCACGGCGGCAAGACCTTCACCGAGCCGACGGTGATCGACGAGACCGTGCTCGCCGAGATCGAGCGGCTGATCCCGGTCGCCCCGCTGCACAACCCGGCCAACCTCACCGGCATCCGCACCGCGCGGGCGCTGCGCCCGGACCTGCCCCAGGTCGCCGTGTTCGACACCGCGTTCCACACCACGATGCCGGAGTCCGCGGCCCGCTACGCGATCGACGTGGAGACCGCCGACGCGCACCGCGTCCGGCGCTACGGCTTCCACGGCACCTCGCACGCGTACGTGTCCCGGGCGACCGCGAAGCTGCTCGGCAGGGCGCCCGAGGACGTCAACCTGATCGTGCTGCACCTGGGCAACGGCGCGAGCGCCTCCGCGGTCCGGGCAGGCCGGTGCGTGGACACCTCCATGGGGCTGACGCCTTTGGAGGGACTCGTGATGGGTACGCGCTCCGGAGACACCGATCCGGCCGTCATCTTCCATTTGGCGCGCGTTGGCAAAATGTCCATCGACGAAATCGACACTCTTCTCAACAAGAAGAGCGGACTGGTCGGCCTCTGCGGTGACAACGACATGCGGGAGATTCGGCGCCGGATCGAGGAGGGTGACGAGCAGGCCGCGCTCGCCTTCGACATCTACATTCACCGTCTGAAGAAGTACATCGGCGCCTATTACGCCGTTCTCGGTACGGTGGACGCGATCGCGTTCACCGCCGGGGTCGGCGAGAACGCGGCACCGGTGCGGGAGGCCGCCGTGGCGGGCCTGGAGACCCTGGGCCTGGCGGTGGACCGCGAGCTCAACGCCGTACGCAGCGACGAACCGCGGCTGATCTCGCCCGCGGACGCGCGGGTGAAGGTCGCCGTGGTGCCGACCGACGAAGAACTGGAAATCGCGACGCAGACCTACGCGCTGGTCGCGGGGCATTGATTTGCGGCCCGCCGCGTGGCGACTGAGCGGTAACCCAGCTGAGCGGCGTTCCGCCCATTTGTACTTCCGCAAGACGGAATATTCCGCAGCGAAACAAACCGATAGGATCGCTCCATGCGCCGTTCGAAAATCGTCTGTACTCTCGGCCCTGCGGTCGACTCCCACGAGATGCTGGTCTCGCTGATCGAGGCCGGCATGAACGTGGCCCGTTTCAACTTCAGCCACGGCACCCACGCCGAGCACCAGGGGCGGTACGACCGCGTCCGTGCCGCCGCCAAGGAGACCGGCCGGGCCATCGGTGTCCTCGCCGACCTGCAGGGCCCTAAGATCCGCCTGGAGACCTTCGCCGAGGGTCCGGTGGAACTGGAGCGCGGTGACGAGTTCGTCATCACCGCCGAGGACGTCCCGGGTGACAAGACCATCTGCGGGACGACCTACAAGGGCCTGCCCGGTGACGTCTCCCGCGGCGACCAGATCCTCATCAACGACGGCAACGTCGAGCTGAAGGTCCTGGACGTCGAGGGCCCGCGGGTCAAGACGATGGTCATCGAGGGCGGTGTCGTCTCCGACCACAAGGGCATCAACCTGCCCGGCGCGGCGGTGAACGTCCCGGCGCTGAGCGAGAAGGACGTCGAGGACCTCCGCTTCGCGCTGCGCATGGGCTGCGACATGGTCGCGCTGTCCTTCGTCCGGGACGCGGGGGACGTGGCCGACGTCCACAAGGTGATGGACGAGGAGGGCCGCCGGGTCCCCGTCATCGCCAAGGTGGAGAAGCCGCAGGCGGTGGACAACATGGAGGACGTCGTGATGGCGTTCGACGCTGTCATGGTGGCCCGCGGTGACCTGGCCGTCGAGTACCCGCTCGAGAAGGTCCCCATGGTGCAGAAGCGCCTCATCGAGCTGTGCCGCCGCAACGCCAAGCCGGTGATCGTGGCGACCCAGATGATGGAGTCGATGATCACCAACTCCCGCCCCACGCGCGCCGAGGCGTCCGACGTCGCCAACGCGATCCTGGACGGCGCGGACGCGGTCATGCTGTCGGCGGAGTCGAGCGTGGGCGCGTACCCGATCGAGACCGTGAAGACGATGTCGAAGATCGTCGTCGCGGCCGAGCAGGAGCTGATGTCGAAGGGCCTGCAGCCGCTGGTCCCCGGCAAGAAGCCCCGCACCCAGGGCGGTTCGGTGGCCCGAGCGGCCTGCGAGATCGCCGACTTCCTCGGCGGCCGGGGCCTGGTGGCCTTCACCCAGTCCGGCGACACCGCCCGCCGCCTGTCGCGCTACCGCGCGCAGCAGCCGATCATCGCCTTCACCACCGACGAGAACACCCGCAACCAGCTGGCGCTCAGCTGGGGCGTGGAGTCCCACGTGGTGCCGTTCGTGAACACCACGGACGAGATGGTCGACATGGTCGACCAGGAGATCGCCAAGATCAACCGCTTCAACCCGGGCGAGATCGTCATCATCACCGCCGGCTCACCCCCCGGCGTCGCCGGCACCACGAACATGCTGCGGGTGCATCACCTGAGCGGCGCGGCAGAGTAAGAAGCCGTACGACAACGACATCGAGGGCGCCCCCTGCGGCAGGGGGCGCCCTCGATGCGTGTACTCAGCCGACGGTGCCGGCCTCCAAGGGGAAGTCCGGGGGCCAGGAATGGGTGTAGTCGAACAAGGAGGGCTCCTCGAACGTACAGGGGGCCTCACGCCATTCGGGCACGCCTGAGACGACGAAGCTGCGGCCGGCGGGGTCGATCAGCCAGGTGTAGGCGGCGTCCTCGGCACTGAGGTCATGGCGCTCCCTCAACTCCGTGAACTCGTCCTCGCCGGCCCTGCGGATCCGAAGTCCCTCCTCGTAGATGGGCTTGAGGAGCATCAACTCCACGTGCCCGAAGTACACCTCGACCCGGGTGTCGGTCTCGTCGATCAGAGTGGCGTCACTGCGCAGGATGAGCTGGCGGTGCGAGGGGTCGAAGCTCACGACCCGGAACAATCGCCCCTCGCGCACGAACTCTGGCATTGCTGTTGTTCTCCCTGCTCTCGGGTCACGTCGCCCAGTCGGGCACGGGCATGTCGGTGACAAGACTCGGGGTCTTCTCTCCCGGCTTCGTCATGTACCAGTCGAAGTCAGTCCATTGCCTCTTGCCGTTGATCACCTTGAGTCGCAGTGTCGCCATCTCCCACGCTGTGCCGTTGCCGCTCTGCGTGGCCGGTCTCCAGTCGGAGCCGACCAGCGGCCTGCCCCGTGCGATGAGCCTCTCCAGGGCGTCGGCCGCGTTCTTGGCATCCGGGACACCGTCGAGCGAGATGCTGATCTTCGCACGGGGGTGTTCCAGTGCCTCGTCGACGGCGACCATCCAGATCGGCCGTCCGTCCGAGTTCGGATGCGGCCGGTCGAACAGGTGCTTGTTGTTGAACGTCCGCGCGCCGCTCTTCAGCATGTCGGCCAGGTTGTCGGAGTACGGATTGATGCCGAGGACGATGTGGTCGCCGTCCTTGACGAGGTTCTTGATGATGTCGTCGACGCACGTGTTGTGGACGAGCACCGGCGTCGGGCCCGCGTACACGTAGTACGTGTGGCTGTCCGCGACCTGGAAGTTGAAGACCTCGACGGCCCCGTCGGCCGCGGACGTGCCGGTGACCTCGTCCGTGCCACCGTCCAGGGTCTGGAAGGTGTCGCCAGGATGAAGATCGCGGGCCTCGGTCCAGCCGCGGCCCTGGACCCAGTAGGGGTGGTTCTCGGTGGACTCGACCGTGCCGTGCGCCGTCTCCACCCGGACCAGCCGGTCGACGACCCGGTGGAACAGCTGGGTGACGGGCTTGAGGGTTCTCTTGCCAGTCGTCTGGTCCATGGACCAGACCCGGTCGCCGAGTCCGATGTCCTCGATGTTCTTGGGCCCGTCGGCGGTGGCGACCCTCGTGCCCGCCGGGAAGCACATGGAGAGCAGGGCCTGCATCCCCGCTTCCTCCAGCCGCGCGATGGCGGCGGCCGCGAGTCCGGAACCGCGCAGGCTCCACATCGCCGCGCCCAGCCCGGCACCGCCCCGCATCGCCGTACGGACCGCGAACGCCGCCTCCGCCGCCTTCACCAACAGGCCCGGGATGACGATGCTGCCGACCAGCCACACGCAACTGCTGATCTTGCCCTTGGCGCAGCCGACGATGTCCGCGACCGCTCCGGTGGCGATCGCCTTGAGGACGGACTCGGTGAGCTTGAGTCCGTCGACGTGGACGTCCTTCTCCTTGAACTTGACGTCCAGAGGAGAACTCGTGAGGTAGTCGCGCTGGATGGCCGAGCCGCAGTGGGCGCGGTCCACACCGGGCAGCGGGCAGGACTCGATGTAGAAGTCCATCTCGCCGTAGATGTGGAATTCCAGGTCGATCTCGCAGCCGATGTCGCCACCGGAGTGGCTGCCCACGCAGTCGCTCAGCGGGTTGATGTCGACCTTGGAGTCGCCGCTGGGCTTCATCACGACGCCCTCGACGCCGGTGCCGCCGCCCTCGGCGGTGCGCTCCTGCTCCTTGCGGTCCTCGAAGTCGACCTGCTGGGTGCGGATGGCGGCCTCGGCGGCCTCCACCGCGAGGTTGCGGGCGTTGGCCGCAGCCGCTTCGGCGACGGTCGCGTCCTGCTCCGCCTTGTCGGCCACGGACCGCGCGGTGGAGGCGTCGGCCTCGGCGGCGTCGGCCGCGCTGCGGGCGCTCGCCGCGTCCCGCTCGGCGTCGTCGGCGGAGGCGTCCGCGTCGGTGGCGTAGCCGTCCGCCGAGGTGGCCGCGGTCTGTGCGGCGGCCGCGTCGGCCACCGCCTGTTTGTCGTACTCGACGGTGTTGGCCTCGGACTGCTGAGCCGCCTTGGCGGAGGCTGCCGCCGCATCCGACGAGGCCTGCGCCGCCGCTGCCGAGGTGCTCGCCTGCGCGGCCCACTCGGCCGCGTTCGCCGCCGCCTCGGCAGCCGCCTTCGCGTCGGCGTCCGCCCTCGCTGCGAGGGCCTTGGCCTCGGCCGCCGCCTTCTTGGCCTGCGCCGCCTTGGCGTTGGCCACGGCGACCTGCTGCTGGGCCGCGGTCTTCGCGGCCTGGCCGGTCAGCACCGCGAGGCCCGCCGAGGAGTCGGTCTCCGCGTACGGGGAGCCCAACTCGATGGCGTCGTTGGCGGGCTTGACCACCTGCGCCGCCGAGTCCCGGGCCGCCGCGGCGGCCTGCGCGGTGGAGTAGGCGTGTCCGGCGGTGCGGATCGCGTCGGCGCCCGCGAGGGTGGCTTCGGAGCGGGCGACCAACGCGTCACCGCGGGCCTTGGCGGCGGCCTTCTGCGCGGTCTCGGCCTGGGCCTTGGCGGCGATCGCGTTCCACTTGGCGGCCCTGGACTCGGCGATCGCGTCGGCGGCGGCCGCGTGGGCCTTCGTCACCGCGGCCCCGGTGATGGCGACATCGCGCTGGGCGCCGTCCGCGGCGGCCTGGGCGCGCTTGGCCGCCCCCTGGGCCTTGGTGGCGGCCTCACGGGCGTTGGTGGCGGCCGCCGTGGCCTCGTTCGCCGCCTGCCGGGCCGCCGTGGCCGCGGCGGTGGCGTCGTCGGCCGCCGCGCGGGCCTTGGTGGCGGCCTGCCGCGCTTCTATGGCGTCGGCGGTACCGTCCACGGCGGCCAGCAGCGCCTCCGCGGCTTCGGCCTTGGCAACCAGGGTGTCGCGGCGGTCCTCGGCGGCCAGGGCGCCATTGCGGGCGTTCTCGGCCCGGTTCTCGGCGGCGAGTGCGGCGTCCTTCTTCTCTGCCGCCGTTCCGCCCGAGGCCTGCGCGGCGGACAGCTTGTCGGCGGCGACCTGACGCTGGGACTGGGCGCGGCCCTCGGCCTCGTGCGCCTTCTGCCGCTCGGCCGCGGCGAGGTCCGCCTGCGACTTGGCGTAGTCCCGCTCGGCCTCGGCCTTCTGCCGCTTGGCCTTGGCGTCGGCGGCCGCGGTCTTCGCGGTCTGCTCGGCCGCCTTCGCCTTGTTCTCGGCGGCCTTGGCCTCGGTGGCGTGCTCGGCCGCCTCCTCGGCCTGCGCGGCGGCACCCTCGGCGGCGGCCTTGGCCTGTGCCTCGGCCTCCTGCGCGGCGATGCGCCGGAACTCGGCCTTGGCTGCGTGCGCCTGGGTGGTGGCGAGGGAGTCGAGCGTCTTGCTGTCGGCGGCGGAGGCGCGCGTCGCGTTGAACGCGGTCTCCACGGCCTTCGCCGCGGCCTGGGCCGCCGCCGCGGACGCCTTGGTCACCTGCGCGGCCTGCTGACCGTGCAGCAGACCCCGGCCACGCGGCAGACCGGCCGCGTCGGCGATGCCGTACGCCTGAGTCTGCGCCTGGGTGACCGCGTCGGCCTGGGTCTTCGCGGACAGCGCGGCGCGGGAGGCGACGTAGAGCCGTCCGCCGGCCCGGCCCTGGGCGTCCACGATCCACTTCTTGACCTTGGTGAACTCGGCCGCCTCCGGGTAGAACTGACCGTGATCCTCCGGCTTCTCGTGGGTCCAGTACGCCTGCCAGTCCGTCAGCCGACTCGCGATCAGTGACTGCGCGAGCGCCTCACCGAGCGCCTGGGACGCCGTCGAAAGGTCTGCGTTGGCCTGCTTCTCGGCCCGGATGATGGCGTCCCGCTGCGTCTTCTGCCCGTCGATCTCCGCCTGCCACTCGGTGTGGGCCGTGGCGATCTCGGCGCCGAGCACCCCGTGCGGGTCCTGGGGGTCCGTGTACGCGCAGGAAGCGAAGCGGGCCTTGAGGTTCTCGACGTCGATCCGGAACTCCATCGAGTCCGGGTCGGGCGCGGTGGTCGGGAAACCGCCGTACTGGAGGAACAGGCGGGCGTCGTCGGCGTACATGTCGTGCATGAACTGCAGCGACTCCCACGCCTGGCGGTCCTTGTAGTCCTCGTACGCGTCGGGGGAGTAACGGGCCTTGTAGACCGCTGTGGCCGCGTCGACGGACGCCTTGTTCGCCAGGGGGTGAGGGTCGGTGTAGAAATCGCTCTCGACCTTCCAGAACTGGGCGGCGACCCAGGACCCCAGCCCGATCTTGTCGAACGGGTCGTCCTTGGCCTCCACCCACGTGAACCCGGTGTAGGTGTAGTTCGGGGGCGGGGTCTCGACGCCGAGGGACGCCTGCCACACCATCGGGCGGGCGGACAGCTCGTCCAGCTTGGCGTCGGCGGCGCCCTTGTCCTTGTTGTACGCCGCGTCGAGCGCGGTGCCCTTCCAGTACGACGGGTCGGCGGCCGTGTGCAGTTGGTCCTCGGTGCCGATCAGACCGGCCCGGGCGACCTCCTTCATCGCCGGGCCGCCCTTGCGCAGGACCCCGCTGAGGAGGCACTGCTCCTGGCGGACGCGCTCGGCGGCCTTCGCGTCGAAGGCGGTGGGGACGGTGTCGGCGGCGGTCGCGGTCCGCTCGGACTGCGCGGTGACGTCGGGGAGTTGACCGCCCGTCACCGCGATCGCGCCGGCGAGGGCCATCGCGGTCAGGGGAAGGAAACGGGATCTCGCGAAGAGCCCCCGTCTGCGTGCGTTCGTACGCATGGGAAACCTGTCTGTGAGAACGGCGGGAAGGGGGCTCAGAACAGCAGGTTGTACTGGGTCCAGCCGCTGGTGCCGATCTGCACGCGGGCGCTGAAGGGGGCGCTCGCGACGCCGGTCCCCTTGTAGAGCCAGAGGGCGCCCGCCGCGTCGACGGCCATGAGATCCGCCTTGCCGTCGCCGGTGTTGTCTCCCGTCGACACGACCGCGGTGTAGTCCTTCCAGCCCGTCGTGGCGGCCGTGATGGTGGTGCCGAGGACCGCGTCCGCGGTGGCTTTGCCGGTGCCGGGGTAGATGAGCAGGCTGCCGGCGCTGTTGCGGGTGATGAGGTCGGCGATGCCGTCACCGGTGTAGTCACCGCGCCCGGCGATGACGCTCATGCCGTTCCAGCCGGTGGAGTCCTTCATCCGGATCTTGGCGGCGAGGGTGCCGTCGGCCTTGGCCTGGTAGAGCCACAGCTGGCCGTCACTGCCGCGGGCGACCAGGTCCGCCTGGGCGCTGCCGGCCATGTTCCCGACGGACACGAGAAGGTTGTACTGGTCCCAGCCCCCGCCCAGGCTCTTGGTGTCGTTGCCGCGTTCGGCGGTGTAGTAGAGGGTGCCGCCCATCCGGAAGTAGAGGTCGTTGCCCCGGCCGCTGTCGGAGATGTTGGCCTGGACGAGCGCGGTGGCCACCGAGTAACCGGTGCCCAGGTCCGCGCGGGCCTTCCAGCCGCCGGTGCCCTTGGCCTCGTAGTCCCAGAGGTGGCCGTCCTTGCCGCGGGCGAGGAGCGGCAGGAGGCCGGTGCCGTCGGTCGCGGCCTGCTCCAGCAGCGGGGCGGTGTCGCTGCGGGCGGCGGCGGTTCTGTCGGTGGGAGGCGCGTCGTGCGCTGTCGTGAGCGCCGCTACGGCGGTCACGACAGCGCCCACGAGAGCGAGAGCGGCCGCCCGGCGCAGTGGGCGGCCGAGAGATATCGGTGTCAAGGTGAGAAGTCCCCGTCGCTGTGGTCGGCGGGAGCTTCACTCGCACGTCATGACGCCGCGGAACAACGTGTGTCCCCGGTAAGGCCCCCGCGCCCCGGATGGTCATGTCCACGGCAAGAATGAGGGTACGGGGACTCTGTGAAAATTGTGAAGAGGTCTACGGGAGGGGCTTGGCGGTCCCATGGGCTCGTGTACGCGCTGAGGGCGCCCCCTGTGAAGGGGGCGCCCTCAGCGTGTTGTGCGGCTCCCGGAAAAGTCTGTGGGGTGGGCGACGCTCAGCTCTCGCTGTACTGGTGTATCCCGGGCACGGTCAGCGTCCCGCCGTACTGGGCGGCCTGCTGGACCGTCACATTGGTGAAGTAGATCAGCGGGATGTTCAGCGGCGGGGGGCTGTCCGGGCTGAACGTGACCGGGATCAGTCCCAGCAGGTTGCCGGAGATGCTCTCGGTGTACATGATCGTCTTGCCGCCGGTGATCGTCGACGTCGTGCCCTTGCCCGCCTGCACGTGGTACGTCGTGCCCTGCTCGGTGACGGTCTGGTAGAGGTCGCCGATGTCGGTGCCGCCGGAGATGACGTACTTCAGCACCTGCTTGGTCTTGCCGCCCGCGGTCCTGACCTTGACGACACCCTGGTAGTCGGCCCCCTTGAGCAGCAGCGAACTGGCTTTGAGGGTCCATGCCTTGTCCGCCACCGTCACACCGGGCTCGGTGTCGCCCACGTCGTCCGTGGCGGCCGGGCAGTCCTCCGGGTCCGTACTGGAACTCGCCGAAGGGCTCGGGGAGGCCGTGGCGTCCGCCGCCGCCTCCTCGGCCGCCTTGGTGGTGTCCTCCACGGCCTTGGTGGTGTCCTTCGCCGCCTTGGACGCCGTGTCGGTCGTGTCCTTCACGGTGTTCTTCACCGTGTCGGTGACCTTGTCGGTCGTCTCCTTGACGGTGTCGCCTGCGGTGCCGTCCGCGCTCTTGGACGCCGAGGGCGTCGGTGTGGGCGTCGGGGTGGCGCTGGAGGAACCACTGGAGCCGGAGCCGCCCGTGAAGATCCCGGTGATCGCGTCGCCGATCTCCGTCAGCAGGTTGCCGTCGTCGCTCGCGGAGGGCGACGGGGACGGCGTGGCGGTGGCCGAGCCGCCGGAGCCGGAGGAGGAGCTCCCCTCCTTGCCGGTGGAGGCGGAGGCGGACGGCGTAGGCGTGGGGGTGGGCGTGGCCTTGTCGTCGGAACCCGAATCCGACGACGAACCGTTCGAGCCCGAGCCGGAGTCCGACCCCGAGCCGGAGGAGGCCGACGGGGACGGTGTCGCCGTGGTGTCACCGGAGGACGGGGACGAACTCGCCGAGGCGGACGGGGAGGCGCTGCCGCTCAGTGCCGCGACGCAGTCCTTGTACTCGTCCGCCGTCAGGCTCTTCGCGGTCGGCGCGTCATCGGCCAGCGCGAGCGTCGGCGTGAAGCCGATGCCCATGAGCACGGCCGTCGGCATCGCCGCCATGGCTATCGCCTTGCCGGCCGGCATGTGGAACCTGTTGAACAGCGGCTTCTTGGGTGCCGCGTGGCGGGGCCCGGTTCTCGCACGGGACGCGTCCACGTCAGTCCCGTGGGTCACCTCGTCAGCCGGCACTGTGCCTCCCGTTCGCCCCGTTGACCGGGCTCGTTCCTGACAGATCGTTCGGCTCGCCCACCGGGTTCACCGGCCGCAGGAGCGTGGTGTCGTAGTCCGTGGCCTCGGGCGCGCCGCCCTCACCGGTCAGGTCCTGCCTGGCCGGCTCCTCCGCGGGCGGTACGCCCGGCGCCCACGCCACGGCCATCGCCCCGCCGAACAGCGCCAACAGGAAGCCGATGATGAAGCCGCCGAAGTTGGAGACGGGGAGGGACACCAGCCCGAGCAGGATCGCCGCGACACCCGCGAAGGTGCGTACGTGCTTCTGGAACCAGAGGGTGATGCCCAGGACGACGAGCAGTACGCCGATGATCAGGGATCCTGCGCCCGCCGTGGTGGCCATGGCGATGGTCAGGCCACCGAGCTTGAGGTGCGCATACGGGAAGTACATGATCGGAAGCCCGCTGATCATGACCAACAGCCCCGCCCAGAACGGGCGGGTGCCCCGCCAGGCGCGGAACTGCTGCCTCCGGTGGGCAAACTGGCCGGGCGCGGCAGGACTCTCGGCGCTCATGGAAAACAGCTCCCTGGTGCGGCGTTGCTCTTGATGAGGGTGTATCGCGATGAAGAATGTTGGGAGATGTGAAGGCGACAGGCGGGAGATGGCGGGCGGGGGACCGTAACGGCTCCCCCGCCCGTCACTGAGCGCCTAGTAGCACTCGATGCCGTCGCCGCTGCCCCAGCTCAGCCCCATGTGGAGGTTAGAGAGCTTGAAGGTGCCGGCCGTGGTGGCCCACGCCGTCTGCTTCACATCGGTCAGCACGGCCTTGTCGGCCTGCTGGGCGAACCCGAACGGGCTGGACTGCTCCCCGTCCGCGGTCTTGGGCTTCGGGGTGTTCCCCTTGGTGGTCCCGGCAGGGACACCGATGTTGATGCCCGAGAACACGGCATCTTTCGCGTCGAGGTTGGCGACATCGATGTAGATCTTGTCGGCCTCGACCGCCGTGCCCTTGTCACCTGCGGTCAGCTTCAGGGTGACCGACTTGTTCAGGAACGGAACCGGGGTGACCACGGACTGACACATGTCGGTGATCGTGGCGTGGTCGAACGCCGACACCGACACCGGGTGCGCCTGGTCCTTGCCGTCAAGACCCTTGCCCGAGTCTATGGCGCCGTACTGGTTCATGTCGTAGCCGACGAGCTGGCCGGCCCGGACCTTGAACTCCTGCCCCGACACACTGAACGACGCGGCAAGCGCGCCCTGTGCCAGGGCGACACCTATCACTGCCGTGGCGGCAACGCTGGGCACCATCACCACAGCGAACCGCTTCCATCTTGTCCCGCCACGCACCTGGGACTCCATATTTCCTCCTTCTCGGACGTACATCTCCTGGCCCTGGCTGCCCCTGTCGAAAAGGACGGCTCAGCCGGGCAGGGATGGGAGAAGTGCTACGTCCTCGGGAAGGAGAGCGCCTGCTTTCGGAGGCGCCCATTGCGCACCGATCACCGGCGATCACCCCCGAGCGACAACCACTTGGTCGCGCCTGACACACATCACGCACAACCTTGCCGGACAGGCTTCGCCGGATGGGCGAAGACCCCCCTGTCCAAGAACCGCCGCACCTGCCGCCGGCTCTGCTCGGTGGGGACCCCACGGAATCCCATGGCCCGACCGGCTGTCGGGGTGCGGGAAAGGACCGAGCGTCGCCGATCGTGGTGCATTCTCGCCGCCCGCACAAGGGGCTTCGTTACTCGGTAGTAACGGGCGGATAACCGAACAACGACCCACTGATCTCGGTCGGCGACGCTGGGTGGCAACCAGGGGGGTGACAAAGCAGTTGATCGATGGACGGAACCCGACAGATCAACGCCTCTGGCTTACTGGAAGTAACAGCGGCCGCGATTGCCAAGTTTTGGCAAAGTGCGGCCGCAGTGACCCCCCGACGGCAAATCTTTCACTCCGGCATCACATGCCGTTGTGTTTAGCAACTGGTCAGAACAGCGCGCGGGACAGCGCCCTGCGTGCGGCCGCCACCCGCGGGTCGTCGGCACCGACGACCTCGAAGAGCTCAAGAAGCCGCAGCCGTACGGTGTCCCGCTCGTCGCCCGCCGTGCGCCGCACGGTGTCGATGAGCCGCCCGAAGGCGTCCTCGACATGTCCGCCGACCAGATCGATGTCGGCGGCGGCGATCTGCGCCTGCGCGTCACCCGGCTTCTCGGCCGCCTCCTTGCGCACCTGCTGCGGGTCCAGGCTCTGCACCCGGTGCAGCAACTCGGCCTGCGCGAGCCCCAGTTTTGCCTCGCTGTTGCCGGGGTCGTCACTCAGTACGTTCTTGTAGGCCTGGACGGCACCGCCGAAGTCCCCGGCGTCCAGGGCGCGTACGGCGGCTTCGAGGAGGGCGTCGTACGGTCCCGCCTGCACCGGCGCGGGCTGCGGGGCGGCACCCGGCTCGGCGTCCGGGTCGACGGCGAGGCCGGTCAGCCCGAAGCGCTGCTCGGCGACCTGCACCAGCTGGTCCAGGGTCTGCTGGATCTGCTCCTTGGGCGCCGCGCCCTGGAAGAGCGGCAGGGCCTGTCCGGCGACGACGGCGAACACGGCCGGGATGCCCTGCACCCCGAACTGCTGCATCAGCATCTGGTTGGCGTCGACGTCGATCTTGGCGAGGAGCAGGCGTCCGTTGTACTCGACGACGAGTTGCTCCAGCACCGGGCTCAGCTGCTTGCAGGGCTCGCACCACTCGGCCCAGAAGTCGATGACGACCGGGACCTCGGTGGACCGCTCCAGGACATCGCGTTCAAAACCCGCCTCGTCTACGTCGATGACGAGATCGGCCGGGGAGACGGCACCCGGGCCGCCGCCGTGCCGGGCCGCTTCGGCGCGCGCCTGCTCCGCCTTCGCCTTGGCCTCCTGGGCCGCTTTCACCGCGGCGAGGTCGACGACTCCGCTCATGGACATGTTCCGTGGCTGCATGCGTCTATCCTCCCCCGTGAGCGCGCGTCTGTGAAAAGCATGGTGAAAGCCGGTCGTGCGGCGCGGTCCTGACGCCGGGTCCCCACCCCACGCCGTGCGCTCCGCCGCTCGCGTACGTCCGTCGCGAGCTTTCGCTACGAGTCGTAGCGTAATGGCACCGAGTGCCTGCCCGGTACCCCGCCCCGGTGATCTCTCTCACTCCCGTCGAGAACGGCCGGTTATGGTCGGAGGATGCAGAGCCGCACCCCCGCCCCCCGCGCCGCAGGCCGCCCGCGCAGCGCCGCCGCGGACACCGCGATCCTCGCGGCGACGAGGGCGGCGCTGGTGGAGCTGGGCTGGTCGAAGCTGACGCTGGGAGATGTGGCTACCCGTGCGGGGGTCGCGAAAACCACCCTCTACCGCCGCTGGGCCGGCAAGAACGAACTCGTCGTCGACGCGGTCGCCGAGCTCTTCGACGAGCTGGAACTCCCCGACAGCGGGACCCTCGCCGCGGACATCGAGGGCGTGGTCCTGCAGTTCGCGGCGATCCTGGCCCGTCCGGAGGCGAAGAACGGCCTGATGGCGGTGGTGGCGGAGTCGTGCCGCGACGACGCGCTGCGCGAACGTATCCGGTCCTCGATCGTCGACCGCCAGAAGCGGCTGGTCCTTCAGGGCCGGGAGCGCGCCCAGGCCCGCGGTGAACTCCCTCCGCCGGCGGACCCCGTCGAGGCGGCCCGCACGGCCGACCTGATCTTCGACATGGTGGCGGGAGCGGTGGTGCACCGTACGCTGGTCAGCGCGGAACCGGCCGACGAGGCATGGGTCCGCGGTTTCACCCAGGTGCTGCTGACGGGTCTGACGGGCACAGGCCTGGAGTGAGGCGCGCGGGTGAGGCAGGGGGTGAGGCGCGTGGGTGAGGTGCGCGGGTGCGGTCAGAATCCCGCCGGCTCCGTGTAGACCCCCCACTCGTCCCGCAGCACCCCGCAGATCTCCCCGAGAGTCGCCTCCGCCCGCACCGCGTCCAGCATCGGCCCGATCATGTCGGACCCGTCCCGGGCGGCAACGAGCATTCCCTCCAGGGCCGTTCGCACAGCCCGTTCGTCCCTCGCCGCCCTACGACCGCCCAGCGCCCGCACCTGCTCGCGCTCCACCTCGTGGCTCACCCGCAGGATCTCCAGGTCCCCGGTGACCGACCCGTGGTGGACGTTCACCCCGACGACCCTCTTCTCGCCCTTCTCCAGGGCCCGTTGGTAACGGAAGGCCGCGTCCGCGATCTCCCCCGTGAACCATCCGTCCTCGATCCCCCGCAGAATCCCGGACGTGATGGGCCCGACGGGATGCCGTCCGTCGGGATGCGCCCTGAGTCCCCGCTCCCTGATCTGCTCGAAGATCTTCTCCGCGTCCGCCTCGATCCGGTCCGTCAACTGCTCCACGAACCACGAACCTCCCAGCGGATCGGCCACGTTGGCGACCCCGGTCTCCTCCATGAGCACCTGCTGAGTCCTGAGCGCGATCTCCGCGGCCTGCTCGCTCGGCAGCGCGAGTGTCTCGTCCAGCGCGTTGGTGTGCAGGGAGTTGGTCCCGCCCAGCACCGCCGCGAGCGCCTCGACCGCCGTACGGACGACGTTGTTGTACGGCTGCTGCGCGGTCAGCGAGACCCCCGCGGTCTGGGTGTGGAAGCGCAGCCACTGCGCCTTCTCGGACCGCGCCCCGTACACGTCCCGCATCCACCGCGCCCAAATGCGCCGGGCCGCCCGGAACTTGGCGATCTCCTCGAAGAAGTCGACGTGCGCGTCGAAGAAGAAGGACAGCCCGGGTGCGAACACGTCGACGTCCAGACCGCGTGACAGGCCCAGCTCCACGTACCCGAACCCGTCCGCGAGCGTGTAGGCCAGCTCCTGCGCGGCCGTCGAACCGGCCTCACGGATGTGGTACCCGGAGACGGACAGCGGCTTGTACGCGGGGATGCCGGCCGCGCAGTACTCCATCAGGTCGCCGATGAGGCGCAGGTGGGGCTCGGGCCGGAAGAGCCACTCCTTCTGCGCGATGTACTCCTTGAAGATGTCCGTCTGGAGCGTGCCGTTGAGGACGGACGGATCCACGCCCTGCCGCTCGGCCGCGACCAGGTACATGCAGAAGACGGGGACGGCGGGCCCGCTGATCGTCATGGACGTCGTCACGTCACCCAGCGGGATGTCCCGGAACAGGACCTCCATGTCGGCGGCCGAGTCGATGGCGACCCCGCAGTGCCCGACCTCGCCGAGCGAGCGCGGGTCGTCGGAGTCCCGCCCCATGAGCGTCGGCATGTCGAAGGCGACCGACAGGCCACCGCCGCCGTTGGCGAGGATCTTCTTGTACCGCTCGTTGGTCTGCTCGGCGTTCCCGAACCCGGCGAACTGCCGGATGGTCCAGGTCCGCCCCCGGTAGCCGGTCGCATACAGCCCGCGCGTGAAGGGGTACTCCCCCGGCCACCCGATCCGCTCGAAGCCCTCGTACGTGTCCCCCGGCCGTGGCCCGTACACCGGCTCCACGGGGTCTCCGGAGAGCGTGCCGAAGTCCGCCTCCCGCTTCCGCGAGGCGTCGTACCGGGCCTGCCATCGTCGGCGGCCCTCTTCGATGGCGTCAGCGTCCATACCATCGAAGGTACTAGGACGTCCAAGTAAACGGGGAAGGGCGACCGCCGTACGCGTGCGCGTGCGCTGCCGTACGGCGGTGGGGGTTACGCCTTGACGGGCGCCGGAGTGCCGTCCACGACCTTGCCCTCCAGCTCGTGGCTGACCCTGCGCTCGACGAAGAACGCGGCGGTCGGGATCGTCCCTGAGAGCAGCACCCATGCCAGCTTGCCGAGCGGCCACTTGGCCTTGGAGCCGAGATCGAAGGCGAAGACCAGATAGATGATGTAGAGGACGCCGTGGATCTGGGAGACGACCAAGGTGACGTCCTCACCCATGCCGAAGCCGTACTTGAACACCATGCAGGTGCACAGCACGAGCAGCATGACGGCGGTGACGTAGGCCATCACCCGGTAGCGGGTGAGCACGCTCTTCTTCATGGCATCGAGCGTAACCGTCCGTTCCGGGAGATCTTGCCCCGGGTCAGTCCTCGTCGAAGTCGCGCGCGGCGATCCTCAGCGGCCGCAGCATCGCGAAGATCTCCGCGCACTCCTCGGCGTCGTACACCCCGAGCCCGAAGTCCATCGCCATGAGGTCCCGGGTGGCGGCCTCGACGGCCTCGCGGCCCTTGTCGGTGATGGAGGCGAGGGTGCCGCGGCCGTCGTTGGGGTTCGGGCGCTTGTCGACCAGACCGGACCTGACCAGGCGGTCCACGGTGTTGGTGACCGACGTGGGATGCACCATGAGCCGCTCGCCGATCTTCGACATCGGCAGCTCGCCGGCCTTGGAGAAGTTGAGCAGCACCAGCGCCTCGTACCGCGCGAACGTCAGCCCGTACGGCTTGACCACCGCGTCGACCTCACCGAGCAGGATCTGGTGCGCGCGCATGATCGAGGTGATCGCGGCCATGGACGGCACGTTTCCCCAGCGCTGCTTCCAGAGTTCGTCGGCGCGGGCGATGGGGTCGAAGGGAAGACTGAGCGGCTTCGGCACGGCACCGACCTTACCGGCCGGTCACATCGTGGTCAGCACCGTCTCGCACTTCAGACTGTGCGGGCCGGTGGGGGCGGGCGTTTTT
>NZ_JBHVYZ010000070.1:0-42198 GCF_042880295.1 Streptomyces sp. NPDC058307
ACGGTGCTCGCGGTCACCCACGACCGCTGGTTCGCGCGGTCCTTCGACCGGTTCCTGGTCTTCGGCTCGGACGGGCGGGTGCGTGAGACGGCGGAGCCGGTGTGGGACGAACGACGCGTGGAACGGGCCCGGTGACCGCCGGTCACCGGGCCCGTCCGAGGCTGCTCAGGTCCAGCGCAGCAGGGCGCCCAGACCGCCCACCGGCGCCTCCTCGGCCACCGGTGGCACCGACAGCGCCGATGCGCCCGTTGCCACCGCCGACCTGATCAGCGCGTCGTCCGCGCGCACCGACCAGGAGTTCTGCTCACCGAGGATCTTCAGATCCGTACGGCGGACCGCCAGCTGGTCCGGGTCCTCGCCGACCCACACCTCGCGGTGCGCGTCGGGCCCGTCCGGGCGGATCAGGAGTTCGTCGATACGGTGCTCACGCGCGGCCTCCACCAGCGCGGGCACGCCCTCCACGGCCCCCGGACGGCCGTCGTCACCCGGCGTGCGGGCCGCGAGGAACCGTTCCAGCTCCCGCTCCGCGCGCCGCCGTACATGCTCGGTACGGGCCCGCTCCACATCCTCGTCGAGCAGCCGGCTCCCGGCCCCGTGCTCCGCCTCCACGACCCGGTCGTGCAGGTGCTTCGGCAGCCGCTCGTGCACCGCCCGCTTCTCCCGCTCGTCACCGACCAGGATCAGCAGGTCGGCACCGGTCTCCTCCTGGCAGACGGCGAGCGCGTCGGCGATCTCGCCCGCGTTGTGCTCCCACGTGTTCTCCACCCGCAGCTGGAAGTGCCGCTCTGACCAGTCGGCGCTGCTCGTCCGGTGGACGGGCCACTGCCTGCCGGTGACCGACCCGGCGGCCTGCCGGCCGAGCGCCCCGCGCAGCTCGAAGTCGGCGCCCTTGCGGTCGACGTACGCCACCACGCACACCGGGTCCTCGCCGGCCAGCTCCAGCAGGGGCGCGGTGTGCGGCAGCGGGGCCCAGCGGACCAGGCTGCCCTCGGGGGACCTGGTCAGCGGCGGGTCCAGGACGACCTGGCCGGCCCGCGCGAAGACGGCCCGGCCGTGCGGTTCGGACGAGTGCCGCAGCTCCTCCAGCGCCTCGCGCACGGCCACGCAGGTCGCCTCGTCGGCGCCCTGGGTGGACAACTCGCGGGAGACCGCGAGCGCCGCCAGATGCTGTTCGTGGGGGGTGTCCTCGGTAGGGCGGGGGGCGTCGACGTACACGGAGGCCCAGTGGCCCGGATGTTCGTAGAGTGGATGCAGGAAAGCGAGATCCATGTTTCCCTCCCGGATGCCGCTCGGGGCGGTGCGGTAATGCTCGCCGGGCGGGTACCCGAAGCGCATGAACGAACACGACGAGCGGGACACCACCATGACCGGAGTCGACCCCAGCACCTTGGACGACCAGCAGCTCATGAAAGAGCTGGAGACGATCCACCGCACCCGGCACGAGACGCTGCTCCACGGCTCGAACGACGCGCTCGGTGCCCACAACGAGCGCATGGCCCGGCTGGAGGGCGAGTACCTGCGCCGCCACCCGCGCCGGACCGTGGCCGCGGGCCGTACCCGTGAGGGCGCCCGGGAGCGCGGGGCGGGGGACTCGGCGACCCCGGCGCTGGACTGACCGGGCCGCTGGACCGACCGGGCCGACCGCTCCCGGAACCGACGGTGACCTGCCGACCACATGGTCAGCAGGTCACGATGGTCAGCAGGTCACGCCCATGAACGTGACTGGGCCTTGATCAGGCGGCCGACTTGGAGAACACGTCGAGGAAGGTCTCGCAGAACGCCTTCAGGTCGTCCGGCTTACGGCTGGTGACCAGCTTGTTGTTGCCGTGGTCGCAGACCTTCACCTGCTCGTCCACCCAGGTGGCGCCCGCGTTGCGGAGGTCCGTCTGCAGACTCGGCCAGGAGGTCAGCACCCGGCCCCGTACGACGTCCGCCTCGACGAGCGTCCACGGCGCGTGGCAGATCGCGGCCACCGGACGTCCCTGGGTGAAGAAGTCCCGTACGAACCCCACGGCCTTCTCGTCCGTCCGCAGGAAGTCCGGGTTGGCCACCCCGCCGGGCAGCACCAGCGCGTCGAAGGAGTCCGCGGACGTCTCGCCCACCACCTCCTGCACGGGGAAGGTGTCCGCCTTGTCGAGATGGTTGAACGCCTGGATCTCGCCGGACTTCGTCGACACGAGCACGGGCTCGTGCCCCGCGTCCACCACCGCCTGCCACGGATCGGTGAGCTCGACCTGCTCGACGCCCTCGGGCGCGGTCAGAAACGCGATGCGCATGACGATTCAAGGTCCTTTCCTGGAAAGTTCTTCTGTGACTCCCGGATCCGCTGCGACTGCCGGATCCGCGCGGCTGATGTCGGCCAGCGCCGATCCCGGGTCCCGGGCCTCGGCGATGTCCGAGAGCGTCACGATGCCGACGGGCAGGCCGTCCTCGACGACCGGCAGCCGCCGTACGGCATGGGCCCGCATCAGGGCGACCGCCTGCGTCACCGGGTCACCGGGGGCGACCGTCAGCGGATCCGGCGTGCACACCGACTGCGCGCTCACCGTCAGCGGGTCGACGCCGTCGGCGACGGCCCGGACCGTGATGTCCCGGTCGGTGAGCACCCCCACCACGCGCTGACCGTCGGCCACGACGACATCGCCGATGTCCTGCGCGCGCATCAGGCGCGCCGCCTCGACCAGCGAGGCGTCCGGGCGGACGGCCACCACACCGGGCGTCATCACATCCCTGACGAGGTCCGCCGTCACCGGGTGCCCTCCGTCCGGGTCAGCGCCTGCGCGAGCTCCTGGACATTGGTGTAGTTCTCCTTGCGCGGCAGTTCCTCCACCGCCTCCACGAGTGGGTCGGGGGCGTGTTCGTGGCGCAGCACCCGCACCAGCTCCACGGGGGTGGCGGGGAACGAGCTGCGGCCCAGGATCCGGGCCAGCTCCAGCCGGACGGTCTCCAACGACGCCCCGTCGCTGCCCGGCGCCACGGGCCCGCCCCACACCTGCGGATCGTCGTCGGCGGTCGGCTCCGGGTCGTTCCACTCCTCGCTGCGGGTGGGATGCCCGGAGCGGAGCAGACCCTGGAGTTCGTGCTTCATCTCGTCGTCACGGTGGCGGCTCAGCCTGTCGCTGCCTCGCTGCATGACTCCCTCCACATCTTCGGGTCCGCCCCGCGTACCCGTGCACCGGGGGCCGACACCGGGTTTGCCGGACCGAAGCGGGGAGACCCGATCCGGACCCCCCGCGCACCTCCCCTGGGAAGGACATGGCGATGGTCGTCCTCGCCGCGCTCATACCGATCCTCATGCTCGCCGCGGTGCTCGCGCTCGGCCGGTACGAGGAACTGATGCTCCCCGAGCCGAAGGGCGACCGGCTCGAACCGGCCGCCCTCCCGACGGCTACTTCTCCCGCCCCGGCAGGAACTCCTGCACCTTCGCCTTGAAGCCCTGCTTCACCATGGACGCCCGGTCGGCGTCGCCCTTGAGGACCGCGGCGGCCGTGGCCTCCATCTGCTCCCAGGTGGCGTGCGGCGGGATCGGCGGTACGGCCGGGTCGGTGAGGAACTCGAGGACCGCGGGCCCGTCCGCCTGCAGCCCTGCCCGCCAGGCCGCCTCGACGTCCTCCGGCTTCTCCACCCGGATCCCGGTCAGACCAAGGGAGCGGGCGAACGCGGCGTACTGCACGTCCGGGAGCTGCTGCGAGGGCAGGAAGGACGGGGCGCCCTCCATGGCCCGCATCTCCCAGGTGACCTGGTTGAGGTCGTGGTTGTTCCAGATGGCGACGATCAGCCGCGGGTCCTCCCACAGATCCCGGTACTTGGCCGCGGTGATCAGTTCGGCCATGCCGTTCATCTGCATCGCCCCGTCCCCGACCAGCGCGATCGCCGGCCGGTCCGGGTGCGCGAACTTAGCGCCGATGGCGTACGGCACCCCGGGGCCCATCGTCGCCAGCGTGCCGGACAGCGACGAGCGCATGCCGGGCCGCATGGTCAGGTGCCGGGCGTACCAGTTGGCCGTGGAACCGGAGTCCGAGGTGACGATCGCGTTGTCGGGCAGCAGCGGGTCGAGGACGTGCGCCACGTACTCCGGGTTGATCGGGTCGGCGGACTGCTGCGCCCGCCGCTCCATCACCTCGCGCCAGCGCGAGACGTTGCCGCACACCGTGTCGTACCACTTACGCCCGCCGCGCTCCACGTCCAGCATCGGGATCAGCCGCTGCAGCGTCGCCTTCGCGTCGCCGACGAGGTTCACCTCGTACGGATAGCGCATGCCGACCATGTGCGGGTCGATGTCGATCTGCACACCGCGCGCCTTGCCGAACTCCGGCAGGAACTGCGTGTACGGGAACGACGAGCCGATGGTCAGCAGGGTGTCGCAGTCCCGCATGAGTTCGTACGACGGACGCGTGCCCAGCAGGCCGATCGAGCCGGTGACGTACGGGAGTTCGTCGCTCAGCGCGTCCTTGCCGAGCAGCGCCTTGGCGACGCCCGCGCCCAGCAGTTCGGCGATCCGCTCCACCTCGGCCCGCGCCCCCGCCGCGCCCTGGCCGATCAGGATCGCGGGCTTCTCACCGGAGTTGAGGATCTCCGCGGCCCGCTCCAGCGACTCCTGCGACGGCACCGCCGTCCAGGCGCTGCGGTCCAGGCTGGAGGGCACCATCTTGAACTCGTGCGTGGGCGCCGAGTAGTCGAGCTCCTGCACGTCCCCGGGGATGATGATCGCCGTGGGACAGCGGCGGGCGTACGCGGTGCGGATCGCCCGGTCCAGGACGTTCGGCAGCTGCTCGGGGACCGTCACCGTCTCCACGAACTCCGAGGCGACGTCCTTGTACAGCGTGTGCAGGTCCACCTCCTGCTGGTACGACCCGCCCATCGCGGTGCGGTGCGTCTGCCCCACGATCGCCAGCACCGGCACATGGTCCAGCTTGGCGTCGTACAGCCCGTTGAGCAGGTGGATCGCGCCGGGCCCCGAGGTCGCCGCGCACACGCCGATGCGGCCGCTGAACTTGGCGTAACCGACCGCCTCGAACGCGGACATCTCCTCGTGCCGGGACTGCACGAACCGCGGCTTGTTGTCGGCCCGGCCCCAGGCCGCCAGCAGACCGTTGATGCCGTCGCCCGGATAGCCGAAGACATGGTCCACACCCCACTCGCGCAGCCGCTCGAGGATGTGATCGGACACCTTGGTGCTCATGGGCTGACCTCCCGGATCTGGATGGCACAGGCAGCAGCCCTACGAGTCACCCTGCACGCCACCGGAAAACCTGCCCCGGGTTTGTCCCGCGGGGCCGGGGGCAGGCGCACTCACAGTGCTTCGGACCGGAGGCACCTCCGTGAAAGCGGCGATCGACCGCCACGGCCTCGCCCGTCCGCACCCGGACGCGCTCCCGACGTCGATCGTCCACCCGAGCACGATCCGGGGAGCTGCGACGCAGATGCCCACTCCAGTGAGCGCGAAGCACCACCCGCACGACGACGCACCCGACACGGCCGAAGCCTTCCGCAGGCTCGCCGGACTGCCCGCCGGACCCGAGCGCGACACCCTGCGCGGACAGGTCGTCGAGGCCTGGCTGCCCATGGCCGACCGGCTCGCCCGACGCTTCCGCGGCCGCGGCGAGAACTACGACGACCTGCGCCAGGTCGCCGCCCTCGGCCTGGTCAAGGCCGTCGACCGCTACGACCCCGCACGCGGCAACGCCTTCGAGAGCTACGCCGTCCCCACCGTCACCGGTGAGATCAAGCGGCACTTCCGCGACCACATGTGGACCCTGCACGTGCCGCGCCGCGTCCAGGAACTGCGCAACCGCGTCCGCCTCGCCTCCCAGGACCTCGCCCAGACCATCCCGGGACGCAGGCCCACCGTCGCCGAGATCGCCGAGCACGCGAACCTGAGCGAGGAGGACGTCCTGGCGGGCCTGGAGGCCCTGGAGAGCTTCACCGCCCTCTCCCTCGACGCCGAACTGCCCGGCAGCGAGGACGGCCACTCGCTCGCCGACGCCCTCGGCTCCTTCGATCCCGCCCTGGACACGGTCGTCGACCGCGAGTCCGTCAAGCCCCGGCTGGCCGCCCTGCCCGAGCGGGAGCGCGCCATCCTCTACATGCGTTTCTTCGACGACATGACCCAGAGCCGGATCGCCGAGCAGCTCGGCATCTCCCAGATGCACGTGTCCCGGCTGATCAACCGCTGCTGCGGCCGGCTGCGCGAGCAGATCATGCGCGACGCCGCGGGCAGCTGACGGCCGGGCACCGACTTCTACGGCGCCCGGCGTCTACGGGGCCGGGCGTCCACGGCGCCCGGCGTCACCCGCTCGGCCCTTCCCGTCCCGCCAATGGCCTCCGGCCGCGCGCGGGACTGCGGGGGCCGGGCTGTGATGGCCGTGGGTGCGACCGTCGTGCCCCGGTCCAGTCGTCGAGACCCCGAACGCCCGACGACGGGCCCCGCAGCCGTCGGCCGAAGGAGTCCACCCCATGCGCCGCACCGCCCGTCTCCGGGCCCTGTCCGTCGTCCTCCCCGCGCTCTGGATCACCCTGGGCGCCGCCGCGCCGCGCGCCTTCGCGGACCCGGCCGCGGAGGTCAGCCCGAGCAGTGTCCAGCCGGGCGGCAGCGTCACCGTGTCCGTCACCTGCGATCCCGGCACCGGAACACCGCCGGCCACCCTCGACGCCACCTCCGAGGCCTTCGAGTCGCAGACCGTACGGCTGCAGCTGGTGTCCGGCAGCGACGACAAGGTCTCCGGCCCCGCCTACAGCGGCACCGCGCGCGTGGCCGCCGACCCGGCACTGGAGGACGGTGCCGGCGGTGTCGGCTCCGACTCGGCGTGGACCGTCGACGGCACCTGCCCGACCGCGGACCGCGCACCGGGCAAGGCCTGGAGCGCCACCTTCACCGTCACCGGTGGAGCCGGCGCGGGGGCCGCCACCGACAGCAGCCATCGCCCGTGCCCCGAGCCGCGCACCGAACCCAGCACCCCGTCGTGGGCCGAGCCGAGCAAGGAGCCGCGCACCGAACCCAGCACCGAGTCATGGACCGAGCCGAGCACCGGGTCACGGGCCGAGCCGAGCACCGGGTCACGGGCCGGGACCTGCGACACCGCGGCCGTCCAGAGGCCCGTGCACGCCGGTCAGGGCGGCAGCTTCACCGACTCCGTGCCCGCCCTGGTCGCCGGCGGTCTGCTGATCGCTGGAGCCGCCGCGGGCGCCGTGTACCGGCTGCGCCGCAAGGCCCCCGCGACGGATCTCTGAGAACGAAACCTCAGGTCCGTGTGACAGGCGCAACCCGCGCGGGCGCCCATGGGCCGGCGGCCCCGTGGGTACTCGGAGCGCGAGGAGCGCCCCGGGCGCGAAGGAGACGACACGGCGGACCGGGCGAGTCACCGGACAGCGTCATACGGAGGTGACCATGCGGACCGACCCGGAGGACCACGGCCCCGTCCGCTACGGTCCTCCACTGCCCGAGGACGGGCTGCCGGTCCTGCCCGAACTCACCGCCGTCCTCGCCGCGGCGGCCGCCCGCTCCCACGCCGAACCGGTCGGTGGCGGCACCCCGCTCCTGGAGGCCGCCTGCGCCTACGCGGCCCGGCGCGGCCTGCCCGCCGAACCCGGCCACATGGCCGCCGCCCCGGGCGCCCCCGCCCTCCTGCTCGCCCTGACCGCCGCGCTCGGCGGCGACGTCCTGGTACCCCGCCCCTGCGCCGCCTGGTGGGCGCCGTACGCACGCCTGTTGGGCAGACGCGTCTTCCACGTGGCGACACCGGCCGAGTGCGGCGGTGTCCCGGATCCCTACGCCCTCCTGGAGACCGTGCGCCGGGTGCGCGCCGAGGGCGGTGACCCACGGCTGCTGGTGCTGTCCGTCGCCGACGACCCCACCGCCACCGTCGCCCCGCCCGAGGTGCTGCACGAGGCCGTGGAGGCCGCCGCGGGGGAGGGCCTGCACCTGGTCAGCGACGAGACCTGGCGCGACACCGTGCACGCCCCGCACGAGACGGTCTGGCTCAGCCCCGCCGAGATGCTGCCCGAGCGGGTCACCGTCGTCACCGACCTGGCCGGCAGCCTGCTTCCGACCGGCTGGCCGGCCGCCTTCGCCCGCTTCCCGGCCGACGGCAGCGGCGACGGCCTCCGCGCACGCGTGCTGGACATCCTGACCGCCCTCGACGCCCGCATCGCCGCCCCCGTCGCGGCGGCCGCCGCCCACGCCCTCACCGAGCCCGAACCGGTCACCGCCCGCCGCACCGCCGTCGGACACCTCCACGCGCGCGTGGCCGCCGCGGCGCACTCCGTGGTCGTCGGCGCGGGCGCGCTGTGCCGGCCCCCGCGGGCCGGCCGCCATCTCTACGTCGACCTCGGCCCGCTGCGCCCCGCGCTCACCGCGCGCGGGGTCTCGGACGCCCAGGACCTGGAGGACTTCCTCACCGCCCGGCTCGGCATGCCCGCACCCGGCGGCCACCGCTTCGGCGACGACCTCGGCGCGCTGCGCGTACGGCTGTCCACCGGCCCCCTGCTCGGCGGCTCCGACGAGGAACGCGCGGAATGCCTCACGTCACCCACGCCGTTGGAACTGCCACAGGTGCAACGCGCGTTGATCACCCTGGAGTCGGTCTTCGACGACCTCCGCGACGACGCTCAGCGATGGGAGCCTCCTCGATGACGCAGCAGTCCGAGTCGACCACCAGCACGCGAGTGGCCGACGAGCCCCCGGCCCCCTCCTCGTTCGCGCCCCCGTCCCCGCCGCTCGCCGAACCCCGCCCGCTGGGTGAGCGCCGAGTGTGGTCGAGGTCCTTCCACCACCGCCTGACCGCCCCGCTGCCCGGCCTGAAGGCCATGGCCCGCTTCGCCCGCGAGGGCGCCGTACGCCCCGGGCCCGAGGGCCTCGCCGACATCCCGAAGCTGCCCTACGCACCCGCCCCGCTCCCCGCCGTCGACGCCCGCACGGTCGCCGTCTCCTGGGCGGGACACGCCAGTTGGGTGGTGCGGATCGGCGGCCTGACCGTCCTCACCGACCCGGTCTGGTCCCGTCGCATCCTCGGCACCCCGGCCCGCATCACTCCCGTCGGCATCGACTGGAACGCCCTGCCGCCCATCGACGCGGTCGTCATCAGCCACAACCACTACGACCACCTGGACGCCCCGACCCTGCGCCGACTGCCGCGCGACACCCCGGTGTTCGTGCCGGCCGGCCTGGCCCGCTGGTTCCACCGCCGCCGCTTCACCGCGGTGACCGAGCTCGACTGGTGGGAGGCGGCCGAACTGGACGGCGTCCGCTTCGACTTCGTCCCCGCCCACCACTGGTCCAAGCGCTCCCTCACCGACACCTGCCGCACCCTGTGGGGCGGCTGGGTCCTCACCGCCCAGGACGGGCAGCGCGTCTACTTCGCGGGCGACACGGGGTACGGCCACTGGTTCTCCCGCATCGGCCACCGCTACCCCGGCATCGACCTCGCCCTCCTGCCCATCGGCGCCTACGACCCCCGCTGGTGGCTCAGCGACGTGCACTGCGACCCGGAGGACGCGGTGCGAGCCGCCCAGGACCTGGGCGCCCGCCGCATGGCCCCCATGCACTGGGCGACGTTCGTGCTGTCGGCGGAGCCGGTGCTGGAACCCCTGACGCGGGTGCGGGAGGCGTGGGCGAAGGCGGGCCTGCCCCGCGAGGACCTGTGGGACCTGCCGGTCGGCGGGTCACGGGTGCTGGAGCGACCGTAGGAGCGCCCTTGGCAGGCTCCCCGGGAGCATCGGTGGCGCGCGTCCCCGGGAGCATCCGCGGCAGCGTCCCGCGGACGCTCCCGGCATCCGCGGACAGCGTCCGCAGGAGCACCCCCTGGCAGCGTCTCCTGAACACCCCTTGCAGGGTCCCAGGGAGTATCCGCGACGCGTCCTCGGGAGCGCTCCCGGAAGCATCCGCCGGAGTACCCCGAAGCATCCGAGGCAGCGTCCGCAGGAGCATCCCCGGAAGCACACCCCCGGCAGCGTCCCCCGGAAACACCCTTGGCAGGGTCCCCGGAGCACGCGCGGCAGCGCCGCTGGGAGGGTCCTCAGGGCACCCCTGTCAGTGTCCTCAAAGACGCGTCCAGCAGTGTCCCTAGGAGCGGACCCGCTTCCACACCGTCGGTGCCGCGCTCATCGCCACGGTCAGTGCGACCGCCGCGAGCACTCCCTCCCAGGGTTCCTTGAACAACGACCCGCCCAGGATCCCGATCAGCTGATACGTCACGGCCCAGGCCAGACAGGCCGGCAGATTCCCGCGGATGAACCGCCGCAGCGGCCACTCCGCCATGAGGCAGGCCAGCATCACCGGAATCCGCCCCGCCGGCACCAGCCGGGACAGCACGAGGACGGCCACCCCGTGGTCGGCCAGCTTCCCCTGGGCCTGCGAGAGCCGCTCCTCCGGTGCCCGGGAGCGGAGCGCCTTCAGCCACCGCGAGCCGTTCTTCGACTTCATCCCACGCCGCCCCAGCCAGTACAGGGCGATGTCCCCGAGGAACGCGGCGAGGGAGGCCGTGAGGAACACGAACAGCAAAGACAGGGGCGCCGTCTGATGGAACGCCACGACGGCCGCCGAACTCACCAGAGCACCCGTAGGCACCACCGGCACCAACGCCCCCAGAAACACCAGCAGGAACAGGGTCGGATACCCGATCGCCCCTCCCGCGGCCACGGGTGTCGCCCCCGTGGTGGCGGCCGCGAGCCAGGTCACCGCGCAACCCCCAGCCGCACGCTCTCCCCGTGCTCCAGCCGGTGCACATCCACTCCGGGCGCGAACTCCGCCGCCAGCCGCACGAACTCCGCGCCCGGCGCGTGGAACTCGTGCGGCCGCACCGCGTCCATCCCGATCGGCCAGTACGTCCCGTAGTGCACCGGCACCGCACTGTGCGGCTCCAGCCGGGCCAGCGCCTGGGCCGCCCGCCCCGCGTCGAGGTGCCCCTCCCCGAGGTACGGCCCCCATCCGCCGACCGGCAACAGCGCCACGTCGACCGGCCCGACCTCCTTGGCCATGTCGTCGAACAGCCCGGTGTCCCCGGCGAAGTACGTCCGCGCCGAGCCCTCGACGACGAAACCGAGCGCGGGGGAGCGGTGCGGCCCGACCGGCAGCCGCCGCCCGTCATGCCACGCGGGCACCACGCGTATCAGGAGGTCGCCGACGCGCCGCTCGTCACCGGGCACCACCTCGTCCACCCGCAGGTCGGTGAGCCGGCGCAGCCCCGGCACCTGGCGTGGTGCGCCCCGGGGCACGAGCAGGTGCGTGCCCGGCTCCAGCCGCGCCAGGGAGGGAACGTGCAGATGGTCGGCGTGCAGATGGGAGACGAGGACCACGTCCGCACGCCGGGCCTCGGGCGGGGGTACCGGTCCACGGCGCCGGCGCAGATGCGCGAGCCGGCGGGCGAACAGAGGGTCGGTGAGGACACGTACGTCCGAATCCGTGACCGTGCAGGTGGCGTGACCCCACCAGGTGATCTCCACCGGCACCTCTTTGCCTCCTTCGCGCGACTCCCCGAAGCCTACGGGCTGGAGTATGGTCGGCGGCGAAACCCGGAGGTGAGGGGGACACCATGGGAGCGGTCCGTGTCACGGCGATCGCGAGTCTGACGCCGCTGGAGGAACTGGACGCCGATCCCTTCCTGGTGGACTCCCGCAGCCAGCACGCGATGTGCGCGCGCTGGGCGGCGGAGCGGGGGTACACCGTGCGGCGGGAACTGCTGGTGCGCGCCCTGCGCGCCGACCACTGCGTGCTGTGGGACGGGGTGCGGGCCGGGCGGGACCTCTTCGTCGCCCCCAGCCGGCGGGTCCTGGAGAGCGCCTTGTCCTCCGTGGAGGAGTTCACCGCCGAATGCGCCCGCCGCGGGGTGCGGGTCGAGACGGTGGGCTTCGCGGAACCCCTCTACGACGCCCAGATGAAGGCCAGGGTGCACCGCAGGCTGTCGATGCCGACGGCGGGATACGACGGACGCTGACTGTCCGACCCGTATGACACGCTGGGCCCAGCGCCCGCACCGACGACGGGCCAGGACGTGAGGTGTGCGGGGCGTGGGTGCGGCGCGTTGGCGGCGGGTGGCCAGTCAGGTGGGGCGGAGCGTCACGGTATGGGTCGTCTCGACCCTGACGATGCTGGTGCTGGCCGGTATCCTGCCGGACTTCCGGCTCCAGTCCCCGACCGGTGACAGCGCGACCCGGATCGCGGTCACCGCGGCGTTCGGCGCCGGCGCCTTCGGTGTGCTGTCGGCCGTCGTATGGCCGCTGCTGGTCCGGCTGTTCCTGCTGGTGCCGACGCTGGTGCTCGGGCTCCTCGTCTTCTTCCTCAACGGGGCGCTGCTGCTGCTCGCCCTGCGCCTGAACCCCGCCGAGCGCGGCGACGCCGCCCCGGAGACCGCGGTCGTGGTCGCCGCCGTGATGTCCGCGGTCGCCTCCGCCACCGGCGGCGCCCTCGCGGTGCGCGACGACGACGCCTACCGGCGCCGCCTGTACCGTCTCGCCGACCGCCGCCGCAGAAGGGGCCCCGTCGGCCCGGCCACGCCCGGCACGGTCTTCCTCCAGCTCGACGGCGTCGGCCACGACGTCCTGCTGGCCGCGGTCGGCAAGGGCCTGATGCCCACGATCGCCCGCTGGATGGGGCACAGTGACACCCCAGGCCGCGGTGTGCGCCCCACCCACCGGCTCACCTCCTGGCGCACCGACTGGTCCAGCCAGACCGGCGCCAGCCAGCTGGGCATCCTGCACGGCAGCAACCACGACGTCCCCGCCTTCCGCTGGTACGAGAAGGACCGCGGCGAGGTGATGGTCTGCAACCGCCCGACCAGCGCCGTCGAACTCCAGCAGCGGGCAGTGGAACAGGCGGGACACGGCGGACTGCTCACCGTCGACGGCGCGAGCCGCGGCAACCTCTTCTCCGGCGGCGCCGAGGAGCAGGCCCTCGTCCTGTCCATCGCCACCCGCCGCCGCAGCCGGGAGACCCGCTCCCGGGCCGGCTACTTCGCCTACTTCTCCGACCCGGCCAACGCCGTCCGCACCGCCCTGTCCTTCGTCGCCGAGGTCGGCCGCGAGATCGGCCAGTCGACCCGCACCCGGGCCCGCAAGGAGCGCCCGCGGGTGGGCCGCGGGGGCCTGTACCCGCTGGTCCGCGCCTTCGCGACCGTCGTGGAGCGCGACGTCGTGGTCGCAGCCGTGATGGGCGACATGCTCGCAGGCCGTACGGCCGTCTACGCCGACCTCGTCGCCTACGACGAGGTCGCCCATCACTCCGGCCCGACCAGCCGCGACGCCGCGAAGGTCCTGGAGCGGCTGGACCGCTCGCTCGCGCTGATCGGGAACGTCGCCGAGCACGCCCCGCGCCCGTACCGGATCGTCGTCCTCTCCGACCACGGCCAGAGCCCCGGCGAGACCTTCCGCACCCGCTACGGGCTCACCCTCGGCGACCTGGTCCGGGCCGGCTGCGGGCTGCCCGTGTCGCGCAAGGCCGAGCGCACCCACAGCGGGGCCGAGGCCCGCGCCGCCGTCCGCGCCGCACTGCGCCGGCCGGGCAAGGAGCGGCGCGACCAGTACCGGCCCGCGCGCGACTCCGAGCCGATCGTGCTGGCCTCCGGCAACCTCGGCCTTGTCTCCTTCCCCGACGTCCACCACCGGATGACCAAGGAGGAGATGGACGCGCGCCACCCGGCGCTGCTGCCCACCCTCGCCAACCATCCCGGCATCGGGTTCCTCCTGGTGCGCAGCGAGGAACACGGCGGGGTGGTGCTGGGACCGTTCGGCACGGAGATCCCACTGGAGCAACTGGACGAGAAACCGGGGCCGTTGGCCGACTTCGGGCCCGGCGCGGTCGAGGCGGTACGGCGTACGCACTCCTTTCCGCACACCGCCGACATCATGGTCAACTCGTGGTACGACCCGGCGGAGGGGGAGGTGCTGGCCTTCGAGGAGCAGATCGGGTCGCACGGTGGTCTTGGTGGGGCCCAGGGCAAACCGTTCCTGCTGTCACCGCTCGCCCTGTCCGCGCCGCCCGAGGAACTCGCCGGGGCGGAACGGGTCCACGACGTGCTGCGGGGATGGCTCGACGAAGCGGGCGGCCCCCAAGTGCCCCTGGTGACCGAGGGCGGCGCGGACGAGCGGGCCGCCTGAAAATCGGCTGCGCCGACCGGGGTCCGCGCTCACACTGTTCGAGTCCCCCTCTCGAACACTTTCTGGAGCCACCGCTTTGCAGGCTGCCGTCACCGTCTCGCCCTCCCGCATCCCCGACCTCCTCCTCGGCCTCGCCACCGTGCGGCCCGTCTTCGTCTGGGGCGCCCCCGGTATCGGCAAGTCCTCCCTCGTCAGGGAGTTCGCCGCCTCGCTGGGCCTGGAGTGCGTGAGCCTGATCGGCACGCAGCTCGCTCCCGAGGACCTGATCGGGGTGCCGCAGATCCGGGACGGGCGCTCGGTGTTCTGCCCGCCCCAGTCCATCGCGCGCGACGAGCCGTACTGCCTGTTCCTGGACGAGCTGAACGCGGCCACCCCGGATGTGCAGAAGGCGTTCTACTCGCTGATCCTGGACCGCCGTATCGGCGACTACGAACTCCCCAAGGGCTCCATCGTCATCGGCGCCGGCAACCGCGCCACCGACAACGCCCTGGCCCGGCCCATCGCCTCCGCCCTCGTCAACCGCCTCACTCATGTCCACCTGGAGGCGTCCGCGAAGGACTGGCTGGTCTGGGCCGCCGAGCACGGCATCCATCCCTGGATCCTCGACCACCTCACCGACCGGCCCGACCACCTGTGGTCCAAGCCGCCGAAGACCGAGGAGCCCTTCTCCACGCCCCGCTCCTGGCACATGCTCTCCGACGCGCTGCACTCCTTCGGTCCGGACCTCGACGAGGACACCCTGAAGGTCCTCGCGCACGGCACGCTGACGCCCCGGCACGCGAGCGCGTTCTGCGGCTACGTCAAGATCGTGCGCAGCCGGTTCGGCATCGAGGCGATCGTCAAGGGCGACGCCCGCTGGCCGAACCGCCTCGAGGACCGCGACCTGCTCTACTACCTCGCCGAGTCCTTCCGCGGCCGTCTGATCAAGGAACTCCCGGTCAGCAAGGAGCACATGTCGGCGAACGGCCGGCAGACCGCGTACCGCGCCAAGTCGCTGCTGGTCCAGCTCGCCGAGATCTCCGTCGAGGTCGCCCAGACCGTCATCGCCGCAGGCGACGACGGCAACCCCGTACTGCCGTCCTGGTTCCTCGTCGAGGCGGCCCGGGACATGCCCCGGCTGGTGGAGGCGCGGCGGTGAGCCGCCGCCCCGAAAAGAGGAAGAAGCGCGACCTCGCGGGCGAGGCGTTCGCCGAGGGAATGCGGCTCATGCGGGCCAACCCGGCGCTCGCGGCCGTCGAGTTCGACGTCTGCCGCCGGCCGGACTGCCGGTTCGCACCCCGTGACGGGCTCGTGGTCGTCGACTCCGACGGCGACCTGCACGCCCACCCCGACCTCCCCCGCGCTCGAACAGACTCGCGCGGGGGGACCCCCACCGCCGAGCCCGCCGCCTGGGCCTGGGCGCTCGCCCACGCCGTCCTCCACCTCGGCTTCGGACACGTCCCGGCGGTCAAGGGCGAACGCACCCAGCCCGACCGCTTCGACCTCGCCGCCCGTTGCCTCGTCGTCAACCGCTTCCTGCTCGGCTTCCGCGTCGGCCGGGCCCCCGAGCACCTGCCCGCCTCCTACCCCGACGGCGACGAGGAGCAGCTCGCCGCCCGCTGGCGGCGCGACGGCATCCCGGCCGTCTACGAACACTGCGGTACGGCGGGCCCCGACCCCGACCAGCTGCTGCTCAGGTGGACGGGCTGGTCCCAACCGCCCGACTGGCAGCTGGCGTTCGCCACCGCCCTGACCCGGACCGTGTCGGCGGCGATGGACATGGCGGGCGGCCGCCGCGACTCCCTCACCGGGGAAGTGGCCCCCCAACGCCCCTGGCAGCAGGCCCTGAGCTGGTTCATCTCCTCCTATCCGCTGCTCGGCGGCATCGCGGCCGGCATCACCCTGGTCGCCGACGCCGAACTCGCCCGCGCCCACGGCATCGCGATCGCCGCCGTCAACGCCGAGGCCGCTGAGATCTACATCAACCCGCTGCGCCACTTCGACGACGAGGAATGGCGGTTCATCCTCGCCCACGAGATGCTCCACGCCGCCCTGCGCCACGGCGACCGCTGCGGCACCCGCGACCCCTACCTCTTCAACATCGCCTGCGACTACGTCATCAACGGCTGGCTGACCGAGATGCGCATCGGCACCATGCCCGAGGGCCTGCTCCACGACCCGGAGCTCACCGGCCTCTCCTCCGAGGAGGTCTACGACCGCATCGCCGGCGACCTGCGCCGCATGCGCCGCCTCGCCACCCTCCGCGGCAAGGGCGCCGGCGACATCCTCGGCGGCCCGCTCGGCTCACCGCGCGACTACGTCGACCTCGACGAGTTCTACCGCCGTGGCCTCGCCCGTGGCCTCGACCTGCACCAGCGGCAGGAGCGCGGGTTCCTGCCCGGCGGCCTGGTCGAGGAGATCCGCGCCCTCAGCCACCCGCCGCTGCCCTGGGACGCGCAACTCGCCCGCTGGTTCGACGAGTTCGTCCCCAGCCCACAGCCCGTGCGGTCCTACGCCCGTCCCGCGCGCCGCCAGTCCTCCACCCCCGACATCCCGCGCGCCGGCCGCCACTTCCCGCCCGAGGAGGTCGCCCGCTGCACCTTCGGCGTGGTCCTGGACACCTCCGGGTCGATGAGCCGCACCCTGCTCGGCAAGGCACTCGGCGCCATCGCCTCGTACGCCGAGGCCCGGGACGTACCCGCCGCCCGGGTCGTGTTCTGCGACGCGGCCCCGCACGACGCCGGCTACCTGCCCGTGACCGAGATCGCCGAACGGGTCCGGGTGCACGGCCGCGGCGGCACCGTCCTGCAGCCCGGCATCGACCTGCTGCACCGCGCCGACGACTTCCCCGCGAGCGCGCCCGTGCTGGTGATCACCGACGGTTGGTGCGATGTGCTGCGGGTGCGGCGCGAGCACGCCTATCTGATCCCGCAGGGGGCCAGGCTGCCGTTCACCGCACGCGGGCCGGTCTTCCGCGTGAGCTGAGCGTAGTGTGATCGGATGGTTCCCGTACCCCCGTCAACGGGACCACACGAAAGGACTGACCGTGGCTACCACGCGCTCCGCACACACCGTCTGGGAAGGCAACCTCCTCGAGGGGAGCGGTGTCGTCGACTTCGACTCCTCCGGTGCCATCGAGGCACAGCCGGTCACGTGGGCCTCGCGCTCCCAGGACGCGAACGGCAAGACCAGCCCCGAGGAGCTGATCGCCGCCGCGCACTCCAGCTGCTTCTCCATGGCGCTGTCGCACGCCCTGGACGGTGCGGGCACCCCGCCCACCAAGCTCATCACCTCGGCCGACGTCTCCTTCCAGCCGGGTGAGGGCATCACCGGCATCCACCTCACCGTCGAGGGCACCGTGCCGGGCCTCGACGAGGAGGGCTTCGCCGCCGCCGCGGACGACGCCAAGGCCAACTGCCCCGTCAGCCAGGCCCTGAAGTCCGTCCCGATCACCTTGGACGCCAAGCTCGCCTGAACCCAAGGCGCCGGGTCGCGCAGGCCGCTCGTCCGGGGCGGTCTGCGCGACGCGTGGTTCGGGGGCCGGTCCGGTGGTGCGAAAGGGAACGCGATGACTGTGGGAACGGCCGGCGGTACGGCGGCACTCGACTCCGGCACCCGTGAACTCACCCGTGTCGTCGTCCTGTTCAGCCTCACCGGCCGACTGGACCCGGGGCGGCCCGCGCTGGGCACCCTCGTCGACACCTTCGACTTCGGCCGCTTCGCCCTCCACCTGACCTCCAGCGAGGCGGTGCTGCCGGTGCCGGTACTCGTCGAGGACGTGGCCCCCGAGGAGCTGCGGCTGCCACACGGCGGCCACGGACTCGACCTGGCGTCCGTCGAGATCGCCGTCCTCGCCACCCCGCGCGGGGACATCACCCTGGCCCTGGACTGCGGATTCGCCGGACAGACGCCTCCCACCGCCCTCGCCGCGTGGCTCGCCGACACCTGCTTCGACCGGGACCGGATCACGCTCGACGGCACAGCCCTGCTCGACGCGCTGGGCGGCCGGCTCGCCCCGCGGGAGCCACTCGCCTTCGGCCAGAACGTCCACCAACTGGTCTTTCCCGGCGGCGACTTGGAGAACGACCTGCTGGGCCCCGACGAGATCCGCCCGCCCACCCTGCTCAACGAGATCGTGTACCGCGGCCGGCTGTCCACGTCCGGGCCGCCCCACCTCCACCGCCACGGCCGCACCCTCTCCGCGCACGGCCGCGGGGTCTCCGTCCACGCCGGCTGGGCCGGGCACGTGGAGAACGGCCTGATCCTGGTCGCCGTCGGCATCGTCTCCGCCCTCGCCGTCCTGCAGCGCACCCGGCTGGCCGCCTTCGAGACCATGCGCGCCAACGAACAGGCCGCGGCCGAGTCGCCGTACGAGATCCGCAGGCTGATCTCCCGGCTCTCCGACGGGGTGAACGAACTCCAGCTGGACCTGGCCTTCGGCGTCGAGGCGTACGTCGACAGCCTGCTGATCCCCGAGATGGTCATGGAGGCGTTCCAGTCCTCGCTGCGCGACGCCCTCGGCATCCCCGACAGCCTGGACAACTCCGCGAGGATGGTCGAGCGTCTGACCTCGGTGATCAGCGCCCGCTCGGCCGCTCTGCAGGCCCAGCTCGCCGAGCGCGACGACCGCAGGGACCGTACGGTGTCGGCGCTTGTCGCGGTGGCCACCGGCATCGCCCTGCCGCCGACGCTGCTGCTGGCGTTCTTCGGGGCCAACGCCTCCGACGTCGACAGCCGGCGGTCCATCTTCGACGCCCACTACCTCCCGGCCTACCTGCTGGCCTGGCTTCCCTTCATCGCCCTCGCCGGGATCGGATACCTCCTGCTCAGACGGGTCAGCAAGCGCTCCGGCGCGCTGCTGGCGACCCCGACGGCCGCCCCGGTGCCCGCCCCGCGGTCACCGTCCCACCCACAGTCCGGAAGCTGAGAGGCGCACGCCACGACGTCCGGCGTACGGCTGACGGGGCCTTCGTCCTCCACCACGACCCCCGGGCGGGGTGCACCGGTCCGCGTCTCGGCGAGATCACCCACGCTGAGCTCAGCGAACGGGCCGCTCGTCCCATGCGGTCGTCGACGAGGGTGATGTCGCTGATCGCGGGGAAGCCGGTCGCTCATTTACGAGCTGCTCGACCGGGCGGTCGCCCTGCTCGGCACGGACGGCTTCGTCGCCACGACCCTGGAGGACCGTTCCGTCGCGGTCGTCGCCCGGGCCTTCCCCGGGTGCGCACCGCGCTGTCCCTGGGGCGCGACCGCAAGGAGATCGCCCCGTCCCGCCTCGCCGACACCCGGCTCAGCGGGCTCCTGCCGATGCGCCGGGTGCGCGCCTGCGGCGCGAGCGGGGTCGCCGTGCACCAGCGGCCGGCCCGGGCCAACCTGCTGATCACCGACCGGCCGCGGCGGGCCGTCGCGCTGCGCGCGGAACGGCACGAGGAGCGTTCGCTGGGGTACCCGTCCCACTGAGCAGGTGGTGCAATTCCCTGGTGGACATCCCTGGCGGAAGGGGACAGCGATGGGACGTGCGGTCGGGATCGATCTCGGTACCACGAACTCGGTGGTGGCCGTGCTGGAGGGCGGTGAACCCACGGTCGTCGCCAACGCGGAGGGAGCCAGGACCACACCGTCGGTCGTGGCCTTCGCCAAGAACGGCGAGGTACTGGTGGGCGAGGTCGCCAAGCGGCAGGCCGTGACCAACGTCGAGCGCACCGCGCGCTCGGTGAAGCGGTACATGGGCGACACGAGCTGGCGCTTCCCGGACCAGGGCTCGATCGACGGCACCCGCTACCGGGCGCAGGAGCTGTCGGCGCGGGTCCTGCAGAAGCTCAAGCGGGACGCCGAGTCCTATCTCGGCGAGGACGTCACCGACGCCGTGATCACCGTGCCCGCGTACTTCGACGACACTCAGCGGCAGGCCACCAAGGAGGCCGGGGAGATCGCCGGCCTCAACGTGCTCAGGATCATCAACGAGCCCACGGCGGCGGCGCTGGCGTACGGCCTCGACCGGGGCGAGGAGCAGACGGTCCTGGTCTTCGACCTCGGCGGCGGCACCTTCGACGTGTCCCTGCTGGAGATCGGCGACGGGGTCATCGAGGTCAAGGCCACCAACGGCGACACGCATCTCGGCGGCGACGACTGGGACCACCGGATCGTGGAGCACCTGGTCAAACGCTTCAAGGGGCAGTACGGCGTCGACCTCGGCAACGACAAGATGGCGCTGCAGCGGCTCCGGGAGGGGGCCGAGAAGGCGAAGATCGAGCTGTCGTCGTCCTCCGAGACCACGATCAACCTGCCCTACATCACCGCCTCCGCCGAGGGGCCCCTGCACCTCGACGAGAAGCTGACCCGCGCGCAGTTCCAGGAGCTCACCGCGGATCTGCTCGACCGCTGCAAGACCCCCTTCCACCAGGCGGTCAAGGACGCGGGCATCAAGCTCTCCGCGGTCGACCACGTCATCCTCGTCGGCGGCTCGACCCGGATGCCCGCGGTGACCGACCTGGTCAAGGAGCTGACGGGCAAGGATCCGCACAAGGGGGTCAACCCCGACGAGGTCGTGGCGGTCGGGGCGGCGCTCCAGGCGGGTGTCATCCGCGGTGACGTGAAGGACGTCCTGCTGCTCGACGTGACGCCGCTGTCCCTGGGCATCGAGACCAAGGGCGGCATCATGACCAAGCTCATCGAACGCAACACCACGATCCCGACCCGCCGTTCGGAGATCTTCACTACGGCCACCGACAACCAGCCCTCGGTGGGCATCCAGGTGTACCAGGGCGAACGTGAGATCGCCGCGTACAACAAGAAGCTCGGCGTCTTCGACCTCACGGGTCTGCCGCCCGCGCCCCGGGGCGTGCCGCAGATCGAGGTCGCGTTCGACATCGACGCCAACGGGATCATGCACGTCTCGGCGAAGGACCTCGCGACCGGGCGCGAACAGAAGATGACGGTGACCGGCGGCTCGGCGCTCCCCAAGGACGACATCGACCGCATGATGCGGGAGGCCGAGCAGTACGCCGAGGAGGACCGCAACCGCCGCGAGGCCGCCGAGACCCGCAACCAGGGCGAGCAACTCGTCTACCAGACCGAGAAGTTCGTCCGCGAGAACGGCGACAAGATCTCCGCCGACACGAAGACGGAGGTCGAGTCGGCGGTCACCGAACTCAAGCGGCTCCTGGAGGAGAACGCCGACACGAACACCCTCCGGGGAGGCGTCGAGAAGCTCGCCTCCGTCAGCCAGAAGATGGGCCAGGAGATGTACGCCAAGGCCCAGCAGCAGGCCCCGCAGGAGTCCCCGCAGGACGAACCGGCCTCCCCGCCGCACGAGGAGGAGGGCGTGGTCGACGCGGAGATCGTGGACGACGAGAAGGACCAGGGGGACCCGAAGGACCAGCAGGGGTAGCGCCGTACGGGTCAGACCTTGCGCGCGACCCCCGCGTACACCGGCACGATGCCCTCCGCCTGGGCCGCCACGTCCTCGGGGCCCGGGCGCCAGCCCGACACCGGGATCACTCCGGGGCCGAGCAGCTCCAGGCCGTCGAAGAAGCGGGAGAACTCGGCGAGCGAACGAGGGAAGAAGGGGGTGCCGCTGCGGCGGAACTGCTCGGCGGCCTTCTCGATGGCCTCGGGGCTCAGATCGGGCGTGACCTGCGAGAGGATCACGTAACTGCCCGGGGCGAGCTCGGCGACGTACCGTTCGAGCAAGCCGTACGCGTCGTCGCTCAGGTAGTGGGTGAGCGCCACCAGGGACAGCGCGACCGGCTGAGAGAAGTCCAGGGTCTCGGCGGCCAGGCGCAGGATGGTGTCCGGGTCGCGGACGTCGGCGTGGACGTAGTTCGTGGCGCCCTCGGGGGTGCTGTGCAGGAGGGCCTGGGCGTGCCGGAGGACGATCGGGTCGTTGTCCGCGTACACGACCTTCGACTCCGGGGCGACCTCCTGTGCCACCTGGTGCAGATTGGGCTCGGTGGGAATGCCGGTGCCGATGTCGAGGAACTGGCGGATCCCGGCCTCGGCGGCCGTCCGTACCGCCCGCTGCATGAAACGGCGGTTGGCGCGCGCCCCGCGCATCACCGTGCCGTCCACGGCGAGGATCCGGCGGGCCAGTTCCTCGTCCACCGGGTAGTTGTCCTTGCCGCCCAGCCACCAGTCGTACACCCGGGCCGGGTGCGGCCGGCTGGTGTCGATGGCGGGGGCTGCGGCGTCGGATCCGGTCATGCGGTGTCTTCTCCCCTGTGGTGGGACCGGTGTGGTGGGCCCCAGTGGTCCGGTGATGCTGCTGCTCAGAAGTCCTCGCGGCGCTCCCGCAGCAGCTTCTTGGTGCGCTCCGCCGACGCGGCCCGCGCCGACATGTGGTCCAGCACCTCCAGGTGCGTGGCGACCTCCTGGCGGGAGTCGAGGTACAGCGCGCCCGTCAGGTACTCGGTGAAGACCAGGTCGGGCAGCTCCGGCTCGGCGAAGCGGAACAGCGAGAAGGGCGCGTACGTCCCCGGGTGCGGGCCCTGTTCGAACTCGCACACCTGGAGCGTGATCCGGTCGCGCTCGGCGAACTCCAGCAGCTTGTCCAGCTGTTCACGCATCACCTGGGAGCGGATGCTCACCGGGCGGCGCAGCACCGTCTCGTCCATGATCACCCACAGATGGGGTGCGTTCGGGCGCTCCAGCAGTTCCTGGCGGGCCATGCGCAGCGACACATGCCGCTCCACCGAATCAGGACCCACCTGCCCGATCGTCCCGGCCTCCATGACGGCACGCGCGTACTCCTCGGTCTGGAGCAGTCCCGGCACGAAGTGCGGCTCGTAGGAGCGGATGATGCCGGCCGCGCCCTCCAGGCTCACATACAGGCTGAACCACTCGGGCAGCACGTCGTGGAACCGCTGCCACCAGCCCGGTTTGTTGGCCTCCTCGGCCAGCTGGACGAAGGCCCCGACCTGCTCCTCGGGCACCCCGTACGTCTCGAGCAGCACCTGGACATACGGGATCTTCAGCGCGACCTCGGCCATCTCCATCCGCCGTACGGTCGCGGGGGCCACCCGCAGTACCAGCGCGGCCTCCTCACGCTTGAGACCGGCCGCCTCCCGCAGTTCCTGCAACCGTCTGCCGAGCACCACCTGGCCCACGGTCGGCGCAGGTCGCCGCTCACTCACGCCACGCCTCCCCTACGCGTCGAAGCTTGCGTGCAGTGTGCCATGTCCCGGTGCCGGTCACACCGGTCATGACCGCGAGTGAAGGTACTTCGCCGTCGCCGGGTCGGCCGGGAGAAACGTCTCGATGGCCAGTTCGGCGACGGTCACGTCCATGGGGGTGTTGAACGTGGACGTCGACGAGATGAACGACAGCGTCCGCCCCTCGTGCGCGATCCGCATCGGCAGCGCGAAGTAGGGGACCTGTCCGGCCTGTTGTCCGTCGTCGGACTCTTCCGGACCCGGCACCGGATAGGCCGCGACTTCCTCGTACAGTTCCCGCAGCGGTTCCGAGCGGCGCAGGGCGATCTGCCGTCGCATCTGGTCCAGCAGATGGCCGCGCCACTCCCGCAGGTTGCGGATGCGCGGGGCGAGGCCCTCGGGGTGCAGGGTGAGCCGCATGGTGTTGAGCGGGGGCCGGAGCAAGGACTCCGGGACGCCGTCGAGGAGCATCATGATCCCCCGGTTCGCGGCCACGACGTGATACCCGGCGTCGAACACCAGGGCCGGATAGGGCTCGTAGCCCTGGATCAGCCGCTCGATCCCCTCCCGCACGGCGTCCAGGGCAGGATCGTCCAGCGGGGTCTGAGGGAAGCGCGGGGCGTAACCGGCCGCGAGCAGCAGCGCGTTGCGCTCCCGCACCGGCACCTCCAGATGCTCGGCGAGCCGCAGCACCATCTCCTCGCTCGGGCGGGAGCGTCCTGTCTCGACGAAGCTGATGTGCCGGGCACTGGAGTCCGCCCGCAGCGCCAACTCCAGTTGACTGACCCGCCGTTGCTCCCGCCAGGCGCGCAGGAGGGGACCCACGCCCTGGCCGGGAGGGGTGGCTGAACCGGACTGGGCAGTGGTCATACGTACGACCGTAGTCGAGGAGCGGCGTACCCGGCCGAAGGTGTCCCCGGCCGACCACCGGAACCCTCCTGACCAGGGCAGCAGCGGCACACCTGTGGGACGCTGAGAACACCCGTGACCCCAAGGAAGGAGCGAGACCATGCCCGTCGAACCCCTGTCGCAGAAGGAGATCGAGGACCGGCTCGCGGAACTGCCGGGCTGGTCCGTCGACGACGTCCGTCTCACCCGCTCGTACCGCCTCGGCACCCACTTCGCCGCCACGGCGATGGTCGTGCACATCGCCCAGGTCCAGGAGGAGCTCGACCATCACTCCGACCTCACCCTCGGTTACAACACGGTCGCGCTGTCCGTGCACACGCACAGCGCGGGCGGTGCCCTCACGGAGAAGGACTTCGAGCTCGCGCAGCGGGTTCAGGCGCTCGCCGCCGGCCACGGAGCCCAGTGAGCCGGTGCTCGACCACGACAAGGAGGCCGACGCCCACGACGCCATGGCCTCCGGCACCGGGATCGTCACCCGCAGGCTCGCCGCCGCCCGGCCGGCGACCCGGGGCACGGGCGCCGACCTGACGTACGGCATGGCCAGGACGGCCGCCATGCGGCTGCCCGGCGCGGTCGTGATCGCCGACGGCCGGGCGCTGCCGTTCCCGGACGGAGCGTTCGACGCCGTCACCAGCGTGTGGCTGCCGCACCTCCTCGACCGGCCCGAGGACGTGCGGGCCGAGGACACCGAGTGCGCCCGGGTGCTCAGGCCGGGCGGGGTGTACGTCACCACCGTCGACAAGGTGGCGCCAGGCCCCGGACGCGGCGCCGCTCGTCGAGTCGTACGCCGCCGTCCACCTCCTGCACCCGGCCGACCGGGCCCGCTTCCCGGGTGTTCACCCGGCTGCCGCCCGGCGACCCGCTCACGCCGCGGTTCGCCGAGGAGCTGGAGGGCTCCCGGACGGGGAACTCCCGCGTCCCGACCCGGTGTTCAACCCGGTGTTCAGCCTCCCGGTGTTCCGGAAGGCCGGCTGAAGTCCATGGTCCAGTTGGTCACCCACCTCTCCCCGCCGTCCACGGAGAACGCCTGCTCCCAGCGGGCCCCTCGCACCGAGACGTCCGCCCACACGAACCGCACCCGCACGTCCTTCCCGTCGTACGCGTCGTCGCCGTAGAACTCGCCGCGACCGGCCTCGAACCGCCCGACGACCGGCGGGAACAGCGTCCCGCTGCGGCTCGCGGCCCAGTTCAGCGACCACTGCCCGGTCGCCCGGTCGAAGAGCCGCAGGGTCGCGCCCTTGGCCTCCAGGTGCGGCATGTCGATCTCGTCGATGTTCGCGGCCCCGTCGAACAGCGGCCAGCAGCGGCTGGTGGCCCGGAACTCCTCCCAGCCGCTGTCCGGATCCAGAAAATCGGTGCGGCGGCGGTTGACGACCTCCCACTCGCCGTGGAGGAAGTCGAAGTCGTGGGGGCTGCTCATGAGCGGTCCCCCGTGGTTCCCTCGGGCAGCGAATCCGCCAAGTAGGCCTCCAGGTCGGGGACTTCGGGCGCGAGCAGGTGCCGTACCCAGGCGTCCCGTTCGTGCGCGATCGGCGGGAGCTCCCAGACGCAGCCGATCCAGGGCAGGTCCGGCTTGACGAAGTGCGTGGGGTCGAGGTCCGGACAGTGGAGCGCGGGCTGTCCGGCGGCGGCGCCACGGAAGTGGAGGACGTTGTCCCACACCCAGCTGTAGGCGTTGAGGTAGGCGCCGGTGTCCGTACCCCGGTGCAGCACGACGAAGGTCGCGGGCGGGGTGCCGTCCGGTTCCGGCAGCAGCTCCGGGAGGATCTCGTACGCGCCCTTCTCGACCTCCGGCGCGATGCCGGCCGGGTCGGCGGTGACGTGGTAGCGCTTGACGTGCCGCCCGGCGACGTCGATCGGCGGTGGCACGGTCAGCAGTTTCTCGGTGAAAGCCATGCGCGGGACGCTAGGCCCGCTTCACTGACATCCTGTGTCAGTGAAGGCCGGCCGACTCGTCTCGATCCTCCTCCTGCTCCAGACCCGGGGCCGGATGACCGCCGCCCAGCTCGCCGACGAGCTGGAGGTGTCCGTGCGCACGGTCTACCGGGACGTCGAGGCGCTGAGCGCGGCCGGCGTCCCGCTGTACGGCGACGCGGGCCACGCCGGCGGCTACCGCCTGCTCGACGGCTACCGCACCCGGCTGACCGGCCTCACCGCTCAGGAGGCCGAGGCCCTCTTCCTCGCCGGAGCGCCAGGTCCCGCCGCCGAGCTGGGCCTGGGGCCCGTCCTCGCCGCCGCCCGGCTGAAGGTGCGGGCCGCGCTGCCGGCGGAACTGCGGGCCCACGCCGACCGGATCAGCGGACGCTTCCACCTCGACACGCCCGGGTGGTACGCGGAGGCCGAACAGACACCGTTCCTCCCGGCGGTGGCGGAGGCGGTGTGGAGCAGCCTGGTGCTCCGGGTCCGGTACCGCCGCTGGGCCGAACCGACCGATGTGGAGCGGCGGCTGGAACCGTACGGACTGGTGTCGAAGGCGGGCCGCTGGTACGTCGTCGCGGGTCCGGGACCGCGCACCTTCCGTGTGGACCAGATCCTCGAACTGGCCTCCACGGAAGAGGAGTTCGTTCGTCCCGAGGGCTTCGATCTGGCTGCCTGGTGGACGGCGTACCAGCGGGACTTCCACGACCGGCTGTACCGGAGCGAGGCGCTCGTGCGGCTGGCGCCGGGTGTGCGGCTGCCGAGGGCGGCCCATGTCCGTACCGATTCCGCAGGTCGGACCCTCGCCCGGGTCCCCATCGAGTCCGTGGAGCACGCCCATGGCGAATTCCTGCGCCTGGGCGCCGGCATCGAGGTGCTGGAGCCCCCCGAGCTGCGCGCACGGATGGCGCGAACGGTCGCCGAACTGGCCGAAAGGTACGGCAACTCGGCTTCTCCGTGCGGCGACTGAGGGGTGGAACCCGTCCGTCCCCACAGCTTCGGAGGTTCACCCCGTGCAGCACCCGCACCCGCACCCCCACCGGCATCCCCACCCGCACCGCAGACGCCGGGTCCTCCTCTCGGCGACGACCGCCGCCGTGGCCCTCGTGGCCGCCGGTCTGACCGCGCTGTCGCCCGGCACGGCCGAGGCCGCCACCGCCCGCCAGGTCGAGAAGCTCGACCGGGGCGTCGTCAGCGTGCACACCAGCAGCGGCAACCTGGTCAGCTGGCGCTGGCTCGGCACCGACCCGAACGACGTGTCCTTCAACGTCTACCGCGCCGGCACGAAGGTCAACTCGACCCCGGTCACGGGTTCCACGAACTACTTCCACTCCGGCGCGCCCGCCGAGGCCGACTACACGGTCCGCGCGGTCGTCGGCGGTGTCGAGCAGGCGGACTCGGTCCACGCGGTCCAACTCCGCAGCGGCTACAAGGACGTTCCGATCAGCCCGCCGGCCGGCGGCACGACCCCGGACGGCGTCGCCTACACCTACGAGGCCAACGACGCGTCCGTGGCCGACCTCGACGGCGACGGGGCACTGGACTTCGTCCTCAAGTGGCAGCCGACCAACGCCAAGGACAACTCCCAGTCCGGCTACACCGGCAACACCATCCTGGACGGCGTCAAGCTCGACGGCACCCGGCTGTGGCGGATCGACCTGGGCCGCAACATCCGTTCCGGCGCGCACTACACGCAGTTCCAGGCGTACGACTACGACGGTGACGGCAAGGCCGAGATCGCCGTGAAGACGGCGGACGGCACGGTCGACGGCACGGGCGCGGTGATCGGCAGCTCGTCGGCCGACCACCGCAACTCCAGCGGTTATGTCCTGTCCGGCCCCGAGTACCTGACCATGTTCAACGGGCAGACCGGCAAGGCGATGCAGAGCGTCGACTACGTCCCGGCCCGGGGCACGGTGTCGTCATGGGGCGACTCGTACGGCAACCGGGTCGACCGCTTCCTCGCTGGGACGGCGTACCTGGACGGCGCCCGACCCTCCCTGGTCATGGCCCGCGGCTACTACACCCGCACGGTGATCGCCGCCTGGGACTGGCGGAACGGCGCCTTCACCCGCCGCTGGACCTTCGACACCAACTCCTCGACCAACAGCGGCAAGGGCTACGACGGTCAGGGCGACCACCAGTTGTCCGTCGCCGACGTCGACGGAGACGGCAGGGACGAGATCGTCTACGGCTCGATGGCCGTCGACGACAACGGCGACGGGCTGTGGACGACGAAGAACGGCCACGGCGACGCCATGCACGTCGGCGACCTGGACCCCGCACGGCCCGGCCTGGAGGAGTTCAAGGTCGACGAGGACGGCTCGAAGCCCGCTTCCTGGATGGCCGATGCCAGGACCGGCCAGATCATCTGGTCCACCGCCGCCAACGGCGACAACGGCCGGGGCGTCTCCGGGGACATCTGGGCGGGCAGCGCCGGAGCCGAGTCCTGGTCGTCGCGCGCCGACGGCGTCCGCGATCCGCAGGGCACCGTGGTCGCCAGCCGCAAGCCCTCCAGCATCAACTTCCTGTCCTGGTGGGACGGCGACACGGTCCGTGAACTCCTCGACGGCACTCACATCGACAAGTACGGCACCTCGTCCGACACCCGCCTGCTGACCGGAGCGTCGGTCCACTCCAACAACAGCACCAAGGCGACCCCGTCCCTGTCCGGCGACATCCTGGGCGACTGGCGCGAGGAGGTCGTCTGGCCGACGTCGGACAACACGGCCCTGCGGATCTATTCGACGCCGTACGAGACGACGACGAGGATCACGACCCTCCTCCACGACACCCAGTACCGCACGGCCCTGGCCTGGCAGAACACCGCCTACAACCAGCCCCCGCACCCGAGCTTCTACATCGGCGACGGCATGGCTACGGCACCGAGGCCGACGGTGTACACGCCGTGAACACAGGTGGGTGCGTGCGCCCTGCGGAGCACGCACCCACCCGGGCGGCTAACTGAAGCCGCCGCTGAAATCGCTGTTGAGCTGCGCGGAGCAGATGTTGTAACCGCCCTGGGCCCGGCCCTTCTTCGTCTTGCCGTCGATGGTGACCGAGCACTGGACGTTCCCGCCGCCCATGAGCTGAGCGGTCACCTGGTAGTAGAGGGAGTTCTCGTCGACGCTCAGTGTCTTCTCCATCGGCAGTCCCTTGCCCTGGAGGTTGGTGCCGTCGCTGCCGTAGGTGATGTCGACGCCCGCGGGCGCGGAGCCCCACACCTTGAAGACCGCCTTGCCACTGGGGGCGGTGTCGGCACTGTCCGCCGTGTTCGCCTCGGCCTTCGCCGTGGCCGTCCTGGTGACGGTCACCGTGGGTGCGGGCTTCGCCTTGGTGTCGACCTGCGCCCGAGCGGTGACCGTGGCCGTGACGGTGGCGGCCGGCTCGGCGGAGGCCGGCTCGGCGGAGGCCTTCTTGCCCCCGCCGTCGCCGTTGCCCGCGGCCCCGATGCCCACGCCCAGGAGCAGGACGCCCACAGCGACGGGGATGAGCACCCGCTTGCGGGTCCAGCCCGGCCGGGACGTGGGCGGAACGGGCGGCGGTCCGAAACCGGGCGGCGGAGAGTCAGGAGGCGGAGGCGGCTGCGTGTACGACATGGTGCCCCCTGAGTTTTTTCGTGGGAAATGAGCGTAACGGAGAATGTGAAGGAAGGGTGAGAGATATGCACGAGGGGTGATCCAGTTGTGACCTGGGGACCCCGTGCGCAGGGAAAAGGGCGCGTACCCGTGCGGTACGCGCCCTCGGCGGTGCCGTCAGGTGACCGTGCAGTTCTGGTCGCCCAGTTTGAACGCGGTCGGTTTCCCGTTCGTCCCCGACCAGCTCCCCGTGAAGCCGAAGCTCACCGAGGAGCCCGCCGCCACGTTTGCGTTCCAGCCGACGTTCTTCGCCGTGACCGTCGAGCCCGACTGGGTGGACTCGGCGTTCCAGGTCTGGGAGATCGTCTGGGCGTTGGGGAAGGTCCAGCCGAGTGTCCAGCCGGTCCAGGCACTGGAACCGGTGTTGCTCAGCTGGACGTCCGCCTGGAAACCGCCCGACCACTGGTTGGTGATCTTGTATGTCACCGCGCAGGCGCCCGTCGGGGTCGGGTCCGGCGGGTCCGTCGGATCGGTGCCGCCGCCTCCACCGGTGTCGGACGTGTCGCCGTAGATCACACCCCGGCCGTTGGTCGAGATGTACACGCGGCCGTACACCCGCGGGTCACCGGTGATGGCTCCGCCGGTCCAACCCCACTGATGGGCGTCGTCGTTGACGCGGGTCCAGCTCGCACCCTTGTCCGTCGAGCGGAAGATGCCACGGACCCCGCCGATCTTCGCGCTGGTGTAGAGCGTCTGGTACGACGCCCCGGTCGCCGCCTTCCCGAAGCCGATCGTGTCGGCCTGGTCGACGTTCGACAGCTTCGTCCAGCTCGTGCCGGCGTCCGTCGAGTGCCACAGACCGTACGCCCCGTCACTCGCCCCGCCCGCGAGCCAGACGTCACCCTTCACCCCGGGCAGCGCCTTGAAGCGCACGCTGTCACCGCTCGGCAGCCCGGTCGCCGAGGACGCCGTGAACGTCGCCCCGCCGTCCGAACTCACGTAGAACTTGCCGGACTTGAAGCCGTAGAAGGTCCGAGGGTCGACCCGGTCGGACTCGACGATCGCGCCCGCCGGAATGCCGCTCGACGCCGCCCAGGACGAGCCGAAGCCCGTCGTGTACTGCACTCCCGTGCCGTCCGGGCTCCACACGAACCGGCTGCCGTCCGCCGCGGCGGCCACCGTCCCGCCCCCGCTCACGCCCGAAGGGTCGGTCCCCGCGAACCAGTTGGCCCCGTTGTCCGTCGAGAAGGCGATGTGCGGCCCGGAGTCCAGATTGCCGACCCGCACGACCGTGTTCGGGTTCGTCTCCGCGAAGTCCAGACTCGTGGTCGTGGTGAAGTTCGGGGAGGTGAACATCGTCGACGGGACCTTGGTGAGGTCCGTGTGCCGGAAGCCGCCGATGTCACCGAGCGCGCTCAGCAGCGGGGCGCCCGAGGGTGGTGAGGCGAGGTCGTTGACCGCCGTCTCCTCCAGGCCCCGCACCATCGGCTTGATGGTGAACTGACTGCCGGAGTCCCAGTTCGTGAGGTTCTCCGTGCCGTAGAGGGTCGCTCCCGTCCCGTACATCATGCGGTTCGAGTTGAACGGGTCGATCTCCAGCGACTCCGTCATCCATCCCAGCTTCGGCGCCTGTTCGGGCGGCGAGGGATTCGCGCCCCAGGTGAGCCACGGGGAGGAGGAGACGTCCATGGTGTAGCGGTTCGCGCGGTTGGGGTACGACGAGTAGTCCCACGCCTTCGTCCAGGTCGCCCCGCTGTCCGTGGAGCGGAAGATCTGGGTGTCCGGCCACCAGGAGCTGTAGGCGGTGGCCATGAGGGTGCCGGGCTTCTGCCGGTCCACGGTGAGGCCGCTGAAGCCGTAGTAGGTGTCGGCCTCCGCGACCGGGCTGATGTTCGTCCAGGTGCCGGTCGCCGTCGCGTACCGCCACACCTGGCCCTTGCCGCCGTCGTACGGCCCGCCCTTGTCGCTGTAGGAGAGGTACAGATAGCCGCCCGCCGCGTCCAGGACACCCTTGTGGGCCAGGTAGCCGGTCGGCTGGCCGGCGAGCCGCGTCCAGGTCGCGCCCGCGTCCATCGACCGGTACACCGAGTTCTGGAGGTCCGCGACGCCCACGTAGATCGCCCGGGTGGCGCTCCCGGACGTTCCCGTCGACTCGTCGAAGGTCACCCAGACGACGCCCTGGTTGTCGCTGGCGTAGCCGCTGGTGTCGCTCGGATCCTGCTGGTAGTTGCCGACGTTGGGGAAGTTCGCCACCTGCGACCAGCTGACCCCCGAGTCCGTGGACCGCCACAGTCCCTTGCCGCTCGGCGCCCCCAGATACAGCACGCTGTTCTTGTTCGGGTCGACCGCCAGCCGCTCACCCATGCCCCGCCCCGGCATGTTGCCGCCCAGCTTGAAGGGCAGGTCGGTCTTCTGCCAGCTCGCGCCCCGGTTCGCGGAGCGCAGGACCGCGCCGTTGCCCGGGTCCCAGCTGTTGGTGTACGTCCCGACGGCCGCGTACACCCTGTTCGGGTCCACGGCGTCGGAGGCCAGACTGACCACGCCGGTGTGCCCCCAGTCGTTCCAGCCGACCGAGTCGAGCAGCGGCGTCCAGGTCTTCGAGGACTCCTGCCAGCGGTAGGCGCCGCCGATGTCCGTGCGGGCGTACGCCAGGTTCTTCTCCTTGCGGTTGAAGACGATGCCCGGCACGAAACCGCCGCCGTCGATCCGGGCGTTCTTCCAGGTGTACGTGTCGGCGGCGAGCGAGACCTTCGCGGTGCTGTCGGCCGCCAGTGCGGGCGGGGTGCCGGCGAGCAGCCCGGCCGCGAGCGCGAGCACGGCCGTGAGGATGCGGGTTCTTCGCACGGGGGGTCCTTTCCGGAAAGGGGGAGTGTGGGGTAAGCGCTTTCCGTCTGGTGCGAGAGTTGCCGGGCGACCCCCAGTGCGGGAGGGGGCCGCCCGGCTGTTTCGGCCCCGCCGTCAGGTGGCGGAGCCTTATACGCGAAGCCTTCGAGCGGTTCCGCAGGATGAGCGGTGAGGTGACGCGCCCTTGGGGGCGCGGGACTGCATCGATTGTGCGGCTCCGCCGCGCGAGCGCGACCAGCCACAACGGACCCGCAGCCAATCAACGGCCCAACCCGCGGAGCGCTCGGCGGGGGCTATTCGAGAAGCTCCGCGTACGACCCCATGGCCAGGGCGATGTCCGCCTGGGCCCAGAACCGGTGGTACGTGAACGACGGCACCGCGCCGCCCTTGAGGTAGGCCTCGATCTTCGACCAGGCCGGGTCGCTCTTGTAGAAGGACCGGATCGACTCGAAGGTCGACGACGCGTTGATCGCGTCACCGTTCGGCATGGTCCCGGTCCAGCCGCTCGGGACGTACACCGAGTCGTCGAACCGGTTGTAGTCCGCCCGGTTCTCCGGCACCGCGATGCCCAGGCTGTCCTGGTAGTTGTTCCACATGCCGTCCAGCAGCGACTTGGCCGTGGAAGCGGCCTGGGTGTCACCACTGCGGTCCGCGTAGTACGTCAGGGTCTTGGCGTACGCGGCGGCCACTCCGACGTCGTTGGTGTAGTCGGCGACGGTGACGTGAAGTCCGCTGTTGGCGCCGGGACTCGACGCGTTCCAGGTGTCGGGCTGGCCCGACCACTGAAGCGTCGACGGGATCTGGTACGTGCCGTCCGGGTTGATCGTGGTCTTGGACAGCGCCCACTTGACCCACTTGTCGAGGACCGCCTTGGCCTGCGCGTTCCCCGTCTGCTGGTAGTACTCGGCGACCCGCTCCATCGACCATGCCTGGAAGCCGAACCACTGGTTGGACGGCGGGTCGTGGTAGACGGGCTGCTCGTCGTAGTACATGCCGTAGAAGGTCGACTTGCCGGCCGGGGGAGTCGCGTAACGGCCCGCCCAGCTGTTGGTCGCACCGCCCGCGATGGCGCCCTCGTCGGACTGCAGCCAGCGGTAGAACTCCAGCTGCCGGCCGAGCGAGGTGTTCCAGTCCGAGGCGCCCGTGGCCGACTTGGGCTTGAGGTCGGCGTAGTTGCTCAGCGCGTACGCGGCCATCGGGTTCTGGTAGCCGCCGTGCGCGTGACTGGATCCGATGCGCCAGGCCCAGCCCGCCGAGGTGTCGGTGGCGCCGCCCCAGGCGTAGTACCAGGACAGCAGGTACATCGAGGCGTCCTTGCCGGTACCGGCCGCGCAGGTGGAGGGACCGACACAGTTGCCGATCTTCTTGAAGTACTTGTCGTACATGGCGTAGCGCAGATAGTCGCCCATCTTCGCGGCCTTGCCCACGGTCGTGGAGACGTCGGAGCCCTTGCCCTGCTCCTTGGCCCAGGTGTCGGCCCAGTAAGCGGCCTGCACCGCACGCGCGTCGGCGTCCGGGGCGTCGGTGAACTTCCACTGCTTGGCGTACGAGGAGTCACCCGTGAACAGGTCCAGGTAGCCGTTCTTGCCGCCGTACTTGAACTGGTCGCAGGTCGGCTGCGGCACCGTCTCCCACACCGACTCCTGCGCACCGCGCTGGAAGGTGTTGATGTACGACGGTCCGGTGTCGGTCGGTCCCGCCTCGCACTTGCCGGGCGCGTTGCCGTAGCCGTAGACGTTGTCGACGTCCTGGAGCCAGTGCATGCCGTAGATGTCGTCCGTGCCGTACGCGCTCTTCAGCTCACCGGCGATCGGGTCGGAGCCTACCGACACCGAGGAGTCCAGCTTCGCCGGGTACTCGTTCGGGGTGTCCAGCTCGGGCGCGTAGGTCGCCGGCTTGGAGGCGTTGTAGAAGGAGTTGGTCGGCTGGTCGGCGTGCGTGGGGATCATGTACTTCTCCATGATGTCCCAGGCACCGTTGAACTTGGACCAGTCGCCCGTCACCTTGCCGTACATGGCCTGCAGCCACAGGAGGTAGCTGTACGCCTCCGACGTGGTCTCGTGGCCCTGGTCCGGCGCCTCGACGATCAGTGTCTCGACCGAGTGGTAGGGGATGCCCTCGGGGGAGAAGTAGCCGTTCGCCGGGTTGGTGATCTTGCCGTACAGATCCAGGAAGCGGGCGTTGTACGTGCCCGTCGCCGTGATCTGGGTGACCGTCACCGAGGCCTTGGCGTGGCCGGTCGCCGTCGACTCGAAGGTCGCCGCTCCGGTGCCGGAGGCGTTGCCGGTGATCGTCACCGTCTGCGCGGTGTTCCAGTTCGACGGGGTGAAGGTCAGCGAGGCCCCGCCGGTCACCGTGAGCCCCGAGTTGCCGCTCGTGCGGGCGGTCGTGACGGTCACGTTGGCCGAGGGCTGCGTCGACAGCTTCACGGTGTAGGTGCCCGTCTTGCCCTGCTGGACGGCGAGTTGGGTGGCCGAGGCGACGACCGCGGGACCCGAGGCGACGGTGATGCCGACGGGTGTCGACTCACCGGACGCGCCCAGGCTGTCGTACGCCTTCGCAAGGAGCGAATGACTGCCCACGGTCAAGCTTGAGGCCGAGAGCGAGTACGGCGAGGTCGTGTCGGTGCCCAGCAGTGTGGTGTTGTCGTAGAACTCCACCTTGCTGATGGTCGCGTTGTCCGCGGCGGCGGCCGTCGCGGCGAGCGGGACCGCGGTGCCCTGGGTGTAGACCGCGCCCGCGGCCGGGCTGGTCAGCACGGTGATCGGCGGCTGGTGGGCGCCGGTGCAACTCGTGCCGTTGACGGCGAAGTCGGTTGGAGCGGCGTTGCTGCCGCTGTAGGTGAACTGCGCCCCGGTGGTGACGGCGGCACCCGCGGCGATGTTCGCGTTGTACGAGGCGTTCTTGACCGTGACCGCCTGGCCGGACTGGGACCACGTGCCGTTCCAGCCGTTGCTCAGCTTCTGGTTGCCCGCGTAGCTGTACGTCAGGGTCCAGCCGTTGATGGCGTCCGTGCCGCGGTTGGTGATCGTCAGATCCGCGGTGAAACCGGAGCCCCAGTCATTGGTCTTGTAGTCGACACTGCACTGAACTGACGCTGCTTGTGCGGGAGTTGAAGCCGCACTCAGCATCGCGAACGGCAGTGCCATGGCCGCCACGACAGCGGTCCACAATCGCCGGACGGGCCGGCGTCTCCTGGTGGGGGGCATTGCTGGTTCCTCCTTGTGCGGCTCGGAGAAGTCAAGGCTTGAACCAGTGGGAGCGCTCCCATAGTGAGGACGAGCCTTCAAGGGGTCAAGGTGCTTGAAGAGTCGAAAAGATTCGACGAACCGGTCTCGGGAAAAGTCAAGTGACCCCCCTGTTCTTTGCCGTCACTTGGCGCTACCTTCCTTGGCACCAGTGGGAGCGGTTCCATCAGTCGACGCGTCCGTAACGGCGCGCTGGTCTGCAAGGAGTCGCTCATGCGACACCCCCCGCGTTCAGTACCTTTACTCAGGTTCGCCCCGCGAAGGACGCGCCGGTCACGTCGGCCGGCCCGTTTTTCTGCTGGGGGTCCGGGGGTCATCCCCCGGGGGAAAGCAGCAGCCGTTGCCGGCGCGGTCGCCCTTATCGGGTCCGTGACGGTGCCGGTGGTCACGGCGTCCGGCGCCGCCCCTGCCTGCTCGGTGGAGTACTCCGTCACCAGCCAGTGGGGCAGCGGCTTCCAGGGTGCCGTGAAAATCACCAACAACATGGCCGCCGTGAGCAGTTGGAGCCTCACGTTCGACTTCGCCGGCGGCCAGAAGCTCACCCAGGGCTGGAACGCCACATGGTCCCAGTCCGGTACGACGGTCACCGCTGCCAACGAGAGCTACAACGGCTCGCTGGCCACCGGAGCGAGCGTCAGCGCCGGATTCATCGCGTCCTGGTCCGGGAGCAACGCCGTCCCGACCTCGTTCAAGCTCAACGGCACCAGCTGCAACACGGCTGCCGAGCCCTCGCCCACGCCGGACCCGACGGACCCGGCCGAGGGCACACCCCCGGCTCTTCGGGTCTCCGGCAACAAGCTCGTGGACGCAGCCGGCACCACCCGTCGGCTGCTCGGGGTGAACCGGTCCGGCGGCGAGTTCATGTGCGTCCAGGGCCGCGGCATCTTCGACGGCCCGGTCGACGACGCCTCCGTCAAGGCGATCGCCGACTGGAAGGCCAACACGGTCCGCATCCCTCTCAACGAGGAGTGCTGGCTGGGACTGTCCAACATCGACCCGGCCTACGCCGGGGCGAACTACATCAACGCCGTCAAGGACCTGGTCGCCAAGGTCAAGGCGCACGGCATGACACCCGTGGTCGAACTGCACTGGACCTACGGGCAGTACACCGGCAACTCCGCCGGCTGCTCCGACGTGCACGCAAGCTGCCAGAAGCCGATGCCCGACATGCAGTACACGCCCTCCTTCTGGGCCTCGGTGGCCAACACCTTCAAGAGCGACCGGTCCGTCGTCTTCGACCTGTTCAACGAGCCCTACCCGGACCGCGCCACCTCCACGACCACCCAGGCGTGGCAGTGCTGGCGGGACGGCGGCAGCTGCCCGGGCATCGGGTACGAGGTCGCCGGTATGCAGGATCTCGTCGACAGCGTCCGGGGCACCGGCGCGACCAACCTGATCCTGGCCGGCGGGATCGCCTACTCCAACGACCTCAGCCAGTGGCTGACCTACAAACCGGCCGACCCGGCGGGCAATCTCGCCGCCGCCTGGCACGTGTACAACTTCAACACCTGCTCCACCGAGAGCTGCTGGAACTCCACGCTCGCGCCGGTGGCCGCCCAAGTCCCGCTCGTGGCGGGGGAGATCGGCGAGAACACCTGCGCGCACGGCTTCATCGACCAGGTCATGAAGTGGTTCGACAGCCATGGCCTGTCGTACCTCGGCTGGACCTGGAACACCTGGGACTGCTCTGCCGGACCGTCCCTGATCAGCAGCTACGACGGCACACCCACAGCGTTCGGCACCGGGCTGCGTGACCATCTGCGTGCCCTGAACGGATAGCACCCCGCTCGACGCACAGCACCCGCTCGACGCACAGCACCCGCTTGACGGACAACACCCGCGAACGAGAAGGAAACCCGCACTCATGAGTCGTACGAGAACAGCGCTCCTCGCTGCCCTGGCGCTCGTCGCCGGGGCCTCCGGGACCGCGCTAGCAGTCGCCCCCGGGGACGTGGGCCTCGCCGCCGTCCCCTGCACCGTGGACTACAAGGTGCAGAACCAGTGGGACACCGGCTTCACCGCAGCCGTCACGATCACCAACAACAGCGCCGCCAAGTCGAGTTGGTCGCTGAAGTGGTCGTACGCCGGAAACCAGAAGGTCACCAGCGGCTGGAACGCCAAGGTCAGCCAGAGCGGGACGGCCGTCACCGCCGCCAACGAGAGCTACAACGGCACGCTCCCCACCGGCGGTTCGGCCAGCTTCGGCTTCCAGGGCACCTACAGCGGCACCAACGCCGTCCCGGCCACCTTCACTCTCGACGGTGTGACCTGCAACGTCGACGGCGGCGGCGGCCCTACCGACCCCCCTCCGACCGATCCCGGCACCCCCGGCACCAAGGTCGACAACCCGTACGCCGGCGCCAAGGTGTACGTGAACCCGGAATGGTCGGCGAAGGCCGCGGCCGAACCCGGTGGCAGCCGGATCTCCAACCAGCCCACCGCCGTGTGGCTCGACCGGATCGCCGCGATCAACGGCGTCAACGGCGGGATGGGACTGCGCGCCCACCTCGACAAGGCCCTGGAGCAGAAGGGCAGCGGCGAGCTCGTCGTCCAGCTCGTCATCTACGACCTGCCCGGCCGTGACTGCGCGGCACTCGCCTCCAACGGCGAACTCGGCCCGACGGAGATCGACAAGTACAAGACGCAGTACATCGACCCGATCGCGGCGATCCTCGCCGACCCCAAGTACGCCTCGCTGCGGATCGTCAACACGGTCGAGCTCGACTCGCTGCCCAACCTCGTCACCAACGTCTCGCCGCGGGCCACGGCCACCGCCAACTGCGACACGATGAAGGCCAACGGCAACTACGTCAAGGGCGTCGGCTACGCGCTCAACAAGCTCGGTGACGCACCCAACGTCTACAACTACGTGGATGCCGGTCACCACGGCTGGCTCGGCTGGGACGACAACTTCTCTTCGAGCATCCAGACGATCAAGCAGGCGGCCACCGCCGAGGGCGCCACGGTCAACGACGTGCAGGGCTTCATCACCAACACCGCCAACTACAGCGCGCTGAAGGAGCAGTACTTCACCATCAACGACTCCGTGAACGGCAAGTCCGTGCGCGAGTCCAAGTGGGTGGACTGGAACCGGTACACCGACGAGCTCTCCTACGCCCAGGCGTTCCGGCAGGAGGCCGTGAACCAGGGCTTCCCCTCGGGCGTCGGCATGCTGATCGACACCTCCCGCAACGGCTGGGGCGGCACCGCCCGGCCCACCGGTCCCGGTGCCACCACGGACGTGGACACCTACGTCAACGGCGGCCGGATCGACCGGCGTATCCACGTCGGCAACTGGTGCAACCAGTCCGGGGCCGGCCTCGGTGAGCGCCCGAAGGCCAGCCCGGCCGCCGGGATCGACGCCTACGTGTGGGTCAAGCCTCCGGGTGAGTCCGACGGGTCCAGCTCCGCGATCGCGAACGACGAGGGCAAGGGCTTCGACCGGATGTGCGACCCGACGTACACCGGCAACCCGCGCAACAACAACAACATGTCCGGTGCGCTGCCGAACGCCCCGCTGTCGGGGCACTGGTTCTCGGCGCAGTTCCAGGAGCTCATGAAGAACGCGTACCCGGCGCTCTAGCCGGTCCGGGGGCGGTTCGATGTGAGTTGCGGGTCCGTTGTGGCTGGTCGCGCCCGCGCGGCGGAGCCGCATGTTGATACAGACCCGCGCCCCTAAGAGAATCACCCCGCCGGGGTCTGGTCAGTGCTCTGTGGCCAGGCCCCGGCGGATCGCGAACTCCGCCGCCGAATAGTCGCCGTCCGGGCGGTCCAGCACGTACGGCTCGGCCGGGAGCAGCGGCGGCTGTGCCATGAAGCGGGGGCGTGTGCCGTGGTGCGGTTGCGCCGCGTGGACCAGGAAGGGATGGCAGAGGTAGACGTCCCCGGGCCTGCCGGTGGCGTGGGCGAGCGGACGATGTTCCGAGGCCTTGTCCACCTGCGGGCCCAACTCCAGGAAGGAGGCGCCCTGTTCGCCGTACGGCTCCAGGACCGGCGGTACGTCGAGATGGGAGCCCACCCTGATACGGGTCGGGGCGTCGGCCTCGGTGACCTCGCTGAACAGGAACAGCATCAGCAGGGCGCGGTCCCGGGAGCGCAGGTTGGTGTGGTACATCCCGGCCGGCGCGTCCTCGGGGAGGTAGCTGCCTTCGATGTGCCAGCCCGCGTCGTCCGGTTCCTCCGCGTGCGGAAACCGCAACGGGAAAGTGCCCAGTGAGTAGCGGGGCTGCCAGCGGTCCTCACCCACCAGAAGGTCGAACGCCTCGTGCAGGACCGGCGAGTTGGCGGCGGCCGCGAACGGGCCCTGTGCCATCCCGGCCACCCACACCACCGGGTCCTTCCAGGAGGCCGGGTCCTCGGGGTCGTAGCCCGTCTCCCGCCACAGCAGCGACGCGCAGTGCTGGGCGACGCGGGGCGGGAAAGCACCCTCGATCTTCACGAATCCGTCTTCGAGGAAGCGCTCCACCAGTTCGTCGTCCATGGGGTCATCGTGAAGGACCGGCCGGGGTGGGCGCATCCTGTTTTCTTTGCGTCCGCTTTGCCGTGCTCTTTGCTGTCGTGGCAACATCACTGGCGTCTCGCGGTGCGTCGGCGCACGCTGGCCGCATCCCGAGGAGAGGCTGGCACCATGGCGCACGAGCACGGCACCCACGGTCACCACCACCACGACCACACCGACATCGACTGGTCCAGGATGGCCCAGCACCTGGAGACCCAGGCGGAACTGTTCACGCCCCTGTACGAACGGGCGCTGGCCTGGCTCGGGCACAAGCAGACCGAGCCGGGACTCATCGTCGACGCGGGCAGTGGGCCCGGGGTGCTGTCCTGTCTGCTCGCCGAGGCGTTTCCGGGCGCCCGGGTGGTCGCCGTCGACGGGGCCGAGCCGCTGCTGGATCGGGCGCGGGCCCGGGCCGAGCGGCTCGGCGTCGCCGACCGCTTCGGGGCCCTCGCCGGTGAACTGCCCGGTGTTCTCGAGGACTTGGACTATCCCGTCGACCTGCTCTGGGCCAGCCGGAGCCTGCACCACCTGGGGGACCAGCGGGCCGGGATCGCCGCGTTCGCCTCGCGGCTGGCACGGGGCGGCACGCTGGCGTTGCTGGAGGGCCGGCTGCCGGCGCGCTTTCTGCCCCGGGACATCGGGATCGGACGGCCCGGGCTCCAGGCGCGGCTCGACGCGCTGGAGGAGGAGTGGTTCGCGCAGATGCGGGCGGATCTGCCCGACTCCGTCTCCGAGGTCGAGGACTGGCCCGCGCTGATGGCCTCCGCCGGGCTGCGGCACACCGGCACCCGCAGCTTCATGCTGGATCTTCCGGCGCCGACGACCGATCGGGCCCGTGCGTACATCGCCGCGTCGCTGGGGCGGCTGCGGGACGTGTTCGGGGAGCTCCTGGAACCCGATGACCGGGACACTCTCGACCGGCTGCTCGATCTCGAGGACGCGGCGAGTGTGCACCGGCGGGCGGATGTGTTCGTGCTGGCGGTGCACACGGTGCACACGGCTGTGCGCACCGGTTGAGGGCGCCGACAGAACCTACCCGTTGGAGCCCGACCGTGCCGCCCGCACGGTGTGCGCCCGGGCGCCCGCGGAACTCACCCGGACGCAGTGGCGGCGCTGGTTCCCGTCGGCCGACTACCGCCAGGACTGCGGCACTTGACTTCGAGAAGGCTCCAACTGATGTACTCCCCGACATCCACGAGACGACAGAGAACACAGACGGAAGAACACAGGGGGAAACCATGTCCGACTCACCGGTCGCACTCATCACCGGCGGCGGCAGCGGTATCGGCGCCGCGGTCGCACGGCAACTGCTCGACGCGGGCCACCGCGTGGCCGTGACGGGGCGGGGCGAGCCGCGTCTGCGTGCCTTCGCCGAGGAACTGGGCAACCCGGACGTCGTCGGCAACGCCGCCGAGTACGGGGACGTCAAGGCGGCCGTCGACGGCACGCTCAAGGAGTTCGGCCGGCTGGACACGGTCGTCGCCAACGCGGGCTTCGCCACCCATGACACCGTGGCCGCGGGAGACCCCGCCGGCTGGACCGAGATGGTGCTGACCAACGTGCTCGGCCCCGCCCTCCTCATCCGCGCCTCCATCGACGCCCTCAAGGAGAGCCGCGGCCGGATCGTCCTGGTCGGCAGCGTCGCCGGGTTCGTCCACGGACCCGGCAACATCTACGGGGCCACGAAGTGGGCGGTGACCGGGCTCGCCGAGAACGCCCGCCGTGAGGTCACCGAGTTCGGTGTCGGCGTCACCCTGATCGCTCCGGGCCGCGTGGAGACGCCGTTCTGGGACAGCTACGGCAGCCTGCCGCCCGGCCACCTGCTCACCGCCGACCAGATCGCCGACTCGGTGGTGTGGGCCGTACGGCAGCCGGAGGGCGTCGACATCAACACCGTGGTCGTACGGCCGATCGGGCAGCCCGTCTGACGCGCGGAGCAGACCGGTTGACGCCGGACACACGAAGGCCGGCGGGGGGGCCCCAAGGCC